>DATISB010000052.1:0-10261 GCA_035469145.1 Pseudolabrys sp.
TCGCCCTGATCTGCGGCGCCGAGCGCCGCAACGCCTTCTCTGCAGCCGGTTACAGCGCGGCGATCACCCTTGTCACCTACTGGCTCTTCTCCGTGGCGCTGAAGACGCCGCTCGACCGCGGCATCTTCGGGTTCTGATGGACACGCTGCACAGCCTTTTGCTCGGCTTCTCGGTCGCGCTGCAGCCGGACGTGCTGTGGTACGCGTTTCTCGGCTGCTTCGTCGGCACCATCGTCGGCGTGCTGCCGGGCATCGGGCCGCTATCGGGCATCAGCATCCTGTTGCCGGCGACCTTCGGCCTCGATGTCACCAAGGCGGTCGTGATGCTGGCCGGCATCTATTACGGCTCGCAATACGGCGGCTCGACCACCTCGATCCTGATGCGCATTCCGGGCGAGGCCTCGTCGGTGATGACCTGTATCGACGGCAACGCCATGGCCAAGAAGGGTCGCGCCGGCGCCGCGCTCTGCATCGCCGCCGTGGGCTCCTGGGTCGCCGGCACCTTCGGCGTGATCATGCTCACATTAGTAGCGCCGCCGCTCGCGACCATCGCCTTGAAGTTCGGCCCGCCGGAATACACGGCGATGTTGACCCTGGGCCTGATCTTCCTCGCCTACATGTCATCGTCGTCGCTGGTGCGCACGCTGCTGATGGCCTGCATCGGCCTGCTGCTCGGCATGGTCGGCATCGACAACATGACTGGCCATTTTCGTTACAGCTTCGACCTTGCCGAACTCGGCGATGGCATCGGCATCGTGCCGGTGGCGGTCGGCCTGTTCGGCCTCGGCGAAATCCTATCGACGCCGAGCCACACAGTGGTCGGCGAAGTCATCGCGCCGAAATTCCGCGAACTGCTCCCGAACCTGAAAGAATGGCGCGAATCCATCATGCCGATCGCGCGCGGCAGCGTGCTCGGCTTCATCATCGGCATTATTCCGGGTTCCGCGCACATCATTTCCAGCTTTCTTTCGTATGCACTGGAGCGCCGTGTCTCCAAGCATCCGGAAGAATTCGGCCATGGCGCTGTGGCCGGCGTCGCCGGACCTGAGTCGGCTAATAACTCAGCCTCCACCGGCGCTTTCGTGCCAATGCTGGCGCTCGGCATTCCAACCGGCCCGATTACGGCAGTGCTGATGGGCGCGCTGATGGTGCACGGCGTCAATTCGGGGCCGCAGCTGGTCACCGAGCATCCGGATGTGTTCTGGGGCTTCGTGGCGTCGATGTATGTCGGCAACCTGATGCTGCTGGCACTCAATCTGCCGCTGGTCGGCCTATTCGTGACCGTATTGCGCATCCCCTACGCTTATCTCTATCCGCTGATCATCATGTTCTGCATCGTCGGCGTCTATGAGGTGAGCCACTCGATCGTCGACGTCTACATCATGCTGATCATGGGCGTACTCGGCTATGCCTTGCGCAAATTCGCCTTCGACCCGGCGCCGCTCGTGCTCGGCCTGGTGATCGCGCCGCTGTTCGAACAGAGCCTGCGCCAATCGCTGATCATGTCGAACGGCGACTACTTAATCTTTTTCAGCCGGCCGATCTCGCTGGGACTGCTGATCACGTGCGGCATCATGCTGGGGCTGTCGGCGCTCACCTTCGTGTTCAAGCGCAAGGACTGGCGCGACAAGCTGGCCGAGGCGGAAGCCGGCGAGATGGAGACGTAGCGGTCATGCCCTAAGCCCGCGCGCTATTGCGTGCGTGCATAGCCATGGCGATCAGCGCGGCGCCGCCGAATACCATATTGATGCCGACCAGCAGCCCGATCGCCCAGGCTGCCGTGCTCGGCAGGCCGCCGAAAATCATCGCGGCCAGCACCAAGTCGACGATACCGCTCACCAGCATCCAGCCCCACTTGCCGGACAATTCACGTTTATGATCGAGCGCGAACATGATCGAGGCGACGCCCTCGATGACGAAGAAGACGATCAGCACGAGCGTGAGCGAGACCGCGCCGCTCAACGGCGATGCCAGCAGCACAAAACCGACCACGACCCCGAGCACGGCCGAGATCAGCGACCACCAGAAGCCCGGCGCCTGGCGCATCCAGAAGCTCGTGATCAGCCCCACAACACCGCTGACCAGAAACAGCCAGCCAATGATGATCGTCAGCGCCAGCGTGGCGAGCAGCGGCAGGGCCATGGCGGTCGCGCCCAGAACCAGCAGCACTATGCCTTCGACCAGAAACAGCACCCAATGCTCGTGCAGCGCGGTCGCGACCGCGCGTTGCAAGCCCTTGATGTCAGGTTGATTGGTGGACATGGAGATCTCCGGCCTTTGCCCCGCGCGGATAATACCCGTTTGCGGATGGCCCCGATATAGCGCGGATTAAAGCGGCAGCGAATGCCGGCTGATCAGGATCAAATGACGGGATGACCGCTTGCCTATAGTCCGCAATCAACATTGACAACGGTGGGTCCATGGACCTCAGGGAAGCGATCTACACGCGGCGCGCGGTGCGCGAATTCACTGCCGAGCCAGTCGATGAAAAGACACTGCGCCAGTTGATCGACGCGGCCATTCAGGCACCGAGCGCGGTCAATCAACAGCCGTGGTCGTTCTGCGTGGCGCGAGACCAAACCGTCCTCACCCGCATATCGAACGAAGCGAAGACGCATATGCTGCGAACCCCGCCAGCGGCACTGTTGCATCATTTCCAGGAACGGCTGAGTAATCCGAACTTCCATATTTTCTACCATGCGCCGGCGCTGGTCTTGATTTCGAGCGTGGCGGAGTGGGCGGTCGAGAACTGCTCACTAGCGGCCGAAAACCTGATGCTGGCGGCGCGCGCCGCCGGATTGGGGACATGCTGGATCGGGTTTGCACAGACTTGGCTCGGAACGCCCGAGGGAAGAGCCGCGCTGAATCTTCCGGCAAACCATATACCGGTTGCTCCGATCATCGTTGGACATCCGAAATCCGTAGTCCCGCCGGTTCCCAGAAAAGGGCCTGACATTTGCTGGGACGGTGCCTAAACGATCGAAGGCTGCACGCACACTTGCCTCACACCCACAGCCGCTCGCCTTCCATGCCCTTGTAAATACCGGCGACGTAGTCGCCATAGCCGTTGAAGATCAGCGTCGGCCGGTGCTCGCCGCTGCCGATCACTTCCTCGCTCGCCTGGCTCCAGCGCGGATGCGACACCGCCGGATTGACGTTGGCCCAAAAGCCATATTCGGACGACTGCAGCGCTTCCCAATAACCCTTCGGCCGCTGCTCGGTAAAGCTGAAGCGCACGATCGACTTGATCGACTTGAAGCCGTATTTCCACGGCACCGCCAGCCGCAGCGGCGCACCGTGCTGCTTGAGCATCGGGTGGCCGTAGGCGCCGGTGGCGAGGAAGGCGAGCTCGTTGGTCGCTTCCGCCATGGTGAGGCCTTCGACATAAGGCCACGGAAACCAGGTCTGCCGCTGCCCGGGCGCTTGCTTGGGATTCGAGAAGGTCTCCATTCGCACGAATTTAGCGGAGCCGAGCGGCTTGGCGAACGCGACCAGCTTGGCGAGCGGAAAACCGCTCCAGGCGATCGCCATGCTCCAGGCCTCCACGCAACGGTGGCGGTAGGTGCGCTCCTCGATCGTCATCTTACGGATCAATTCGTCGATTCCGATCTCGAACGGCTGCTCCACCAGGCCGTCGATCTTCACCGTCCACGGCCGGATATCGAGCTTTTGCGCCTGCTCGGAGACTTCCTTCGACGAATTGAATTCGTAGAAATTATTGTAGTGCGCGTTGATCTTCTCATCGGTGATCGGACGGTCGAGCGCATATTTCTCGTTGCGCTTGGCCGGATAAAGATCGGTGGTCGGGTCCGGCAGCGTAGCGAGGTCGGAGACGCGCTGCGCAATGGCGGCACGCGGCGTCAGCACCAGCGCGCTCGCGCCGCCAACCAAAAAACTGCGGCGGTTGAAAACCAGGTGCTCGGGCGTGGCGAGGCGTTCGGGAATTTTCCAGCCGCGGCGGCGAATGACGTTCATGACGCATGCCCTTGCGGAATCGTGCGCCAACAGCTACTGCGGCCCGCCTTCACAGGCAAGTCACGGTTATGGGAGTGCGCGATACGAAGGCTTACTCCGCCGCACGCCGCGCCGCGATGATCTGGTCGGCGGTGCGGCCGGTGAGCTCGGCCATATGGTCGAACTTGAAAGCGAACGATCCGACGCCGGCGGTGGCCGAGCGCACCTCGATGATGAGATCGCCAATCTCGGCTTCCGCCATCTGCGCGCGAACCGTATCCCAGCCCGGCCAGTCCTCACGGGTGTCGAAGCCGAGGATCTGCCCGCGCCGGCCCGCCAGGATGGCGTTCATCTTCGCGGTGGCGTCGCTCGGACAGACGATCTCGACCAGATGGATCGGCTCCAGCAGCACCGGCTGGCACTGCGGCAGACCTTCGGCGATGCCGACACGGCCGGCGATGCGGAACGCCATGTCGGAGGAATCCACCGTGTGGTAGGAGCCGTCGATCAGCGCCACCGAGAGATCAACCACAGGGAAGCCGAGCGGGCCGTGCTTGAGCCCGTCGATGACGCCCTCCTCCACCGCCGGGATGTAATTGCGCGGCACCACGCCGCCGGTAATCTTGTCCTCGAACCTAAAGCCGGAGCCGCGCGGCAGCGGCTTAATCTCCAGCATGGTATCGCCGAACTGGCCGTGGCCGCCGGACTGCTTCTTGTGGCGACCGCGCACCGTGACCGGCTTGCGGATGGTCTCGCGATAGCCGACCGTCGGCGGCCGCGTCGCGACCGGAACCGCATAACGTTCACCGAGCCGCTCGGCGGCCACGCGCAGATGCATCTCGCCCTGGCCCCAGATCACCACCTCATGATTCTCGGCGTTGTGCACGACGCTGAGCGAGGGATCCTCCTCGGTGAGCTTGCTGAAGGCGGCGCCGAGCTTGACGTCGTCCTTGCGCTCCTTGGCCTGCACCGCCAGCGCGAGCACCGGCGCATAGGGCTTCATCTGGACGAGCGCCGCATGCGTCTGCTTGCCGGCGGACAGCGTATCGCCGGTCTTGGCATGATCGAGCTTGCCGAAGGCGACCGTCTCGCCGGCCACGGCCTGCCCGCGCTTGTCGAAGTGCTGGCCCATGATCTTGAACACGCCGGATACCCGGCCGGCCTCGCCTTCGGGCGTATTGAAGGTGGTGCCGTCGCCGGCTTGACCGGCGAGCAGGCGGGCGACCGACATCTTCCCGCCGTGGGTGGTGTGAAAGGTCTTGAGCACCAGCGCCAGCGGATCGTTGCCGACCTTGGCGCCGAGGCGCGCGACGGTCTCGGCCACGCCGGGCACTTCATGACGCAGCGCCTTGAGCATGCGCAGCACGCCGTTCGAGCGGGTGGCGACGCCGAGCAGCACCGGCACGACCAGCCGTTCGCGCAATTCCTTGGCGAGATCATCGAATACCTTGTCGCGCGGCGGCTGGATGTCCTCGAGCAACTGCTCCATCAGCTCGTCGTCGTGATCGGCCAGCGTCTCAAGCATGGTGAAGCGCGCTTCCTTCTCGCGATCGAGATCCTCGCCTTTGAGTTCGATGACCTCCGACACCGCGTGCTCCTTGTAGACATGGGCGCGCTCGAGCGCGAGATCGACAAAGCCGGCGATGAGGTCGCCGTTCCAAATCGGAATCTGGCGCAGCAGCAGCGGCACGCGCGAGGCCGGCTGCAACAGCTTGAGCGTCTCGCGCACGCGCTTGTCCGCCTTGTCGATCTTGTTGAGGAACAGGAAGTGAGGAATGTTGAGGTCTTCCAATTCGCGCAGGATCAATTGCAGCTGCGGCACTTTTTTTTCGTCGGCCTCGCAGACCACGACCGCCGCGTCGACCGCCGGCAGCACCGCGCGCATGTCATGGATGAATTCGATCGAACCAGGGCAATCGATAAAGGTGTAACTGTCGCCCATGAAACTGGTGGTGGCGACCGAGACCTCGACGCTCATCTTGTGGCTGCGCGCCTCTTTGCTGGCGTCGCCGACCGTCGTGCCGGCTTCTATCGTGCCTTGGCGCTGCACCGCGCCGGTACGGGCGAGGATTGCTTCTAACAGGGTTGTCTTGCCGCTCTGGAATGGGCCCACCAGCGCGATGCACCGGGGACCCCTGGGACCCGTGCCGTTTTGTCCCATAAATACCTCCCTTGCCGGCCGGGAGGTCGGACCTGTTTTCCCGGCCCTTTCATAGTATCGTCTCAGGTGAGACCGGGACTGGCAAGGGGCGATGACGAACTAAACGAAACGGCCGCCCGCAGGCGGCCGCCAAAGTCATTTTGAGCTGTACGCTCAGTTCCCCACACGGAGTTCGAGCGAGGCGACGCCGGCCGCCAAGTTAAGCCCGGTCTGGCCCGTCACCGACAAGGGTTGCAGCGCGATCGTGCGATTGGAGCCGCCGATCAGCGCGTTGGCGCCGAGACCGACCGCGACCGTCGCTTCAGCCGTCGCGCCGGCATACGTGCCGGCCAGGACGCCGAAGCCGCGCGACGACGGCGCGTAGACCGCCCACACCATCTGGCCGCCCGATGTCGCACCGATGTCGAGGCCGAACTTGCTGATGGTGCCGTAATATATCTCGCGCGGGCCCGGCAGCTCCGGATTGAACTCGCACTGTACTTGTTTCTGCGACGCGATGATCATGCCGATGCCACCGGAAACATCGCAGACCAGCGTGCCTGCTTTCACGCGATCCTGAGCGGCGGCGGCGCCGATCGACGTGACGAAGCCCAACGCCAGCACGCCTAGCCCTACGAAAATGCGATGCATGCAACCCCCTTGGTGATTATACCTTGTTGATACAATTGTGAGCGGAACCCCGGGCGAAGTCAAAAGGAGTGCCGGGGCTTAGTAAACGAGACCAAGTAGCGGCAATCCTGCCGTTACTTCAAATTCCCGCAAAATCGCTGGATTCGCCGACAGGCCTCTTCCAGGTCCTCGGTCTTGGTAGCATAGGAAATACGGAACGCCGGCCCGAGCCCGAAGGCCGTGCCCTGCACAACCGCGACGCCCTCGGCTTCCAGCAACTCGGTGACGAAATCCTCGTCGCTGGCGAGCTTCTTGCCGGTCGATGCGGTCTTGCCCATGGTGCCGGCACAGGACGGATAAACATAGAACGCGCCCTCTGGCGTCGGGCATTTGATGCCGTTGGCCTGGTTGAGCATGGACACGCAGAGGTCGCGCCGCTCTTTGAAGATCTTGTTGTGCTTGGCGATGAAGTCCTGCGGCCCGTTGAGCGCTTCCACCGCCGCCCATTGCGACACCGCGGCCGGGTTCGAGGTCGATTGCGACTGCACCATCGCCATCGCCTTGATCAACGGCTCAGGCCCGCCGGCATAGCCGATGCGCCAGCCGGTCATGCAATAGGCCTTGGAGCAGCCGTTGATGGTGAGCGTGCGCGGATAAAGCAACGGCTCGATCTGCGCCGGCGTGGTGAACACGAAGTCGTCGTAGACCAGGTGCTCGTACATGTCATCGGTCATCACGTGCACGTGGCTGTGCTTCACCAGCACCTCGGTGATCGCCTTCAATTCAGCGCGCGTATAGGCTGCGCCGCTCGGGTTCGATGGCGAGTTGAGCAACACCCATTTGGTCTTCGGGGTGATCGCGCGCTCGAGCTGCGCCGCGGTCATCTTGAAGCCGGTCGCCATCGAGGTCTCGACCGCCACCGGCTCGCCGCCGGCGAGCAGCACCATATCGGGATAGCTCACCCAATAGGGCGCCGGGATGATCACCTCGTCGCCCGGGTTGAGCGTCGAAATAAACGCGTTGTACAGCACCTGCTTGCCGCCGGTGCCGACCGTGATCTGCGCCGGCTTGTACTCGAGGCCGTTCTCGCGCTTGAACTTCTTGACCACGGCGTCCTTGAGCTCGGCGATACCGTCCACGTTGGTGTACTTGGACGCCTTGCCCTCGCGGATCGCCTTGATTGCCGCCTCTTTGATATTGTCGGGGGTGTCGAAATCCGGCTCGCCGGCGCCCAACCCGATCACGTTGCGGCCCGCCGCTTTCAGCGCGCGCGCCTTGTCGGTGACGGCGATGGTAGCCGACGGTTTGACGCGTTTGAGTTGGTCCGCGAGGAAGGCCATCGATAGCTCCGAATCGTGGTTCTGCAGGCACCAAGTAATGTCGTAATCGGCCAAAACGGCGACAGCAAGACGCAAACAATGATGCATTCATCAAGCCTGTTGATGGGCTTTTTGCTGGAGCATGATCTTTTCCGAAAACCGGGTCCCACTTTTCGGGATCATGCTCTAACCGTCCCTGCCCTGTTAAACCCTGCGGCAATGGCTGGATTGCCTGGCTGATCGGCAGCGTGCTGGCGACGCCCTACAGCCTCGACTACGACCTCATGCTGCTGGCGCCGGCGATCGCCTATCTCGCGCTCAACGGATTCGCGCGCGGTTTTAGCGCTTATGAAAAAACAATTCTGGCCGCCCTATGGATCGTGCCGCTGGTCGCCCGCTCGATTCCGCAGGCCACGCTGATTCCGCTGGCTGTTCCCGTCATGCTGCTGGCGTTCGGCCTATTGTTGCGCCGCGCCATGAATGAGGCCGGCGCTGCAATGCTGTGGCGTTTTGCGACACGTCCCCTAAAATAGCTCCCTAAGAGCTGGACCACCGGCCGCAGCCGTATCAGGGAGCGCTGTTCATGCAGCTCAACGCCGAGCAGCTTCGAGCCTTCGACGAACAGGGATACGTGTTCTTCCCCAATTGCTACTCCGAGGAAGAGATCGCGCTGCTGCGCGTGGAAGCCGAGAACATCCTCAAGCTCGACCGCCAGGAAGTCTGGCGCGAGAAGTCCGGCGCCCCGCGCACCGCCTTCGCCGCGCACACCTTCAGCGAATTGTTCGGCCTGCTGGCGCGACACCCCCGATTGGTCGAGCCGCTGCGGCAATTGTTCGGCGAGGAGGTCTACGTCCACCAGTTCAAGCTCAACGCCAAGGCCGCCTTCGAGGGCGACGTCTGGCAGTGGCACCAGGACTACGGCACCTGGGCGCGCGACGACGGCATGCCAGAGCCGCGCGCGATGAACATCGCCATTTTTCTCGACGACGTGCTGCCGATCAACGGCGCGCTGATGATCATCCCGAAGAGCCACAAGCAGGGCGTGCTCGCCGCCGGCCACGACAAGACCACCACCTCTTATCCGTTATGGACACTCGACAAAGAGACCGTGACGCGACTCGCGCACGAGGCCGCCGGATCCGACGGCGTCGGCATCGTGGCACCGACCGGCAAGGCCGGCTCGGTGCTGATGTTCCACGGCAATCTGGTGCACGCCTCGCCGCCCAACATCACCCCGTATCCGCGCAAGATCGTCTACCTGACGCTGTGCGCCTGCTCGAACCACATCACCAAGTTCACGCGGCCGGAATGGATCGCACACCGCGACTTCACGCCGATCGTGCCGGGCGGCGACGACTCGCTGCTCGAATACGCGCGCGCGCACCGAGTGGCGGCGGAATAAAATTTTAGATTTGGTGCGCGTCGCAGTGCGCCTATGCCGCATTGCATCATCGATTTGGTACGATGCGTGCGTCGGGGTGAGCGTTTCGTCATCGAAATGCCGGACTTGGCCTGCTTGATCCGATCACGGCTGCGAGATTTCTAAAATGTTCACGCTCTATTCGATGCAGCGTTCCGGCAATAGCTACAAGGTCCGCCTCGCGCTGGCCCGGCTCGGCATTCCCTACCGGCTGGTCGAGATCGACATCCTGCAGGGCGAAAGCCGCACGCCGGAATTCCTCGCCAAGAACCCGAGCGGCCAGGTGCCGCTTTTAGAAGTGGCGCCCAGCCGCCACCTCGCCGAATCCAACGCCATCCTCTGGTACGTCGCCGGCGGCACCAACCTGGCGCCGGAGGACCGCATCGACCGCGCCGAGGCGCTGCAATGGATGTTCTTCGAGCAGCACAGCCTGGAGCCGAACATCGGCGCCGCTTATTTCTGGCTGTGCCTGATCAAGGGCGGCCGCGAATTGCAGAGCCACGCGCTCGAGGATTGGATGGAGAACGGCTATCGCGCGCTCGGCGTGATGGAAACCCACCTTGCCAGGCACGACTTCTTCGCCGCCGGGCGCTTCACCATCGCGGACATCGCGCTCTACGCCTACACCCACGTGGCCGAGCAATGCGATTTCGAGCTGACCCGCTTCCCGGCCGTGCGCGCCTGGCTCGCCCGGGTGGCGGACGAACCAGGCTATGTGGCGATGGCCTGGCAGCCGGCGCAGCTTGCTTCAGCCCAGTAGGTTTGCTCCCGCGAGACGCGCAAGGGGGCCAAGAGCCGC
>DATISB010000053.1:0-23861 GCA_035469145.1 Pseudolabrys sp.
GGCATCGTGCCGGCGCCGGAGGCCAATCATGCGGTGCGCTGCGCCATCGACGAGGCGCTGCGCTGCAAGAAGGAAGGCAAGCAGGAGACGATCCTGTTCAACCTGTCCGGTCACGGCCATTTCGATATGCAGGCCTACATCGATTATTTTGAGGGCAAACTCGTAGACCGGGTCTACAACGAGAAGGAACTGGCCACGGCGCTTGCGGGCCTGCCGAGTATCGCCGCGTGAGCGGTCCCAATCGTGACCTAATCCTTACTCACCGTCACCACGCGGCCTTTGTCGACCGCCAGCGCCAATTGCCCACGCTTGAGGGCGAGCGCCTTTTCGCCGAATAATTCGCGCCGCCAGCCTTTCAGCGCGGGCACGTCGGCCTCGTCGTCAGCGGCGATGCGGTCGAGTTCGTTCACCGTGGCGATCACCTTGGCGGCGACGCCGTGGCTTTCGGCGGTCATGCGCAGCAGTACCTTGAGCAACTCCACGGTGGCGGCGCCGTTCGGCGCCGGGCGAAACCGCTCGAGCCGCGGCAGCGCCTTGGGATCGCGCTCGAGCCCGTGCTTGACCGCCTCGACGATCGCCTCGCCCCAGCGTGAGCGCTCGAATCCCTTGGGCAATGAGCGCAAATGCCCGAGCCGTTCGATCGTTGTTGGCGCCTGCACTGCGATGTCGCCGACCACGTCGTCCTTGAGCACGCGCGAACGCGGCACGTCCCTCGTTTGCGCCTCGCGCTCGCGCCAGGCGGCGATTTCGATCAGCACAGCAAGTTCCTTCGGCTTGCGAACGCGGCTCTTGAGCCGCTCCCAGGCTTTCTCCGGTTCCATGCGATAGGTCTCGGGCGAGGTGAGCACGCCCATCTCGGCCTCGACCCAGTTCGTGCGTTCGCGCTTGGCGAGATCCGCGGCCAGCTTGAGGTAGACGGCGCGCAAATGTGTGACGTCGGAGAGCGCGTAGGAAACCTGCGCGTCGGTGAGCGGCCGCCGCGTCCAATCGGTGAAGCGGTGCGACTTATCGAGCAGGTCGCCGGTGATGCGCTGCACCAGTTGGTCGTAGGAGATCGAGTCGCCATAGCCGAGCACCATGGCGGCGACCTGGCTGTCGAAGATCGGATGCGGGATCTTCTTCGCCATGTTCCAGACGATTTCGATGTCCTGGCGCGCGGCGTGGAACACCTTGACCACCTTCTCGTCGGTCAGCAGCGCGAACAGGGGCCCAAGATCGATGCCCGGCGCCAGCGCATCGACGACGCAGGCTTCGTCGGGCGAGGCCAGTTGCGCCACGCAGAGCAGGGGATAATAAGTGGTCTCGCGCAGGAACTCGGTATCGACGGTGACGAAGGGATGCCGCGCCATGCGCGTGCAAACTTCGGCCAGTTCCTCGGTGGTGGTGATCAAATCCATGGTCGCGGGCAACCTAACCCGATCTTGGACGGTCATGGCAACCCGTCTCACTTCCCGCGCACGCGCGGCATGTGGATGAATTCCCAGGGTGAGGGCATCGGGCCTACCGGCACCTCGATCAGCGTGGGCTCGCGGGCGGCAAAGGCGGCCTTGAGCGCCGCGCCCAGTTCCGCAGGAGTTCGCGCGCGCCGGCCCGCGGCGCCGAAGCTTTCGGCATATTTGACGAAATCCGGATTGGCGAGGTCGGAGGCGATCACCCGGTTGCCGAACTGCTCCTGCTGGATGCGCCGCACATTGCCGAAAGCGCCATCCGCGAATACAACCGCTACTAACGGGATACGGTGGCGCATGGCGGTGGCGAGCTCGTTGCCGGTGTAGAGGAAGCCGCCGTCGCCGTTGATCGAGAGCACGGGCACTTGCGCGCACGCGTGCTGCGCGCCAAGTGCGGTGGCGTAGCCCCAGCCGAGATTGTCCTGATAGCCGGGCGAGAGAAACGTGCGCGGCTTGTAGACCGGCATGGCGAGGCGGGCGGCAAAGCCCATTTGCGTCACCTCGTCCACATAGATGCCGTCCTCCGGCAGCTCGGCGCGGATGACGTCGAGGAAGGCAAGTTGGGGCGCAAGCTTGTTGAGGCGTTCGCGCAGCTCGGCCTGGCGTTGCAGCATCTCGTCGCGGCGAGAGGTCCGGCGTGAATTGTATTTCGCGAGCGCATCGATCAAGCGCCGCAGGATCGGCGCGGCATCACCGATCAGCGCCACTTTCGGTTTACGAAAGCGCGCCGGCTCTTCCGGATCGGATTCGACGCGGACAATGGCAATTCCTTGATCGAGTCCCCACACCGTCATCGGATTAAGTTTCGTGCCGACCGCAAGAACCGCATCGGCTTCTTTCCACAGCTCGTGGCCCAGCGGCAGCGTCACGCTGAACGGACTGCGGCCGTCGAGCACGCCACGTCCGCGCCGGTAGGCGAGCACGGGCGCCTGCAAAATGTCGGAGAGCCGCGTCACCTCGGGCGACGCATCCTGTGCGCCGCCGCCGGCGACGATCAGCACACGCTTGGCTTTGCCCAGCAACTTTGCCGCAGCTTTTACCTTGTCCTCATCAATGTGTGGCGCCCGCGCCGGCGCAGGCGGCACGAGCGCGACCGGGCCGCGCTTGCCCCACACATCGATGGCGCATTCGAGCGCCGCCGGTCCCGGCCGGCCTTGGCGCATGGACGCGATCGCCTTGGCGACGTTTGCGGAAGCTTCCGCCGGCCCATCGATGCGCGCGGAATTATCGACCAGCCGGGCGATGATGCCGGCCTGATCGCGGATCTCGTGCAGGTGGCCGAAGCCGCGGCCGATCGCGGCCGCCGGAATCTGGCCGATCAGCGCCAGCACCGGCGCGTTCATGCCATAGGCGGTGAGCAACGCGGCGCCGGAATTGAGCAGGCCGGGACCCGGGACGACCACATAGGCCTGCGGCTTGCCGGTGGCCAAAGCCGCCCCAAGCGCCATATAGGCCGCGCCCTGCTCATGGCGGGTGTGGACGACGCGTAAGCGCTCGCCGGCACGCTGGAAGGCATCGAACAGGTGGTCGTTGTGCACGCCCGGCAGCGCGTAGACGGCCTCAAACCCATGCGCGATCAGCGTGGCGGCCGTAGCTTCGCCGGTAGACATCTCGGCGGCGGCCGGCTTGGCTTGTTTTAAGCGTTTTGGTTTGGGCATGATGCGGTCCGGCTATTCGCGGCGCAGAGTGTGCAGATCGCTCGCACCCTGTCGAGCCGCTTACCTTGACAAAGCCGACCCCCCATGCGCTTTTCGCGCGCCTCAAAACCACACTGAATCGCCCACGGAATCGCCTAAGAAAATGACAACGCATCGCTATCGCTCACACACCTGCGGCGCTTTGCGCGAGGGCGACATCGGCAAACCGGTGCGCCTGTCCGGCTGGTGCCACCGCATCCGCGACCACGGCGGGGTGCTGTTCATCGACCTGCGCGATCATTATGGGCTCACCCAAGTGGTGGCCGATCCCGACAGCCCGGCCTTCAAGCTGGCCGAGACGCTGCGCTCGGAATGGGTGGTGCGCATCGACGGCAAGCTTCGCAAGCGCCCCGCCGGCACCGAGAACGCTGATCTTCCGACTGGCCAGGTCGAGGTCTATATCGATGAGATCGAAGTGCTGGGCGCGGCCGCCGAACTGCCGATGCCGGTGTTCGGCGAGCAGGATTATCCGGAAGAAACCCGGCTCAAATACCGTTTTCTCGATCTACGCCGCGAGCATCTGCACAACAACATCATGCTGCGCGGCGCGGTGATCGACTCGCTGCGCCGGCGCATGAAGGAGGGCGGCTTCTTCGAATTCCAGACGCCGATCCTCACCGCGTCCTCGCCGGAAGGCGCGCGCGATTATCTGGTTCCTTCGCGTATCCATCCGGGGAAATTCTACGCGCTGCCGCAGGCGCCGCAGCAGTTCAAGCAGCTCATCATGATTGCGGGTTTCGACCGCTATTTCCAGATCGCGCCCTGTTTCCGCGACGAGGACGCGCGCGCCGACCGTTCGCCCGGCGAATTCTACCAGCTCGATCTCGAGATGAGCTTCGTCACTCAGCAGGACGTATTCGACGCGGTCGAGCCGGTGATCCGCGGCGTGTTCGAGGAATTTGCCAAGGGCAAGGCGGTGACGCCGAAGTTTCCGCTCATTTCGTATGCTGAGGCATTGTCGAAATACGGTACCGACAAGCCGGACCTACGCAATCCGATCGTCATGCAGGACGTGAGCGAGGCGTTTCGCGGCTCTGGCTTCAAGATTTTCGCCAATATCCTCGCCAACGATTCCACGGGCCGCGTGTGGGCGATCCCTACGCCGAAAGGCGGCAACCGCGCGTTCTGCGACCGCATGAATTCCTGGGCACAGGGCGAGGGCCAGCCGGGGCTTGGCTACATCTTCTGGCGCGAAGGCGAGGAGGGCGGCGCCGGTCCCTTGGCGAAGAATGTCGGGCCTGAGCGCACCAAGCAAATTGCCGATCAGATGAAGCTCGCCGTGGGTGACGCTTGTTTCTTCGTCGCGGGCAAGCCGAAGGATTTCGTCAAATTCGCAGGCAGCGCGCGCGTCAAGATCGGCGAAGAACTCGGCCTTATCGTCAAGGACCGCTTCGAATTCTGCTGGATTGTCGATTTCCCGATGTACGAATGGAACGAGGAGGAGAAGAAGATCGACTTCTCGCACAATCCATTCTCGATGCCGAACCTGGACGTGGAGGATTTCCTCGCGCTCGATGCCAACGACCGGGAAAAAATCCTCAGCCTCAAAGCGATCCAATACGACATCATCTGCAACGGCGTGGAACTGTCCTCCGGCGCCATCCGTAACCACCGCCCCGAGGTGATGAAGAAGGCCTTCGCCATCGCCGGCTATCAGGAAGACGTGCTGGAGCAGAAATTTGGCGGCATGCTGCACGCGCTCTCGCTCGGCGCGCCGCCGCACGGCGGCATCGCGCCCGGCATCGACCGCATCGTCATGCTGATCGCCGGCGAAGAGAACCTACGCGAGGTCGTGCTATTCCCAATGAATCAGCGCGCCGAGGATCTAATGATGGGCGCGCCGTCGGAGGCGACGGCCAAGCAGCTTAAGGAGCTGCATATCAAGCTGGATTTGCCGAAGAAATAACCTCGCCAATTTGAATATATGTTGCACTGCCCTCGGGTCGGGCGGAGTCGCCTTGATTCAGCGTTCGATTTAAGCTTGGATTTATGCGCGTTCCAGAGACGGCGAAGCGCACGCGAAGCCGCAAGAACGACAATTAAAAATCGACAGCCTCGGGGAGAAATTGATGTCCGAAATCGAGCGGCGCGCCCTCATGAAGGGTGCTGCATTGAGCGCACTCGCCTTCACGGCGGGCGGCGTCGAAGTTCTGCTCTCACCACGGCAAGCCCGCGCGCAGAATATTGCGTTCAAGACGCTGAACGCGGACCATGTCGCAACACTGGAGGCGCTGGGCGATACGCTGGTGCCCGGCTCCAAGCAAGCAGGCATTTCTCATTTCGTCGATCAGCAATTGTCGGTTCCGCCCGGCGAAGCGCTGCTGGAAGCGCGCATTCTCAATATACGTCCACCTTACGCGAATTTCTATCGCGCCGCGCTCGGCGCGATCGACAAGGCGAGCAGGGCGCAAAACGCCGACCGCGGCTTTGCCCAGCTCAACGACGGCGAGCGACATGCCTTCGTCGACCTGATGCGTCAGAACAAAGTCGAGGGCTGGCAGGGCCCGCCGGGACCGTTCGTCTATCTGGTCATGCGCAGCGATGCCGTCGATGTCGTCTACGGCACCATGGACGGCTATGCCGCGCTCGGCATCCCCTACATGCCCCACATCGCGCCCGAAAAGAGGTGGTGACATGGCAAACGCAAAAGTCGATGTCGTCATTGTCGGCGCCGGTGCATCGGGCACGCTGTACGCCTCGGTGCTGGCCAAAGCCGGCAAGAAGGTTGTGCTGCTGGAGGCAGGACCCGACTGGCAGCTCTCCGACCTGATCAGTTCGGATTTCTGGGGCCGGCGCGTCAAGCCGGCCGGCGTTCCGTTTACGTTCGAAGGCAAGAATCCATACGGCTACGCCTATCAGGCAGGCTGGGGCGTTGGCGGCGCGGCGCTGCATTACTTCGCTAATTTCCCGCGCTATCTGCCGAACGATTTCAAGATCAAGAGCGAGCACAATCGCGGGCTCGACTGGCCGATTTCCTATGCGGACGTCGCGCCCTATTACGACAAGGTCGCGGCCGAGATCGGCGTCTCCGGCGACGCCAGGGCGGAAGAACTCTGGCGGCCGAAGGGCGCGCCCTATCCGATGCCGCCGATGAAGACCTTCCGCAACGGCGACGTTTGGAAAAAAAGTTGCGAAGCGGCCGGCATCCGCATGGTTCCGGCGGCGGTCGGCATGAACTCGATGGAATTCAAGGGCCGGCCGGCCTGCATATATGACGGCTGGTGCCATGTCGGCTGTCCGATCGGCGCGCTGGCCAATCCGCAGGTCACTTATCTGGCCGACGCCAAAAAAGCGGGCGCCGAAGTGCGTGCGCTCTCGACCGTCACCCGCGTGCTGACCAATGAAACGGGCAGCAAGGTCACCGGCGTGGAATATTACGACGCGAAAAAAGAAAAGCAGGTGCAAGAGGCGAGCGTCGTCATCCTCGCTGCCTGGGCCGCGCAGAATCCGCGCCTGATGATGAATTCCGCGACCGACAAGCACCCGAAGGGCCTCGCCAATTCAAGCGGCCTGTTGGGCAAATACATGATGGCGCATTACGCGTCAGGCACCTGGGCGCTGTTTGACGAGGACGTCGAAAACCACATGGGCACGGTCGGCGCGCAGTACATGTCCTACGACCGCTACGACAAGACCACGCACAAGGGCGCCTTCGGCAGCACCTATATCGTCGCCGGCACCGCTCTCAAGACCAGCGATCTCGGCGGCTTCGCCAATGCGCGGCTCGATCTGTTCGGTCCTGCGCTCGCCGATTTCATGAAGCGCGCCAAGCGCGGCATCACACGCCTTACGGCGTTCGGCGAGGAAATGCCGAATATTGAGAACCGCATCGAACTCGCCGACGGCAAGGACGAATTCGGCATGCCGATGGCCAAGATCGTGCACAGCTTCGACCAGGACGCGGTCGCGCTGTGGAACGCCAATTTCGAGGAGGGGCTCACGATCGCCAAAGCCACCGGCGCCAAGGAGTTTTGGTCGGCGCGCGGCAACCAGCCGACCATCCATCTGTTCGGCGGCACCATCATGGGCAACGGCGCGAGCGATTCGGTTTGCGACAGCTACGGGCAGACACACGAGATCGGCAATCTCTGGGTCGCCGGCCCCGGCCTGTTCCCGACCGAGGGCGCGTCGAACCCGACCTACACGATCTTCGCGGTCTCGCAGCGCGGCGCCGAGCAACTCGTGTCGAAGTGGGGGAGCGTCGCGGGCTAGCGCAGCTCATTTCTCCGGCAGCGGAATGAACTCGATCTCGTCGCCCGGCACTTTGCCGAAATGGCCGGCGGCCCATTCCGTCTTCGCCTGCTCGATGCGCTCCTTGCGCGATGACACGAAGTTCCACCAGATGTGGCGCGGACCGTCCATCGGCGCGCCGCCGACGATGACGAAATGCGCGTCTGTAGTGGCCGTGATCGTCACCTTGTCGCCCGACTTGAACACCAGCAGACGCCCGGGCTCGAACGTGTCGCCGGAAATGTCGACAGTACCGTCGATTATATAAAGCGCACGCTCCTCGTGGTCGGCGTCGAGCGGCAGCGTCGCGCCGGCGCGCAGCGCAATGTTCGCGAACATCGTCTCGTGCACCGTCGGCACCGGCGAGCGTTCGCCATAAAGCGAGCCGATAACCACGCGTACGGCTTTCCCGTCATCCATGATCAGTGGAAATTCGCCGACCTCGTGATGTGCGAAGGCGGGAGACATTTCTTCCTTCGCCTCCGGCAAGGCCACCCACATCTGCAAGCCGTGGATCGGGCTACCGGTGGCGCGTAATTCCGCGCCGGTGCGTTCGGAATGGACAATGCCGCGTCCCGCCGTCATCAGGTTTATCTCACCCGGCTTGATCGGCGCCGCGGTGCCGAGACTGTCGCGATGCATGATCTCGCCGTCGAACAGGTAAGTGACGGTGGCGAGCCCGATATGCGGATGCGGCCGCACGTCGAGCCCGTTGCCGGCGCGGAATTCCGCCGGCCCGAAATGGTCGAAAAAGATAAACGGCCCGACCATGCGTGAACGCGCCGACGGCAAGGCGCGACGAACCGAAAAGCCATCGCCGAGATCGACCGTGCGCGGCACAACCAGATGCGAGATGGCCGCGCAGGCATAGGTATCGCCGGCCTGGGGGTCCTTGCCGGGAAAGAAACTCATGCTAGGCTCCTTTGCATGCCCGCGACGCGCTTCAGGCGAGGGTGACGAATTTCTGCCCCTTCACCGCCTCGCGCAGGCCGTCAAAGGCCTCGTTGACCTTGCCCCAGTTCGGCAGCTTCTTCATGGTGGTAAGCCAGCGCGTCACGTTCGGATAGGGCGCGAAATCGACGCCGATGATCTCGCCCAGGGTCACGATGCCGGCGCCGAAATAGTCGGCGATGGTGATCGTGTTGCCGACCAGATAGGTCTTGTTTGGCCCGATCCAATAGTCGTTGAGCAGCGTGAGCCAGCGCTTGGCGTTCTGTTTGCCGAATTCCAGCGTTGCCGCCTGCGCCTCGTCGCTGCGCCGCTTGAGATGCGGGAACAGCTGCGGGTAGCAGAGATTGTAGCCCCATTCGCGGTAGAAATTGGTGTTGATCCAATCCATTACCTCGTTGACCTTGGCGCGCTGCTTGAGATCCTTCGGATACGCAGGCGAGCCGATCTTGTCGGCAAGATATTTCAGGATGGCCGAACTTTCGGTGAGCTTGAGATCGCCGTCCTCGAGCAGCGGCACCAGGCAGTTCGGGTTGATGGCCGCGTAGGGCGGCTGCATGTGCGCGCCGGTCATCAGATCGACGAATTCCTCATCCATGGCGATATTGTTGTCAGCCGCGAACAGCCGCACTGGCCGGCAGGTCATGGAAACCGGATGCATGTAGAGCTTCATTTTCGTTTCTCCCCATGGATGTTGGCGTTTGCCGCCGTTCAGGTTTTGAGCCGCGGCAGCAGTTTGAGCGCGGCGCCGCGCTCGATCGATTCGATCTCGGCGGCACTGAAGCCATAGGCGGCAATGCCGGCATTGACTTCGGCGCCGGGCCGGAACGGATAGTCGGTGCCGTAGAGCACTTGCGCAAGCGGGATCATCTTGAGCAGCGCGGCGATCTGGCCCGGCGTGCTGCCCTGCGCTAGCTCATAATGAAATTTGCGGAATTCCGGTAGCGGCCCGTTCGGTAGGAATGCGGGCTTGCGCTCGTCGGCGAGCCGGATGAAGCGCCCGGTCAGGAACGGCAGCGTGCCACCGCTATGCGAGAAGATCCAGCGGATGTCCGGAAACTTCGTCACGGTGCCGCTGAACACCAGATGCGCGATGGTGCGCGTGCTGTCGGTCGCATATTCGATCGAACCCACCGGGATGCCCGGCACCAGGCTCTTGCAGCAGTAAGGCGCGGTTGGGTGGACATAGACCAGCGCCTTGCGCCGGTTGAGCTCGGCATAGACCGGCGCGAACGACGGATCGCCGAGATAGGTCGTGCCATAGCTGGTGAGCAGGGCGATGCCGTCGGCATGAAGCGTATCGAGGCCGTATTCGATCTCCTTCAGGCTGCCGTCGACGTCCGGTGGTGCGATGCAGGCGAATAATCCGTAGCGGCCGGGATGGTCGCGCACCAGCGTGGCGCCGTAGTCATTGAGCTGGCGTGTTAGGCGGCGGGTCTCTTCGACGTCGCCGAACCAGGTTCCGGGCTGTACCACCGACAGCATGGCGGTGGCGATGCCGTTTTTATCCATGTCGTCGAGCGACATCTGCGGCGACCAGGTCGGCCAGGTGCCGCCGCGCTTTGAACCGAGGGCGTCGCGGTGAAAAGTCGGGGCGAAATGATGATGCACGTCGATGCGGTTGGGCTTGGCCTGGGCCGCCGCCCGGTGTGGCGTGAGCCCGGTTGCGGCTGCCGCACCGGCGCCGACCGCAGACGCGAGGAAGCCGCGACGGCTCACGCCCGTAGGCTCGCCGCAGCAAACACAGGTTCGTAGAAAACGCCGCTTCGGCTCGGTCATGTCAGTCCTCCCGTTGTCCGCCCGTCTGATCGAGGCGGATCGACGCCAGTCTAACGCGCCAGTCCATCGTGCCAATGGCCGCAGGATCGATGGGCACGCCACCAGCCGCCGCACTGTTTTTACCAATTCCTAACCATATCGGCGGGCTTGATCCCATATTACCACCTTATTTGATGGCCCTGCCTGACGCTTAAAGCGCCCTTTACGGCGCCATGGCTCATTTACCGGACCACCAAGATGGGTTTGATTGTGCGCGCACTCACGCGCCGGAATATCGTTGCGATCGTCGCTGGCGTATTGCTCGCCGGCGCTCCCTTGGTCGCGTTCGATTTCTGGCTTGGCGGGTTGATCGATTGCCAGGGCCGTGAAGAGGTCGACACCTCCGCCAAGCGTGCGAGCCGAAACCCGCGTCTCGCAAGTGATCGCCACACTCGACGGTTTGGCGGCGCGCGGCGTCGCCAGCCAAGGCGGTCCATTCAGTGCCTATGCGTATATCGCCACGGCTTCGGGCGCCTCGATCGGCAACGACGGCGAGCGGTCCGACGCTGCCAACACCATATTCACGGTCAAGGCGATCTCAGAAAAATTCGGATTCGAAACCGAGATATCGATGCCGCGCAGCCGCGTGATTGCGGGCCACGCAGAGTTGCAGTGGCTCGGCCTGTTCGCCACCGGCGTCATCATTATGATCCTGGGCGTGTTCTCCATGCTGATGCAGCGGCGCCGGGCCCGGCGATCCGGTGTCCGAGATCGAGAGCGCGCTCAAGGCCGGCAAATTCGTGCCCTACTACCAGCCGATAGTCGATATCCGCTCCGGACAATTGCGCGGCGCCGAAGTCCTGGTGCGCTGGCGGAAAACCGACGGCACGCTGGTGCTGCCCGGCGCATTTATTCCGCTCGCGGGTCGAGTGGACTGATCCGCGAAATAACCCGCGATATGATGCGGCGGGTTTGCGCCGAAGCAGGTAGCGCGATCGGCTGCCGGCCGGCACTCAAGATCTCGTTCAATTTCGCCGGTCAGCTGTTTTGCGACGAGGGAATCGTCAAGGACGTGCGGGAAATTTTTTCCGGCTCGCCGATCACGCAGGTGGTGCTGGAAGTGACCGAGCGCGACCCGATCGAAAATTTCACCGCGACACGGCAGACCATCGCGGCTTTCCAGGGGCTTGGCGTGCGCATCGCCATCGATGACGTCGGGACCGGCCACGGCGGGCTGTCCTATATGCTCAAGCTCGGCGTCGACATCATCAAGATCGACAAGATATTCGTCGACGCCATCGGCACCGACCGCAACTCAACCACCATCGTCCAGACCCTGGTCGATCTCGCGCACAATATGCGAATGGACGTGGTGGCCGAGGGCGTGGAGAATTTCGAGCAGGTAATGTATCTGCGCGAGCTCGAGGTCCGTTCGGCGCAAGGCTATGTGTTCGCACCGCCGCTGCCCGGCAAGAGCTTCCTGCAATTGGTCGAAGCCATCGATCCGCGGCCTGTGGCAGCCGCTGCGCCGAAAACGGAAATGGCCAACGCCCAAGCAACTGCACAAGTCAGCGCCGCTTGAGCGCACAAATCCATGATGTCCGGCAATGAAAAAGGGCGGCCTCGCGGCCGCCCAGTCTAAACGCCACGCGGGAGGAACCTCGTAACGGGTCGGTGATCGAACGCCGGCCTACGTGACTAAAATTTGCTCATAACGAAGTCATGAGCAGGCTGATTCGTCAATCGGATTTTATCGGATTTATCACGGCAGCCGCCGTTGCGTGACCGACGCGTCACATTGGCAAAAACGGCGCTATTCGCCGGCCAATTCCTGCTCGATCGCCGCGATCAGGCGCGGATCGTTGGGTTCCACGGCGGAAGTAAAGGCCGCCTTCAGATGGCCGTCGCGCCCGATCAGATATTTATGGAAATTCCAGCGCGGGGCCTCCAGAGGGCGCTCCTGCACCGCCCATTTGTAGAACGGGTGGGCGTCATGGCCCTTGACCGCCACCTTTTCGGTGAGCGGGAATGTGACATGGTAGTCGCCCTGGGCGGTCTTCTCGATCTCAGCTTGGCCGCCCGGCTCTTGGCCGCCGAAGTCGTTGGACGGCACGGCGAGCACCATGAGACCCGTGGCGCGATAGCGCGTCCATAGCGCCTGCAGGCCGGTGTATTGCGGCGTGTAGCCGCACAGCGAGGCGGTGTTGACCACCAGAATCGGGTGGCCAGCATAGGACGCGAGCAGGATATCGGTCCCGTCCAGGCCCTTGAAGGTGAAGGCATAGGCGGTAACGCGACTCATGGTGGTGGCCTGCGCCAGGCGAGGGGCCAGCGCACCCAACGCGGCCCCCAGCAGCAGAAGTCGGCGGTCGATCATGGCGCGTAGTATAGCCGCCACGGCCGCCCCCGTGCGCAAAATTGCGTGAGCGGAGCAATGTTATTTGCGCATGATTTTATCTGAAAACAAGTTCCCACTTTTCGGGATCATGCGCTAGGCGGCGTCGGCGAAGTGGACGGTGGTCTCGAAGGCGTAGCCGCAGGCGTCACATTGCCACAGATGGCGCACGCGGCGGTCATCGACCAGTTCCGACCATTCCGGCATGAACAGGTTGTTGCCGCATTGCGCGCATGCAATCTGCGCGCGGTGGCGTGGGGAATTTGCGGCGCCGCGGGTGTGAAGATGCATAGGGGCCTCCTCCGAGTTTTTTGTCGCGCCTCGCCCCATCCCCATTTGTTACTAATTGCACGGTAACCCGATGCGCGCGGGAGTGAAGCAGCAAGACTGACATAACCATCCCTGAATCCGATGAAATTTTTGCGATGGAACCAGACAGGTTGAATCATAGTTGCGGGGCGCGCGGAATTCCATTTTACGTCGTCAAAAGCGGTATCCCGGTAAATCGCCGGAACCCTGCATAGCTGGGCTGCAAGAAGATGGGGCAATTTCAGGTGTTTGTGAACAGTGCATCGGCGCGACCGTCGCTATATCCACTCGAGGCGCAACAAGGGACGAGAATCGCAGTGGCACAATCCGATTACTATGGCGCGCGCGGCTACGCGCAAAGTGCTCAACGTCAAGACGTTGGGAAATACGCGCCTTACGTCCTGTCCATCGTCCGCATCGTCGTGGCGCTGCTGTTCTTCGAGCACGGCCTGTCGCGGTTGTTCGGCTTTCCATCGCCGCTGCCGACCCCGGCGATTTTCACGCTGTACTGGTTCGCCGGCGCCATCGAATTCGCCGGCGGTGCGCTGGTCACGCTCGGCCTGTTCACGCGCACCGCCGCCTTCATCATGTCGGGACAGATGGCGTTTGCTTACTTTCTCAGCCACGCGCCGGCCGGCTTCTTTCCAATCCTCAATCGCGGCGACGGTGCGATCCTGTATTGCTTCATCTTCCTGTACATCGCCTTCGCCGGCCCCGGGCCATGGAGCCTGGACGCGCTGTGGAGCCGCAAGCGCTAAGCAACCCGCTTGCCTGAACCGACGATGCATTGAATCATGGACGTCGCGTGTCCTTTGCCGGGCGCCCGGACGGCCATGATGAGCCCAATCCTCGTCAAACCGCGCAGCAAGACCAAGCCGGAAACGCAGCGGCCGCCGCTGTGGAAGGTCATCCTGCTCAACGACGACTTCACACCGCGCGAATTCGTCGTGGTTGTGCTCAAGGCCGTGTTCCACATGAACGAGTCACAGGCCTACCGCGTGATGATGACGGCGCACCAGAAGGGCGCCTGCGTGATCGCGGTCTATACCAAGGACGTCGCAGACACTAAGGCCAAGGAGGCGACCGAGATGGGCAAGGCCAAGGGCTATCCGTTGTATTTCACGACGGAGAAGGAGGAGTAGGGACGCCGCCGGATCGTTCGAATTTTCCGCAAAATGTCCGGCCCGGCATAGGTATTTCTATACATCCGCAGCAGCATGATACCGCCCACTTTCTTACCCATGCGAGAATGGTTTTGGCCGGTGGCGCCGGTGGCGGCGATTATTTATTGCCTCGCCTGTCCGGACCAGTTCAAGGCGTTCATCGTTTGGGCGGAACGATTCATTCGGTAGGGGATAGGGGTCAAGCGTGACGTACGCCGCGGCGTGAGCGGCGGCGGACGCGTTATTGCCCGCAATTCCACATGTAGCCGATCGGCGTCTGCGTATAGCAGGGGCCGAAGCCGCCGCCGTTCCAGCGCCCGCGGTAGAAGCGCGGCCAGGCGGGCCCGTAATAATGCGGACCGCTTTGCCAGTAGTGCTCCGCGCGCGCTCGCGCGCGATCACCTCGGGCGGGCGATAGTCAGGCAGGAAGCCGTAGCCGTGCCAGTGGCGGGCGACGTGTTTCTTCTTGTGGACCGGTTCGGCCAGTGCGGCGGTGTTCGTGGTGAAACTGAGACGCGGGTGGCGCACGCCGTCGTCAGCTTTAGGCCGAATGCATCACGCGTCGCGCGACAATCAAGTTGTACACCGTGCCGAACACCAGGGCGAACAGCCATCCGGCGACGACACTCCAGATCAGCCCATCGAGCCACACGCGGCTGGAATCGATCGGTGCGTCCGACAAGAGGCGCACCCAGCCGTGCGCGGCGCGCAGCGGCAGGAACAACGCGGCCAACATGCAAAGCACGAAAAGCATAACGAGGGCGGCGGAAAAACCCCAACCTAATCCGCTGATGCTAAGCCGTGGATGTGCATGAGCAGTCGCCATGACGATCTCCATGGGAAGCTGAGGAAAGATCAAAGCGGCAAGCCAGCGGCGGGGCATTGATCCAGGTCAACGGGGAATTCGGCGCCGGGCGTAAGAGTTTTGACGCCTGCTCAGAGTGTGAAACCGAATTTGCCGAGCCCCCATACCGTGAGCAGGTACAGTGCGAAGGTCAGCGCGCAGCAAGCGAGCAGCGCGGTCCAGAAGCCGACGCCGTGGCGCAGCAGCACCGGCAGCACCAGGAACATCGGCAGCGTCGGCAGCACATACCAAAATGACGATTCGGAAAGTGCGGCGATCCGTGCGGTATCGCCGGTGTCGCGCCAAAGCCAGAGGATGGCGAGCAGCGATACAAGCGGCAGCGAAACGATCAGGCCACCGAGCGTCGGCGCGCGGCGCGCGACCTCGGACACCACGGCGATGATGACGCCGGACAGGCCGGCTTTAAGCGCGAGATAAAGCATGGAGCAGGCCTCGCTTGGTTGAGTGCAAAACATAGCAGGGAATCAATGCTGAACCCGTCATTCTGAGGTGCGTGGCGCTAGCCGCGCCTCGAAGGATGAACGACCCCCGATCTCCGACTTTATTGCCGCATTTGATCCAAATCATTGCGCCGGCTCGCGATTTGGTCTTGAAAATACGCATATTGTCGGTTTCCCGGTACCAACGGGGGGATTCCCATGATCAGTCATACTCATCAAAATCTGACAGAGGCACAATCGCACGGATTTGGCCGAGTCGGCGGTTACGCGCTTATCCTCATCATCGCGGTTTTATTGCTCGTCGTCCTCCTGACCAATCCAGTGCTACCGCAATAAGAGCCGGTCTGCGATGTTGGCAGTACCGCAGGGCGCCATTCTTTAGGATGGGCGGAGCGGCTTGTCCGCCGAAGCACGTGAACGCGAAGGCGAAAAGCGAAACCCACCGGCTGAATCTGAAATACGCACGGACGTTTGCGGTGGGCTCGACGCTGAGCTTATGCCCGGACGGCGCGTAGCGCCGATCCGGGTACGCCTTAGCCCACCCTACGCTTGCTAGGAAACACGAAATGGAATTTGTGATGACGATAGGTAGACGGCATCATATCCGTGCTTTTCTAAAAGCGTTCGACCAGAAAGCAAAGAGATTCCTGAAGTAAGTCTTGACCTGACTGGGCTTTTTTGAGCCAAGCGTTGTGAGAGAATGGTCTTGGAAAGGAGCCTGGGTCATGCCGAAGAAGAGGTTCAGCGCGAAGCAGATTGTGACGCTGCTTCGCCAGATTGAAGTGTCGATGGGTCAAGGTAATTCGACCCAGATTGCTTGCCGGGAGGCGGGCATCTCAGAACAGAATTAAGAGACGAATGCTTCAATCAGGAGATCTTCTACAGCCTAAAGGAAGCGCAAGTCGTCATCGGGCAAGGGCGCAAGCACTACAACACGATCAGACCTCACACATCACTCGGATATCGACCGCCTGCCCACAAACAATGAACCCGTTCCTGACACCGCTAGATCAGGCCGCGCAAATGCAATAGTCTCTCTATCAAGCTGGTACAAAAAAGCCGTTAGGCCACTGGCAACGGCCAGCCGCGCAGGCCCAGATAATCACCTTGACCCGCTCTGGAATCGGTTTTCGGCGCGCTCGGGAACCTCGCGCTTCGCTTGAACCGAACTCTGCAACCATACTCAGGACTCATCTCGAAGTTGATTCACGAAATGTTCGCCTGATCAGATAGCGGCGAGCCAAAAGCTCACCGCTATCTGCGTTGTTCTCAACCACTTCCACCGCGCGCCGCGGCCGCTCTAACTCATCGAGGCCAAACTACGCCCCGCACTTCAACTAGGGGGCCAACTATAGCCGGTTAAGCGGGCCAACTCGTAGCGGGCAAACTTTGCCCGGCGCCACAATCAGGAAGAGCATGTTGCGGTTGATCGGCCCTAGCTGCATCCGGTGGTGCTTCCGCAGGTGTCACATTTCATGCAGGTGCCGTTGCGCACCAGCGTGAAGTTGCCGCATTCGCCGCAGGCCTCGCCTTCGTAGCCCTTGGCGCGCGCCTCGGCGCGCTTCTCGGAGGCCGCGACCTTGGCGTGCAGCAGAGCGTCTTGCGGGCCGATGCGGTGATCGAGCTGCTCGGCCGGCGAGAGCTTGGCTTCCGGCTCGGCTTTCAGCGCGGTCGCGGCGCCTGCAAATGACGTGACGTTGGAGCCGCTCACGGGCGCTGCCGCTTGCGTGCCGCCGCTCACCACCGAGAGACGATCGGTGCGCGAGCGCGTTAGCCCCTTGGAGACGTAATTGTGAGCGGGCGCGATGCCTTCCGCCACGCCCTTGCCGAGCGCGTCGAAGCCGCCGGCCTCGCTCGGGTCGACATGGGCGAGATCGAAGCGTTCGAGATAGGATACCGCCAGCTCGCGGAACACGTAGTCGAGGATCGAGGTGGCGTACTTGATCGAGTCGTTGCCCTGCACCGGGCCGGCCGGCTCGAAGCGGGTAAACGTAAAGGCGTCGACATATTCCTCCAGCGGCACGCCGTATTGCAGGCCGAGCGAGATCGCGATCGCGAAGTTGTTGAGTAGCGAGCGCAACGCCGCGCCTTCCTTGTGCATGTCGACAAAGATCTCGCCAAGCCGGCCGTCGTCATATTCGCCGGTGCGCAGATAGACCTTGTGGCCACCGACCACCGCCTTCTGGGTGTAGCCCTTACGCCGCGTCGGCAGCCGTTCGCGCTCACGCAACACCGTAATGCGCTCGACGATTTTCTCCACGACCTTTTCAGCAAGACCTGCGGCGCGCGCCGTGGCCGGGCGCTCGATGAAGGCCTCGACCGAATCCTCCTCGTCCTCCTCGTCGGCGATGAGCTGCGAATTGAGCGGTTGCGAAAGCTTAGAGCCGTCGCGGTAGAGCGCGTTGGCTTTGAGCGCCAGCCGCCAAGACAGGATATAGGCCGCCTTGCAGTCGTCGACCGTGGCGTCGTTCGGCATGTTGATGGTCTTGGAGATGGCGCCGGAGATGAACGGCTGCGCCGCCGCCATCATCTTGATGTGGCTCTCGACCGAGAGGAAGCGCTTGCCGGTACGGCCGCACGGATTGGCGCAGTCGAACACCGGATAGTGCGCGGGTTTGAGATGCGGCGCGTCTTCCACCGTCATGGCGCCGCAGACGTGGATGTTGGCGGCGTCGATCTCGCGCTTGGAGAAGCCGATCGCGGCCAACAGGTCGAGCGTGGGCGAGGCGAGGTCGTCGGCGCTGATGCCGAGCTGGTCGCGGCAGAATTCCTCGCCCAGCGTCCACTTGTTGAAGGCGAATTTGATGTCGAAGGCGGTCGGCAGCGCCTTCTCGATCTTGGCGATCGCTTCGTCGGTGAAGCCTTTGGCCTTGAGAGTCGTGTGGTTGATGGCGGGCGCTTGGGCGAGCGAGCCGTGGCCGACCGCATAGACCTCGATCTCGGCGATCTCAGCCTCGCTGTAGCCGAGCGTGCGCAAGGCCTCGGGCACTGCGCGGTTGATGATCTTCCAGTAGCCGCCGCCGGCCAGCTTCTTGAACTTCACCAGCGCGAAGTCGGGCTCGATGCCGGTGGTGTCGCAGTCCATCACCAGGCCGATGGTGCCGGTGGGTGCGATCACGGTGGCCTGCGCGTTGCGGTAGCCGTTCCGTTCGCCGAGTTGCAGCGCCTTGTCCCAGGCGGCCTTGGCGTGCTCGATCAGCACCTTGTCGGTGCAGGCGGTGTGGTCGAGCGGCACGGGTGGCGTCGCCACCTTCTCGTAGCCGGTGCGTTCGTTGTAGGCGGCGCGACGGTGATTGCGGATCACCCGCAGCATTGCCTCGCGGTTTTTCTTGTAGCCGGGGAAGGGGCCTAACTTTTCCGCCATTTCGGCGGAGGTGGCGTAGGCGGTGCCCGTCATGATGGCGGTGAGCGCGCCGCCGATGGCGCGGCCGGCATCTGAGTCATACGGAATGCCGGACGACATCAGCAACCCGCCGATGTTCGCGTAACCCAAGCCGAGCGTGCGGAATTCGTAACTGAGCTGCGCGATCTGCTTGGACGGGAACTGCGCCATCAGCACCGAGATTTCCAGCACCACGGTCCACAGCCGCACCGCGTGCTCGTAGGATTCCACGTTGAACACTTTGGTGGTGGGGTCGCGGAACGTGAGCAGATTGAGCGAGGCCAGATTGCAGGCGGTGTCGTCCAGGAACATGTATTCCGAGCACGGATTGGACGCGCGGATCGGGCCGGAGGCCGGGCAGGTGTGCCAGTCGTTGACGGTGGTGTGGAATTGCAGGCCGGGATCGGCGCAGGCCCAGGCGGCGTAGCCGATTTTTTCCCACAGTTCCTGCGCTTTCACGGTCTTGGCGATCTTGCCGCCGCGGGTGCGCCAGAACAGGTCCCAGTTGGCGTCAGCATGGACCGCTTTCATGAACTCGTCGGTGACGCGCACCGAATTGTTCGAGTTCTGCCCGGAGACGGTGAGATAAGCCTCACTGTCCCAATCAGTGTCATAGATCGGGAAATCGATGTCGGTGTAGCCCTGCTTGGCGAACTGGATCACGCGCTTGATGAAATTATCGGGCACGTAGGCTTTGCGCGCGAGCTTGATCTCGCGCTTGAGCGCGGGATTCTTCTCAGGGCTGAAGCAGTCGTCGCCGGAGCCCTCGCAGTTAACGCAGGCCTTCAGCACGGCCTTGAGGTGCTTCTGGTTGATCCTGGAGCCGGTGACCAGCGCGGCAACCTTCTGCTCTTCCTTCACCTTCCAGTCGATATACTGCTCGATGTCGGGATGATCGACGTCGACGACTACCATCTTCGCCGCGCGCCGCGTGGTGCCGCCCGACTTGATGGCGCCCGCCGCGCGATCGCCGATCTTGAGGAAGGACATCAAGCCGGACGACTTGCCGCCGCCTGACAGCTTCTCGCCTTCGCCGCGCAGCGAAGAGAAGTTCGAGCCGGTGCCGGAGCCGTATTTGAACAGGCGTGCCTCGCGCACCCACAGGTCCATGATCCCGCCTTCGTTGACCAGGTCGTCGCTGATGCCCTGGATGAAGCAGGCGTGCGGCTGCGGATGCTCGTAGGAGGATTTGGATTTCGTGAGCTTGCCGGTCTGGAAATCGACGTAGTGGTGACCCTGGCTCGGGCCGTCGATACCATAGGCCCAATGCAGTCCGGTGTTGAACCACTGCGGCGAATTGGGCGCGCACATCTGCGTCGCCAGCATGTAGCGCAGCTCGTCGAAGAACACTTGCGCGTCCTGCTCGCTGTCGAAATAGTCGCCCTTCCAGCCCCAGTAGGTCCAGGTGCCCGCCAGCCGGTCAAAAATTTGCTTGGAGGTCTGTTCGCCGATGAAGCGCTCTTTCTCTGGCAGAAGAACAAGTTGTTCTTCGTCGGCCACCGACCGCCACAGGAATGATGGGACGGTGTTCTCCTCGACTCTCTTCAGACGTGCGGGCACGCCGGCCTTGCGGAAATATTTCTGCGCCAGCACGTCGGAGGCAACTTGTGACCAGAATTCAGGGACTTCGACATTGTCGAGCTTGAACACCACCGAGCCGTCCGGGTTGCGGATCTCGCTGGTCGTGAGCCGGAACGCGATGTCCGCGTAGGCCGATTGTCCGTCCTTAGTGTAGCGCCGTTCGATCCGCATTGTGTCTCTAGCCCCTAATATGCCGGGCGGCTGGCGGCCGCCGCGATTATCCCTGACGAACCCTGTCTTGTTCGCCTGTTTTGCTTGGCACGCTGTTCGACCACCCGTTACTCACTTTAGTTAGGTCCGGAAATCGGTTCCGGCACCGGCTAATCCCGGCTTTTTGAACCCGGCGCGCAGCAGTCCCCTGTCCCAAAAACACCGTTTGCGGCGTGGGCGCGACTTGCGACTCGGCGTCGTTTGGAAGCTCGGAGGGAACCGAAAACGCAACTGCACCGAACGTACCAAAGCTAGGAGGACTCGTTACCGTCGTCAACAACAGATAGTGATCAAATCTGAATCAAACACTAAGTCTTGTGGTTAAGCGGCTAACTTCGAAGATAACCCGCCGTAAAACCAGCGTCAGTATTGAGCGATCCGGGGGTAGCGGAAAGCATTTTTATCGCCCAGGCGGAGTAGGTTTTTATGCCTTCCCTGATGACAGAAAAATGATGCAAAATCGCGGCTTGGCGATTATCCGCAGCAAAAACGGGGTCTGGCGCGGCCGGGGATAAGGGCGGGAAAAGCCACCTGATCGTTTACCGGGAGTCGGTGATTCTCAAAATCAGGTCAGTGCCTTAGCGCCCACGCGCGGGCGCTGGCGGAGGGTGGGTGCGTAACCCAAGCCTGTGAATTCAATTTTCGAGCGCAAAACGCCTGGTCCGCCGTCAAGCGTTTGTTTTTTTCCAACGATAAAGGCGGACCCGCTTTGGGGCCCGCCTTTCGCACCGGCACTGTCATCACTAATTTCAGCGCTGCTGAGATGGGACTGGGTGACTCAAGGAACGCTGATGAATTCCTAGGCAGAATAGCCGCGCATCCTGGAAAAACGCAACATGCACTGCAACATAGGCGTGATCGGAAATCGGCCTTGCTAGGTAAGCGCTGCTCGCGCACGAAGCGGCGGGCACGCTGGACATGCGGGCGGCGAGGTGGCAGAACGCCCGCGTCCTCACCCCCAAGTAAACGTGCAGCGGCGATGAAAATTTTCCTGTTAAAGCTGTTCACCTGGTGGAATTCGCAGACCTTCGGCACCCAGTTCTGGACCTGGATGTATGGCGAAGCGGTCGGCGAGGACGAATTCGGCAACCGCTACTACCGCACCCGCGGCGGTAAAGTCGATCGCGGCCTCGGCTTCGAGCGACGGTGGGTGATCTATAACGGCTATACGGAAGCCTCGACCATACCGCCGTCCTGGCACGGCTGGATGCATCACACTGTCGATACCCCGCCCACGCAAGAGACTTACAAGCCGCATGCCTGGCAGAAACCGCACCGGCCCAATATGACCGGCACGGCGGGCGCCTATCGGCCGCCCGGATCGACGCTGGCCGCCAACCGCCGTCCGAAGGCGACCGGCGACTACAAGGCCTGGAGCCCCGACAGCAGAGGCTAGCTGCCAGCCCCACCCGCCCTTTCGCCGCCGTATTCGCCGTGTTAACCGGGCGCTGGCGTGGGCGACGGCGAATCCGCGCCGTACCCCCAGCGGAAACATCCGGTTTGATGGCGCGAACATCGCTCACCGCTAGCTGGCTTGTCTTGGCAGCGCTGCTGGCGACGCCGGCTTCCGCGCAGCCAGGTTCGATCTTCCGGGACGAGCCGCCGCGGCCGCCGGCCGATGTTCCGAGCGCGCCGCCGTCAAATGCCCCGCAGCCGCCTCCTTACTACCCAAACCAGCGTTTGCCGGGGGCTGTCCACTCCGATCAGCCGCCGGCGCAGCCGCTGCCGGCGCCAATGAGCCTACCGCCATCGAGCCGGCCCGGCGGCGGCACAATCCCGTCGCAGCCGCTGGCGCCGCCTCCGGGCACCGCGCCTTCGCCGCAGGCAGCGCCGCAAGGCGCGCCCGGTCCGGTGCAGGCGCTGCCCGGCCTGCTGCCAGGCGTGCGGCAGCCGCGCGGCGCGCCGCCGCAGCCGGCCGATACCGCGCCGCAGCCCGGCGACGAGATCGTAGTCGAGCCGCCGCCGCAGCGCATCACCAATCCGACCGCGGTGTTTTCTGGCCTCGACAAGATCACCGGCCGCATCATTTCGTTCGACGTCGCCATCAACGAGACTGTGCAGTTCGGCGCGCTGCAGGTGACGCCGCGCGTGTGCTATTCGCGTCCGCCGACCGAGACGCCGAACACCGACGCCTTCGTGGAAGTCGACGAGGTGACACTGCAGGGCGAGATCAAGCGCATCTTCACCGGCTGGATGTTTGCGGCCAGTCCCGGCCTGCATGCGGTCGAGCATCCGATCTACGACGTGTGGATCACCGACTGCAAAGGCGGGCAGAATCCGAACGTGGCGGAAGCCCCGACGGCGCCGCAGCCCACGCAGCCGGCGCGCCTGCCACCAACGCGGCGAGCACAGCCGCCGCAACGCCCGCAGCAGCCGGGATCTTTACCGCCGTTGCGGTAGCGCACGATCCCGAAAAGTGGAAACGGGTTTTCGGAAAACATCGTGCGCACGCTCTAAGAATTATTTCGCAAACGCGCCAGCGCCTCCTCGCCGCTGAGCGGGCGTTCGAGCGCGAGCGCGCCGAAATCGGCCTCGCCGATAATCGCGTCCTCCAGCAGCTGGTGATAGCGCCGCTTGCCGACCTCAACGGCGCCGAAGGTCTTCAGGTGATCGGTGACGTATTGGGTGTCGAGCAGCCGGTAGCCGCCGGCGCGCAGGCGCGCGATCAGATGCACCAGCGCGATCTTGGAGGCGTCGCGCGCGCGGTGGAACATGCTCTCGCCGAAGAAGGCGCGGCCGAGCGAGACGCCGTAAAGCCCGCCCACCAGGGCCGCCCCGTCATATACCTCGACGGTGTGGCAATGACCGTGCTCGAACAGGCTGCGATAGATTTTTCGGATGCGGCCGTTGATCCAGGTGCGGGCGCGGTCGGGTTTGGCCTCGGCGCAGCCGTCGATGACCGCATCGAAATCGCGATCCACCCTGACCGTGAACGGGCTCCTGCGCACGGTTCGCGCCAACCGCGCCGGCAGGTGGAAACCTTTGAGCGGGATGATGCCGCGCATGTCCGGCTCGATCCAATAAAGCGCCGGATCGTCCGCGCTTTCCGCCATCGGGAAGATGCCGCAGGCATAGGCCTTGAGCAGCACCTCCGGCGTAATCTCGATCGTTGAGTTTTCGCGGTTAGCCATGCGGACCGGGATTTGGTGGTGAGCGATCTATTCTAGGCGCGGGCGGGCCGGCTGAGGAGCGCTGATTTTAACCGGTCAATGACCATGACCTACCTAAATTGGCGAAAGATTGAACACAAGTCGCCGCCATGCGTTGGGGCCTTGCAGTCTCCGGGCCGATGGGGAACCGGAACTAGAGGGGATGTGGCGACATGCCGGAGCGGCGGACCAGCGTCCTTTTGGTCGAAGACGAAATTCTGATCAGCAAGCTGATCGCCGAAGTCTTGAGCGAGAGCGGCTTTGCCGTGCACGCAGTGGAGGGCGG
>DATISB010000054.1:0-3174 GCA_035469145.1 Pseudolabrys sp.
CACGGCATTTCTTTGGAATTCGTATCATTGACCACGATCGAGAGTCATTGACCCCGATCAAGGGTTTCATCGCCGCATGAGGGGTTCGCGCGGGCTGGCGTGGTTCAATCGCCTATGGAACGAGCATTGCCGAGTGTCGCAGTGGCCAATCCCTTGGGATACCGCAACGGAAGGTTTCTCTCCTGCCACTTAGCGGACGTGCCCATCGCATTTGCAAATGCCTGCCTTGTGGCGAATAGCGGACATAGCGCACAGCGTGTTTTATGAGAACACGCCCTAACCGCGCGGCTGCCAACGCAACCCAGCCCCGCCTTTCGCTCAGGCCCGATCGTACCTATCTCTTTGATATCATTGATGCTGCTATTCGTCAGCGGCGGGTTTTTTGCAGGGCGCGGCTCTGCTAAGTTGCCGTCCTATCAGCCGGACGGACGAGTCGGGGCGTAACAGGCTTCGGGGGAACGCGAAGTCACGGAGGTTCAATTGACTGCTGCAACTGAAGAAATCACCGGGCTGCCCGACATGAAAGTGTCGATCCGGCAGCTATTCGGCATCGATAGCGATATGGAAGTGCCGGCCTATACCAAGCCCGATGAGCACGTGCCCGACATCGATCCCGATTACCGTTTCGACCGGCCGACCACGCTCGCGATTCTTGCCGGCTTCGCCAAGAACCGCCGCGTCATCGTCACCGGCTATCACGGCACCGGCAAGTCCACCCATATCGAGCAGGTGGCTGCGCGGCTCAACTGGCCCTTGGTGCGCGTCAATCTCGACAGCCATATCAGCCGCATCGATCTGATCGGCAAGGACGCCATCGTCATCAAGGACAATCAACAGATCACCGAATTCCGCGACGGCATCCTGCCGTGGGCGCTCAAGCACAATATCGCGCTCTGTTTCGACGAATACGACGCCGGCCGGCCGGACGTGATGTTCGTGATCCAGCGCGTGCTGGAAGTATCCGGCCGCCTGACGCTGCTCGACCAGAACAAGGTGATCAAGCCGCATCCGTCATTTCGTTTATTCGCCACCGCCAACACGGTCGGCCTGGGCGACACCTCGGGCCTCTATCACGGCACCCAGCAGATCAACCAGGGCCAAATGGACCGCTGGTCGATCGTCACCACGCTGAATTATCTGCCGCACGACAACGAGGTCGAGATCGTGCTGGCCAAGGCCAAGCACTATCGCAACGAGCAGGGCCGCGACATCGTCAACAAGATGGTGCGCGTCGCCGACTTGACGCGCAACGCCTTCATGAATGGCGACATCTCGACGGTGATGAGCCCGCGCACAGTGATCACCTGGGCGGAGAATTCCGAAATCTTCAACGATATCGGTTTCGCGTTCCGGCTCACTTTCCTGAACAAGTGCGACGAGCTGGAGCGGCCGATCGTGGCCGAGTTCTATCAGCGCTGCTTCGGCGTCGAGCTGCCGGAGAGCTCGGTCAACGTGGCGCTGTCTTAAGTTAGACCTCTCCCCGCGGGGCGAGGGAGAAAAGTTTATGGCCTCCAACATCCGTAGCAAACCATCGACGAAGGACTCACCGACCGAGCCGTTCAAGCGCGCGGTCACCGGCTGCCTGCGCGCGATCGCGCGCAAGCCCGATCTCGAAGTGTCGTTCGCCGCCGAGCGCCCGGGCCTGATTGGCGGAAAAGTCAGACTGCCGGAGCCGCCGCGCAAGCTTAGCAAGGGCGAGGCGGCGATCGTACGTGGCCATGCCGATGCAATTGCATTGAGAATTGCTTGCCACGATCCGGCTGTGCATCGTCGCCTGCAGCCGGCCGGCCAGCAGGGGCGCGCGGTATTCGAGGCGGTCGAGCAGGCGCGCGTCGAGGCGATCGGCGCGCGGCGCATGGACGGCGTCGCCAAGAATCTTTCCGCCATGCTGGACGAGCGCTTCCACCGCGGAAAATTCGACGAGATCACCGAGCGCGCCGACGCGCCGATCGAGGACGCGCTGGCGCTCTTGGTGCGCGAGCGCCTCACCGGCATGGCGCCGCCGCCGGCGGCCAAGAAGCTGGTCGATCTCTGGCGTCCGCTGATCGAGGACCGCGCCGGGCGCGATCTCGACCGCCTGGAAACCGTGCTCGAGGACCAGCGCCAGTTCGGCGACGCGGTGCATGACTTGCTCGACGCGCTCGAAATGGGCGACGACCGCAGCCGCGACTCCGAGGACGAAGACGAGGATGGCGAGGAGGATCGCCGCAAGCAGGATTCCGGCGAGGACGGCGACGCCGCTGACAGCGACGAGATGCAGCGCATGAGCACGGAGGACAGCCAAGTGTCCACCGAGGACATACCCGACGCCGCCGCCGAAGCGGCCGATGCGCCGACCGCCGACACGGCCGACGACACCGATATGGGCGACGCCGAAACCCCGGGCGAGCCGCAGCGGCCGCGTCATTTCGGCGCCAACGAGCCGCGTGGTCCGGACTATCGCGCCTTCACCATGAAATTCGATGAAACCATCGCCGCCGAAGAGCTGTGCGAGCCAGAGGAACTGGACCGGTTGCGCGGCTATCTCGACAAGCAGCTCTCCAATCTGCAAGGCGTGGTCGCCCGCCTCGCCAATCGCCTGCAACGCCGGCTGATGGCGCAGCAGAACCGTTCCTGGGAATTCGATCTCGAGGAAGGCGTGCTCGATCCGGCCCGTCTGTCGCGCATCGTCGTCGATCCGCTGCATCCGCTCTCGTTCAAGGCCGAGAAGGAGATGCAGTTCCGCGACACCGTGGTGACGCTGCTCTTGGACAATTCTGGCTCCATGCGCGGGCGCCCGATCACGGTCGCCGCCACCTGCGCCGACATCCTGGCGCGCACGCTCGAGCGCTGCGGGGTCAAGGTCGAGATTCTCGGCTTTACCACGCGCGCCTGGAAGGGCGGCCAGTCGCGCGAGCATTGGCTCACCGCCGGCAAACCGGCCAATCCCGGCCGGCTCAACGATCTGCGCCACATCATCTACAAGTCGGCCGACGCGCCCTGGCGGCGCTCGCGCAAGAATCTGGGACTGATGATGCGCGAGGGGCTGCTCAAGGAGAATATCGACGGCGAGGCGCTCGATTGGGCGCACAAGCGGCTGCTCGGCCGCACCGAAAGCCGGCGGATCCTGATGATGATCTCCGACGGCGCACCGGTCGACGATTCAACGCTTTCAGTGAACCCGGGAAATTATCT
>DATISB010000055.1:0-25786 GCA_035469145.1 Pseudolabrys sp.
CTACAGCCTGTACACGTCCATCCGCTCGGTTCTGGACTACCTCGACGAGGTCGATCCGGCGTCGGCGAAAATCGCGCGCGAACGCTACGGCTGCTTGACCCCGTGGCAGGCGGACCCGGCGACCTACGGCCACGCCGCGCTAAACGGCAGCTATCCGACCTGCGAGAAGGATGTCGTGCGTGCGCTGAAGGACCTCATGGGCAAGCAGCAGATCTATGCCGCGCATGACGGCGAGCGCTTCCTCGACGCGGTGCAGAATGCCCGCCTGGTCGCCAATGCCGAGCGCTATTACCGCATCATGTATTACGGCTCGCGCGCGTCCTGGAATCTGCGCGACGGGCACATGTTCGAGACCTTGCAGACGCTGTTGGCGCATCATGGCCCGCACAGCAAGGCCATCGTCTGGGCGCACAATTCGCACGTGGGCGACGCCGCCGCGACGGAAATGTCAGCGCGCGGCGAATTCAATATCGGCCAACTGTGCCGGAAGAAATTCGGCAAGCTCTGTTTCGCAATCGGCTTCGGCACTGATCACGGCACGGTGGCGGCGGCAACCGACTGGGACGGCCCGATGGAGATCAAGAACGTGCGCCCGTCGCTGAACAACTCCTACGAAAAATTGTGCCACGAGGCGGGCGTTACGCGGTTCATGCTGGCCTTGCGCGACCAAGCGAGCGCGCCAGCGCGCGGGCTCATGCAACCGCGGCTGGAACGCGCGATCGGCGTGATTTACCGGCCGGAGTCCGAGCTCGCCAGTCATTATTTCGAGGCGGTGCTGCCGCGGCAGTTCGACGAATATATCTGGTTCGAGCAGACCGCGGCGGTGACGCCGTTCAAGACCGGGGAACTGGAAGGGCTGCCGGACACCTATCCGTTCGGGCTTTAGCCGAATCCGGTATTTAGGCACGCTGCAATATGCGGGGCAGACCCGACGCCCGTGTGGGTAGTCAAATCCGGCGCGATCTGTAAAAGGGGCCCTCCGCCGGGTCCCCACTTGATGTTGCAATCCCCCTCATCGTCGATCGAAAGCCGAGCGTCCTGGGTGGTCGCCTCGGTCGCGCTGTGCATCATGGGAATGTCGTTCGGCGCCGCCTGGATCACCGCGGTGGCGCTCAAGGACATCGCCGCCGAAGTGGGCGGCACGCGTTCGATTCCCGCGCTGGCCAGCGCGCTGGCCTGGCTCGGGGCCGGCATCGGCGGCATCATGATGGGCCGCATCGCCGACCGCATCGGCACGCGCTGGACCGTGATGTTCGGCGCGCTGATGATCGGCGTCGGATTGACGCTGTCGACCTTCGGCCCGTCCTGGCCGCTGTGGATCGGGCACGGGCTGTTCATCGGCCTGATCGGGCTCGGCGGCATCAATGCGCCGATGTACATCTATGTCAGCCGCTGGTTCGACCGCCGGCGCGGTTCGGCGCTGGCGCTGATCTCAAGCGGCAGCTATCTGGCCGGCGCGCTGTGGCCGCCAGTGTTCGAGCGTGCCATCGCCGCCTTCGGCTGGAGGCAGGCGATGCTGTGGTACGCGGTCGCCGAGATCGCCATCATCATCCCGCTGGCGGCAATTTATTTCCGCCACCCGCCGGAAGTTATTTATCCGGCTGTGACGTTGGGTAGCGCCGGCGAAAAAGCCCGCGTGCTCGGCTGGCCGCCCAACGCAGTGTTCGCGCTGATGTGCGGCGCGGCGGTGCTGTGCTGCATTCCGATGGCGATGCCGCAGGGCCATCTGGTTGCCTTCTGCAGCGACCTCGGCATCGCGCGCTCTGTCGGCGCGCTAATGCTGTCGGTTCTGCTCGGCACTGCGTTCCTGAGCCGGCAGATCTGGGGCGCGATCTCCGACCGCATCGGCGGGCTCGCCACCGTGCTGATCGGATCGGCTTGGCAGGCGGCAGCCATGACGTCGTTTCTGCTCACGCAGAACGAGGTCGGGCTGTTCACCGTAGCCGCCGCCTTCGGGCTTGGCTTTTCCGGCATCATCCCGGCTTACATACTGGCGCTGCGCGAACTGTTTCCAGCCTCGGAGGCCTCCTGGCGGATTCCGACGCTGCTGCTTTGCAGCGGCTTCGGCATGGCCGCCGGCGGCTGGCTCGCCGGTCTGCTTTACGATCATTTCGGCTATTACGCGCCAGCCTTCGCCACCGGCATCGGCGCGAACCTACTCAATCTCCTGGTGGTCGGCCTGCTGGTGGCGCGGCAGCGCTATCGCGCGACCTATGCTTGAGGTTTCGGGCTGATCATCCGCACACCGGCGAGAATGCCGATGGCGATCAGCGCCGGACCGATCGCGATCCAGGTCCCCGCCGCCGCCAGCGCCGAGGTCGCGGCCCAGGCGATGGACGAGAACGCTTCAGCGAAAGTCGCAATGCGCGAATGGAGGCTAGGCTTTCGGCAGCAGCCGGAACATTTCCTCGCCATACATCTTGCGCGCGTCGACGAGCAATGGCGCAACGGCGTCAACGAAGGCGGCGTGCTGCTTCGCATTCAACTCGACGATCTCGCAGCCCGCCTCCTCGAGGATCTTGCGCGAGGCCTCGTGCTCCTCGACCGCGAGCGTGCGCTGGAACGCCACCGCTTCGGTCACCGCCTGCTGCATCGCTCGCTTGAGATCGTCCGGCCAGGCGTCGAACGCGTCGCGGTGCAGGAAAATGGGGCGCGAAATATAGAAATGATAGGTGAGCGTGTGAAACTTGTGGAACTTGTGCACGCCATAAGTGACGGTGTTGGCGAGCGGATTTTCCTGCGCGTCCAGAGCGCCGGCCTTAATCATGGCGATGGCTTCGGTGAGGTCCATGCGCATGGCGATCGCGCCGAGCAGTTCGAAGGTGCGCTTCTGGATCTCGCTCGGCAGCACCCGGATTTTCACGCCCTTGAGGTCGGCGGGCATGTGGATTGGCCGCAGCCGGTTGGAGATGTGGCGGAAGCCGTTCTCGAACCAGCCGAGGATACGGTAGCCGATGCGCTCTTCCGTCTTGCGCACTAGGAACGCGCCGAGTTCTCCGTCCATGGCCGCGCGCGCCTGCGCGTTGCTGGCGAACAGGAACGGCAAATCGACGAAGCCCAGTTCCGGCACGCGGTCGGTTAAATAGCTCGACGACTGGTAGCCGAGCGTCATCTCGCCGTTCTCGACCAATGTGAGGATGTCCTCGGCCTTGTGGCCGTGTTCCATGATGTTCCAGACGTATTCGATGTCGACGCGGTCGCCGAACTGACCTTGCAATTTGTCGCCGATGAATTTCAGCGCTTTGCTGAAGCCGGTTGTGGGCGGGCCGTAGCCGGCCATGCGGATCTGGATTGGCTTGCTCATCATGCTTTCTCTTGGCGGCCTTCTCTATACTCATGCGGTGCGATCAGGCCAAGAGTAGCCGCTGTGGTAATCTCCGTGCAAATTGGAGAACCGCCCCGATGAACACGCACGCCACGGTGCCCGGCAGGATTGCGGCGGCGGTTACACAGAATCGAATTGCGCCGGCGGAATGGCATGCGCGCATCGATCTCGCCGCCGTCTATCGGCTGCTCGCCCATTACGGCTGGAACGACGTGATCTACAACCACTCCTCCATGTGGGTGCCGGGCGAGCCGCGTAATACCAAATCGCGTAATCCGCGACCGGTCTGCGGCGCTGCGGCGGGTTTGTGACGACCGTCCAGGTTTGATTTGATTCACGTTTACGATGCAATCATCCCCGCACAACGTCGGGTTACACGAGTCAAGGTTTCTGAGTTTTGGTACAACTTCCTCATGAAGCGGCACGAGCTGCTCTACACCGAGGTGAACGCATCCAATCTGGTGAAGGTCAACATGCGCGCGTATCAACAAGGATCTGGCCAAGAACCGCGCGATGATCATGCACAATCACGGCCTGCTCACGGTCGGCAAGACCGCGCGCGAGGCCTTCGTGCTGATGAAGGCCCTGCTCGCCGCCGCCGAGATCCAGCTCAAGCTGGAAGCAACCGGGGCGAGCTGATCGAGGTGCCGCCGGAAGTCTGCGCCAAGACCGCCGAACAATACAAGCATCACGACAGCGGCCGCGGCAGCGCCGACTGAGCGACTTACCTGCGCCTGCTCGACGGCATCGATACGAGTTATAGGGATTGAGACTTCCTATCCCTCCCCTAAAAGGGGAGGGATGAAGACCCCTATCCCCAGCGCCAGAAATCGCGGCCTTCCTCGCGCATGAAACGGGCGAGCACCATCTTGTGCACTTCCGAGGCGCCGTCGACCAGCCGCGCCGAGCGGCCGTAGCGGTAGATCCATTCCAGGATGGTGTCCTTGGAATAGCCGCGCGCGCCATTGAGCTGGATCGCCACGTCGGCGGTCTGATGCAGCGTGTCGGCGACCTGCACTTTCGCCATCGAGACTTCCTTGCGCGCGCGGTCGCCCTGGTCGAGCTTCCAGGCCGCGTGCATGGTAAGCAGGCGACCGATCGCGATCTGATGCGCCACCTCGCCGAGCTTGATCTGAATGCCCTCGCGGCTGGCGAGCTTGCTGCCGAAGGCATCGCGCCGTCCGACATACTCTTGCGCGATCTCCATGCAGCGCTTGGCGAAGCCGAGCCAGCGCATGCAATGCGTCAGCCGCGCCGGTCCGAGCCGGATTTGCGTGACGCGCAACCCATCGCCGACCTTGAGCAGAATATTTTCTTCGGGAATTTCCAGCCCGTCATATTCGATCTCGCAATGACCGCCGTGCTCGTGCGGCCCCATGATCGGGATGCGGCGCAGGATGCGCCAGCCGGGCTGATCCTTGTGATAGAGGAACGCGGTCAAGCCGCGGCGCGGCTCGTCCGAGGTGCGCGCCATCAGGATGAAATGAGCGGCGCCTTCGGCGCCGGTGATAAACCATTTGTGCCCGCGGATGATGTAACGATCGCCTTTCTTCTCGGCGCGCGTCAGCATCATGCCGGGGTCGGAGCCCGAGCCGGGATGCGGCTCGGTCATGGCGAAGGCCGAACGCACCTTGCCGTCGACGATGGGCCTGAGCCATTTGTCTTTCTGCGCTTGCGTGCCGGCGCGCGCCAAAAGATTCATGTTGCCGTCGTCGGGCGCCATGCAATGGATCGCGAGCGGACCGAAGATCGAGCGCGCCGCCTCCTCGTAGATCGCCGCCCAGGCCACGATCGGCAGCCCCATGCCGCCGTATTCCTTGGGTGCCTGCGGCGCCCACAGGCCGGCTTTTTTGGCTATCTCGCGCACCGGCGCCAACCGCTCCGCGGGGATGTTCTCGTGGTCGGCGAAATTGGCTGGATCGGCTTCGAGCGGCAGCACCTGCTCCTCGACGAAGGCGCGCACGCGCAGGCGGATGGCTTCGATCTCGTGCGAAAGCGTGAAGTCCATGGTCGGTTCCCTTACCCTGTAATCATCACCACCTGCCCGCCATCGACCACGATGGTGGCGCCGGTGATGTAGCTACCGGCGTCGGAGGCGAGCAAGAGTAGCGCGCCGTCGAGATCGCCTTCGTTGCCGAAGCGGCCGGCCGGAATCGCACGCTTGAGCGCTTCGCCCGCCTCGCCGTTGAGATATTTGTCGTTGATCTCGGTGACGAACCAGCCCGGCGCGATGGCGTTGACGCGCACGCCCTTGAAGGCGAGCTCCACGGCAAGCGCCTTGGTGGCTTGCACCACGGCGGCCTTGGCGGTGGCGTAAGCCGCGACGCCCTTGGAGACGCCGAAGCCCAGCACCGAGGCGATATTGATGATGGCACCCGGCAGCTTGGCCGCCAGCATGCGGCGCGCCGCCTCCTGGGCATTGTAAAAGACCGCATCGAGGTCGACGCTCAGTACCTTGCGCCATTCCTCGGCCGTCACCTCAATCGCGCGGCGGGACGATTGCGCGATGCCGGCATTGTTGACCAGGATGGTGACGGTGCCGAAGGCTGCCTCAGCGGCGTCGAAGGCGCGCAGCATGGCGGCGCGGTCGGTGACGTCGGCCTCGATCGCGATGGCGCGCCCGCCGGCGGCTTCGATCGCCTTCTTCATGTCGGCCAGCCGGTCGGCCCGCCGCGCTACCAGTACCACCGCCGCGCCGTTATCGGCGAGCGCCTTGGCGAATTGCGCGCCCAGCCCGCTGGAGGCACCGGTCACCAGCGCAACGCGGCCCTTCAGACTGAACAGATCGGCGGCTTTCATGGACGCCTCCCCCACTACCGCCCATAAAGCGCATGCGGCAGCATGGTCGCAAGCCCCGGAGCGAACCACAGCACCAGCAGCGCGAAAAGCTGGATCAGCACGAACGGAATAACGCCCACGTAGATATGCCGGGTGGTGATCTCAGGCGGCGCCACCCCGCGCAGGTAAAACAGCGTCGGCCCGAGCGGCGGGTGCATGTAGGAAGTCTGCAAGTTCACCGCCATCATGATGCCGAGCCAGACAGGATCGACGCCGGGCATCGTGAGCAGCGCCGGCGCCACGATCGGCACCACCACGAAGATGATCTCGAAGGCGTCCATCACGAAGCCGAGCAGGAACATCGCCAGCATCACCGCCAGCACCGCGCCGTTTACACCGCCGGGCAAATTCGCGAGCGCGCGATGCACCATGTCGTCGCCGCCGAGCGCGCGGAATACCAGGCTGAACAGCGTGGCGCCGATCAATATGAGAAAGATCATGGCGGTGATCTGCGTGGTCTTCTCCACCACCGGCATCATCAAGCCGCGTAGGCCTGCTTTGCCCGCGGCGAGCAGAATGGCGCCCACCGCGCCGACTGAAGCTGCTTCGGTCGGCGTCGCCACGCCGCCGAGGATGGAGCCGAGCACAGCCAGGATGAGCAGCACCGGTGCGACCAGAACTTGAGCGAGCTTGCGCGCGAGTGCGAAGCCGCACGGCGCATCCGGATCGGGCGGCATGGCCGGCGCCGCCTTCGGCCGCAGGATCGCGACCGCAATTAGGTAAAGCAGATAAAGCGCGACCAGCGCGAAACCGGGCAGCAGCGCGCCGGCGAACAGGTCGCTGACATTGACCGAACGCGGCGCGAAGATTCCTTTCGACAACTGCGCCGCCTGGTAGGCGTTGCCGAGCTGGTCGCCGAGCAGCACTAGCACGGTTGCGGGCGGAAATATCTGCGCCAGCGTCGCGGTGGCGGCGACTGTGCCGGCGGCGAGGCGCGGGTCGTAGCCAAAACGCAACATGGTCGGCAGCACGATCAGACCCATGGTCACCGTGGTGGCGCCGACGACGCCTTTCGCCGCCGCCAGCAGCGTGCCGACGATGACTACCGAGATGCCGAGCCCGCCGCGCAGCGTGCCGAACAGCCGGCCCATGGTCTCCAGCAGCTCCTCGGCGACGCGCGAGCGCTCGAGCATCACGCCCATGAAGATGAACATCGGGATCGCGAGCAGGACCTCGTTGGTCATCACGCCGAAGATGCGCTGCGGCAGCGCGCCAAGGATGGCGAAGTTCATGGCGCCGAGCGCGTGGCCAAGTACGGCGAAAATCAACGACGTACCGGCAAGCGTCAGTGCCACCGGATAGCCGGCCATCAGCGCGGCGATCACCGCGATGACCATGAGGATGGCGAGGGTTCCCGCGAGCGGCACTAATCCCTCCTCTGAAAGGGAAGGGTCGGCGAGCGGAGCGAGCCGGGGTGGGGTGACGCAGCCATCAAGCACCCCCACCCGGTCGACTTCGTCGCCCACTCTCCCCCGCAAGCGGGGGAGAGATAAGAAGAGTGAGCGCCCTTATCGCCTGCGCGATGCCCTGCAGCGCCATCAGCAATGCGAACGCTGGGATGAGCGTCTTGAGTAAGAACACCAGCGGCAGGCCACTGCTCTCCTGCGAACGCTCGAGGATTGCCCAGGAGCGCGTGGCATAGGGCACCGATAGCCAGACCAACACGAGTGCAAAAGGCAGCAGCAGCAGCGCCGCGCCGATGAAATCGATGATCGCCTTCTTGCGCGCCGAAGCTTCGGCATAGAAAATATCGACCCGCACATGGCCGCCGGCGCGCAAAGTCCAGGCCGCCGCCAGCATGAATAACGTGGCGTGGGCATAGATCACCGTTTCGGTCAGCCAGATCGAGCCCAGCCCAAACAAATAGCGCGCGACCACGAGGGCAAACTGCAGCAGCACGATCGCCAGCGCCAGCCACGCCACCGCCCGCCCCACCGAGGTGGTCAGGCGGTCGATGCGGTCGGCCAGGGCGGTCATGAGCGCAAAACGCATGACGCGGAGGATGGCACAACAGCCGATCTTTTGCTTATAGTGCGGTCATGTCAGGGCACAATCACGACCACGACCATTCCGAGCTCACGGAAACCCAGTTACGCGTGCGCGCGCTGGAAACCGTGCTCACCGAAAAGGGCTATGTCGATCCGGCCGCACTCGACCTGCTGATCGAGACATACGAGAAGAAGGTCGGGCCGCGCAATGGGGCCCGCGTGGTGGCTAAGGCCTGGGCCGACCCCGCGTTCCGCGCGCGACTGTTCAAGGATGCCACGCCCGCGATCGCCGAGCTCGGCTATACCGGCCGCCAGGGCGAGCACATCGTCGCGCTGGAGAATACGTCGCAGCGGCACAACATGGTCGTGTGCACGCTGTGCTCCTGTTATCCGTGGCCGGTGCTCGGCCTGCCGCCGGTCTGGTACAAGTCGGCGCCCTACCGCTCGCGCGCGGTCGCAGATCCGCGCGGCGTCCTTAAGGATTTCGGCGTCACGCTGCCGAAGGATACCGAAATCCGGGTGTGGGATTCGACGTCGGAGATTCGCTATCTGGTCATTCCGATGCGGCCCGCCGGTACCGACGGCTGGAGCGAGGACAAGCTGGCCGAGTTGGTGACGCGCGACTCGATGATCGGGACGGGATTGCCGAAAGACCCCGCAAAATGAACGGCGCACAGGACATGGGCGGCATGCACGGCTTCGGCGCGGTCGAGCCGGAGCTAAACGAGCCGGTGTTCCACGCCGACTGGGAGAAGCGCGCCTTCGCGCTGACGCTGGCTATGGGCACGCCGGGCGGCTGGAACATCGACATGACGCGTTTCGCGCGCGAAAACCGTCCGCCCAGCGAATATCTCTCGATGAGCTACTACCAACTTTGGTTCGCCGGGCTGGAGACGCTGCTGAAGGAACGCGACCTGGTCAACGACGACGAGATCGTCGTCGGCCACTCGCTGCATCCGCCGAAGCCGATAACGCGCATCCTGTCGCCGGGCGACGTCGCGCAGGTGCTCTATCGCGGCGGGCCGACCGAGCGCGAGACGATTACCAAGGCGCGCTTCAAGGCCGGCGACACGGTGCGCGCGAACAATATCAATCCGCTCACCCACACGCGGCTGCCGCGCTATGTGCGCGGGCATAGGGGCACGATCGAGCGCGTCATCGGCTGCCACGTGTTCCCCGACAGCAACGTGCAAGGTGCTGGCGAAAATCCGCAATGGCTCTACACCGTGCGCTTCGACGGACGCGAATTGTGGGGCACCGATGGCGACCCGAGCGTGACGGTGTCGGTCGACGCCTGGCAGCCGTATTTGGAGCCGGCATGATCGACCAGGCCGCCGCTGGCCGAGCCACGCAAGAAGTGCCGAGCATCCCGCGCGACGCCGACGGGCCGGTGTTCCGCGAGCCGTGGGAGGCGCAGGCCTTCGCGATGACGCTGGCGCTGCATGAGCGCGGCGTATTCACCTGGCCGGAATGGGCGGCCGCGCTTGCCGCCGAAATCAAACGCGCGCAAGCCGCCGGCGATCCTGACACCGGCGAGACATATTATTCGCACTGGCTGGCGGCGCTGGAAAAGCTGGTGTCCGAAAAAGGCGTGACCACGCAAGCCACGCTTGCTCGCTATCGCGACGCCTGGGACCACGCCTGCGACCGCACCCCGCACGGGCAGCCGATTGAACTGCGGGCGGACGATTTCAATTAGTTTTACGCATGATCTTTTCCGAAAACCGGTTCCCACTTTTCGGGATCATGCGTTAGACACCCATCAGCCTCTCGCTCACCATGTAGCCGGTAAGCAGCAGCGCGCCGAAAGCGACGATCAGCAAAGCGGCCGCGGTCTCGAAGCCGCGCAGCAGGAGCATGCCGGTGCCGGGCTTGGCTTTCGCCAGCTTTCCTGCCAGCCCGCGTGCGCCGACCGCGAGCGTGGCGATAGTGGCGACCGTGATCGCGGTGCCTAGCCCCATCACGAAGGTCGAGGCGGCGCCGATCCAGAACAGCCCCTGCGCCAGCGCGAACACCAGCACGATGATGGCGCCCGAGCAAGGGCGCAAACCGACCGCGACAATGGCCGACAGCCCGCGCTTCCACCAGTCGCGGCCCTTCAGTTCCGCCGGCTCCGGCGCATGGGCGTGGCCCCAGGCGGAAGCCTCCTCGTCTTCATTGTGATGATGGTCGTGACCATGACCGTGATGATGGCCATGATGGTGATCGTGCGCGTGCGCATGGCCGTGACGGTCGTGGGCGCCCGGGCGCAGCAGATGCAAAAGCGCGCGGCCCTTCACCCACAACAGCCGCAGGCCTATCAACACGATCAGCGCGTAGCTGACGATCTCGATGACGCGGACGGTGTTGCCCATAGTCTTGGCGGTGGCGTTGAGCAGCACCGCCGCGATGCCGACGATGGCGATCGCGACCAGCGCCTGCAGCAGCGCGGATGCGAACGACAGCACCACGCCACGCCGCCAGGTCTCGTTATTGGCGACCAGATAGGACGAGATCACCGCCTTGCCGTGGCCGGGGCCGGCGGCGTGGAAGATGCCATAGAGGAACGAGATGCCCATCAGCGTATAGGCGGCGCTGCCGTCGGCCTTGGCGGCGCGGATGGTGCCCGACATCATGCGGTAGAATTCAGCCTGTTTGGCGAAGATCCAGCCGGCGAAGCCGCCGATCTCGGGCGGCGGCGAGCCGCGCGTCATGCCGAACGGCTGTGCCAGCGCGACGTCGAGCGCGCCGAACACGAGCAGCATGCAAAAGATGAACAGCGCATACTGCACCAAGGTCGAGCGCCGGCCGGACGTCATGTGAACAAATCCCCGTGCTCGCACGCCACCCCGCGAAAGCGTTAGAATCTTTGCTTGCGCATGATCTTATCCGAAAACCGGTTCCCACTTTTCGGAATCATGCGCCTTATGGACAATGAACCAAAATCTTGTTGGCGAACTGCGCGCCCCACGCCATGGTCGTGTTCTGCTGGTCAGCGGGAATGTTGCTCAGCGCCTTGCCTTCCGCAAAGGTCATTTCGCGCGGCAGCACCACGTCGAGCTTGCAGGCCGGCGCGCCGACGAGTTGCACCGGCTTGTCTTTGGCGAATGAGAAGTCGACAAAAATTGTCGCGTCGTAGATGTCGATCTTCAGCTCCTTCGCCTTCACCGGGGTCTTGAACGGCAAGGTGAAATTCAGCGTGAGGATGGAATCGTTATAGTCGAGCCAGTAGTTCGGCAACGGATCGGTCAGCGGCACCTTCACACCGTCGGCGGTCGCGTAGGTGAAATAGTCATATTCCTTCAGCGACTCGACATTGACCTTGGCCAGAGGCGCCAGCTCCTCGCGCGTGAACTTGTCCTTCTCCTTACTCTCCAGCCCTTGCGTGGCGAAGGTGGAGAACATGTCGTCGAACGCCCAATGGTGGCGCACGCCGGTGACGGTGCCGTCCGGCGTATAGATCAGCTCGGAGTGCATGGTCACCCAGACATGCGGATGCGCGCGCGCGGGCGCGGCGAAGGCCAGGGTTGTCAGGGCGATCAGCAGAGTGCGGAACGAAGCGGTCATGCGGGGCACATTATCACGGACTGCGGCATAAAGGTGGCGTGTAACAGTGTTGCAGTTATGCGCAGTTAATTTACATGCCGGCTATTTGACGCCGGCGGCCTTGATCAGCTTTCCGTTGGACGCGAGTTCGCTGACGACAAATTTGTCGATTTCCGTCGGCGTCATCGGCATCGGATCGACCGCAAGCTTTTTCAGACGCGCCTTCATCTCCGGCGTTGCCAAAACCTTCACGGCGGCCGTGTGGAATTTCTCGACAATGTCGCGCGGCGTCTTGACCGGCATGAAGACCGCGTACCAGACAATAGTCTCGGCATTGGCTAAGCCGAGCTCGCGCGGCGTCGGCACGTCCGGCAGATCGGAGGCGCGCGTTGGCGTCGACACCATCAGGGGCACGACGCGGCCATCACGGATGAGCGGCAGCGCGATCGAGATCGGAGTGAACAAGAAGTCGATGCGGTCGCCGAGCAGGTCGGTCAACGCCTCCGCACCGCCCTTGTAAGGAACGTGCGTCGCTTCGATGCCGGCAGCGAGACGAAGGCGCTCGCCGCAGATATGGGTCGCCGTACCGACGCCGGCCGAGCCGAAATTCATCGAGCCGGGCTTGGCTTTGGCCGCCGCGATGAAGTCCTGCATTGTTTTCCAGCCCTTCGACGGCAGAACGAGCATCACATTGGCATTCTGTCCGATCATCAGAACGCCGGACAGGTCCTTGGCGACGTCATAAGGAAAATTGGGCACGATAAAGGGCGCGATGGCGTGCGCCGACGAGTTGGCCAGAATTGTGTAGCCGTCGGGCTGGGCGCGCACGACCTCACCGATGCCAAGCGTGCCGCCGGCGCCGCCGCGGTTCTCCACAAGGATCGGCTGACCGAGCTCGACGGAGAGTGCGTCGAACACAGCGCGCGGGATAACGTCGGTAGCGCTGCCGGCGCCGAATGGGATGAAAGCCCTGATCGTCTTGTCCGGCCAAGCTTGCGCCGATGCAGACGCAAAAGCGGCAATCAGCGCGACGAGCGCTGCATGACAAATCAATCTCATAACGGCCCCTCTTCTCTGTCTCCGCATTATCGGCGATCCCCTCGCCGGAGCAAGAACTAGATGCCTGCCGCGCCGCCGTCGGCGCGCGGATCGTGGCCGCCTTCAAGCGTGCCGTCGGGATGCAAGATAACCACGCCGGCATGGCCCATGGTGTCGGAATAGGCCTCGTCAAACACTGCGACGTCGTGGCCGGCCGCCATTAGCCGGTCGACCAGATTGCCGTCGAAGCGCGATTCCAGCTGCAGGCTGGTCACCGACGAGCCCCAGGTGCGGCCGAGCAGCCAGCGCGGCGCGTCGAGCGCCTGCTCGAGCGGCTGGCGGAACAGCACGTGACGCGTGAACACGGCTGCTTGCGTTTGTGGCTGGCCGTCGCCGCCCATAGTGCCGTAGGCGATGACGCGGCCGTCTTTCAGCGCGGCCAGCGCCGGATTGAGCGTGTGGAACGGGCGACGGCTGGGCGACAGCGCGTTGAGCGCCTTGGGGTCGAGCGAAAAACCCGACCCACGGTTCTGCATCAGCACGCCGGTTCTAGGGAGCACACAGCCAGAGCCGAATTCCCAGTAGAGCGACTGGATGTAGGAGACGACGAGGCCAGATGAATCCGCCGCACCCATCCAGATGGTGTCGCCCTTCCTGTCCGGCGCTGGCCAGCGCGCGGCTTTCTTGGGGTCGATCTTGGCCGCCTCGGCATCAAGAAATTTCGGCGACAGAAAATGGTTGAGATTGCCGTCGATCTGGTCGGGATCGGTAACAACGCGGTCGCGCACGCGGAAGGCGCGCTTAGTCGATTCGACCAGGCCGTGGACGTGCTCGAAGCTTTCGGATTGGCCGACACGCAGACGATCGAACAGCGCGAGCATTATGAGCGACGCCAAGCCTTGCGTCGGCGGCGGCGTATTGTAGAGCGTGCCGGCCCCGATCGGGACGCTGAGCGGCTCGGCGATACACGCCTCGTATTTCTCCAGATCGGCGCGCGTCACCGGGCTGCCGATGCGTTCCAAGTCGGCGGCGATCTCGCGGCCGACATCGCCGCGATAGAAATCGTCGAGCCCGGCTTGAGCGAGCTGATCGAGCGTGGCGGCGAAGGCGGTTTGCTTGAGCCGCGCGCCCGCCTCCGGCGCTTTGCCGTCGATCAGGAAGGCTTCCTTGAAGCCGACGGCGTCCTTCAACTCCGGCAACTTTTCCGCTGTCAGCCGCACCTGGCTGCGCGTCACGGTGTAGCCCTCGCGCGCGTGTTTGATGGCGGCTTCAAACAGCACATGCAGCGGCAGCTTGGCGCGCGTGCCTTTGCCGGTTTGCGTCTTGGCGGCCTCGCTCGCGAGCATCCATCCCGCCACCGCGCCCGGCACGGTGAGCGCGGCGAGCGGCCCGCGCGCCGGGATCTCGTGGTGGCCGACATCGCGATAAAGCTGCAACGTCGCTTTCGCGCCGGCACGGCCCGCGCCCATGATGGCGCGCACGCGGCCGGACGGCTCGCGGATCAGCCAGAAGCCGTCGCCGCCGATGTGGTTCATGTGCGGATAGACCGCAGCAATACTCGCGGCCATCGCGAGCATTGCTTCGATGGCGTTACCGCCTTCGGCGAGGATCGCGAGGCCGTCCTCGACCGCGGCGGCATGCGGCGCACAGACGACGCCGCGGCGATGTCCGGCGGTGTGCAGATTCATGCCGGCACGGCGTCGGCAAGCCCACGCTTTTTCAAGAGCGCATCGACCGCCGGCAGGCGGCCGCGGAAGGCTTTGTAGGCCTCCGCCGGATCGCGCAGGTTGCCGGCGCTGTAAATCCAGTCGCGCAGGCGCTGGGCGGTGGCCGGATCGAAGGCGTTGCCGGTTTCCGTGAAGGCCTCGAAGGCGTCGGCGTCGAGCACCTCCGACCACATGTAGGAGTAATAGCCGGCCGCGTAGCCGCCGCCGGAAAACAGATGCTGGAAATGCGGCAGGCGGTGACGCATGACGATTTCCGCCGGCATCGCGATGCGTTCGAGGTCATCTCGCTCGAACTTGCTCACGTCGAGCTTGGCGGCATCGGGCAGCGCATGGATATCGAGATCGACCAGCGCGCAGGCGGTGTATTCCACCGTGGCGAAGCCCTGGTTGAAGGTGCGCGTGGCCAGCAGACGGTCGAGCAGCGCTTTCGGCATCGGCTCGCCCGTACGCGCGTGGCGCGCGTATTTTTGCAGGATCTCCGGCACCTCCAGCCAGTGCTCATAGAGCTGCGATGGCAGCTCGACGAAATCACTCGACACCGAAGTGCCGGCGAGCAGCGGATAGGTGACGTTCGACAGCAGGCCGTGCAGCGCGTGGCCGAATTCGTGGAACAGCGTGCGCGCATCGTCGAACGACAATAGTGCCGGCTCGCCCGCCGCCGGCTTGGAGAAATTGCACACATTGAGGATGACCGGCCGCATGTCGCCGGAAAGCTTCTCCTGGTCGCGCAGCGGTGTCATCCAGGCGCCGCTGTGCTTGGAGCCGCGCGCAAAATAATCGCCGATGAACAGGCCGACATGGCGGCCGCCGGCTTCTGTCACGTCCCAGGTACGGGCGTCCGGGTGATAGAGCGACACTTCGACCGGCGTGAAGCTAAGGCCGAACAGTCGATGCGCGGTCTCGAAGGCGGCGTCGATCATCTTGTTGAGCTGGAAGTACGGCTTGATCTCGGCTTCGTCCAAGTCGTAGCGCGCCTTGCGCAGCTTCTCGGTGTAATAGCGCCAATCGTGCGGAGCGAGCGCGAAATTACCGCCCTCCTGCGCGATCATCTTCTGCAGCGCGTCGCGCTCGACTGCGGCCTTGGCGAGCGCGCGGCCCCACACCTCGTCGAGCAGCTTGCGCGCCGCCTGCGGCGTCTTCGCCATCTGATCATCGAGCCGGTAGTCGGCAAAGGTTTTGAATCCGAGCAAGTTGGCGCGCTCGGCGCGCAAACCGACCATCTCGGCGATCAGCTCGTGGTTGTCGGTCGTGCCGCCGCTCTCGCCGCGTTTGATCCAGGCCTGAAAGATTTTCTCGCGCAGGTCGCGGCGCGACGAAAACTGCAAAAAGCTCTCGCACGACGACCGCGCCAGCGTAATGGCGTATTTGCCGGGAGCCCCTCGTTCCTCGGCGGCCGCGCGCGCGGCGGCGCGGGCGAAATCCGGCAGCCCGGCGAGATCGCCTTCCTCCAACACGAGGGCGTAAGCCTTCTCGTCCGCCAGCACGTTCTGCCCGAACTGGGTGCCGAGGCTGGCCAGCCGCTCGTTGATCGCTGCCAGTCGGTCCTGCGCCGGCTTGTCGAGCGCAGCCCCGGCCCGCACAAAACGGGTGTGATAGCGGTCGAGCACGCGGGCCTGTTCGGCATTGAGGCCGAGCGAGTCGCGCCGGCCATAGAGCGCGGCGATGCGGGCATAGAGCGCGCGGTCGAGATAGAGCGCGTTGCTGTGGCGGGCCAAGAGCGGCGAGATCTCGCGCTCGACCGCCTCGATGGCGTCGCCTGTGTCAGCGCCGGCCAACACGAAGAAGACATTGGAGACGCGGTCGAGGTCGTGCCCGCTCTTTTCCAGCGATTCGATGGTGTTGTCGAAGCTCGCCGCCTCCGGGTTGGCGGAGATGGCGTCAATTTCGGCACGGTGGGTGGCCAGCGCGCGGTCAAACGCCGGACGGAAATGCTCCGGTTTGATCGCGCCCAGCGGTGGCAGACCGAACGGGCCGGTCCAGTCGGTCAGCAATGGATTTTCGGAAGTGGAGGTCGTACAGATCATGGCGTTCATCTAGCCATGAACCCGCCTCTCGTCACCCCCTTAGCGCCCGCAGCGCGTTGAAGATGACCGCGACGTCGATCACCTCCTGCAGTAGTGCGCCTTCGACCGGCGCGATGTAGCCGAGCGCAGCCGCGATCATGGCGAGGATGGAGAGCCCCATGCCGGCGATCACGCTCTGCATGGCGATAAAGCGCGAGCGGCGCGCAATGCGGATCGCGGGCAGCACGCGGTCGAGCTGATCGACTAGCAGCACCACGTCGGCCGCCTCGGCCGAGGCCGCCGCCCCCTTGGCGCCCATCGCCAGCCCGATATCGGCCGCCGCCAAAGCCGGCGCGTCGTTGACGCCGTCGCCGATCATCATCACCGGGCCGTTCTTGCGCTCCGACAGTACCACTAGGATTTTCTGGTCGGGCGTCAGCTCCGAGCGCACCAGATCGATCGACAGGCCAGCGGCGACTGCCTCCGCGACCTCGTGGCGGTCGCCGGTCGCCAGCACGATGCGCTCGATGCCGAGCGCGCGCAGCTCATGCAACATCGTTTCGGTGCCGACGCGCAGCTCGTCGGACAGGATCATCAGGCCGGCAAGTTTGCCGTCGATCGCGACGGCGACCGCGAGCGCGCCCGGTGCCCGGTCGCGTCCCAGCGTGGCGAGGCCGGAGTCCGCGACTTTGCCGGCGATGAAGTGCGCGCCCCCGACCATGACCAAGCGGCCGTCGACGCGGCCCGTGATGCCCTCGCCGGGCGTTTCCACCACATCGGTCGGAATCGCCAGCGCCAGACCCTTGCCGCCCGCCTCGGCGACGATGGTTTGCGCGATGATGTGCTTTGAAGCCTGGTCGAGCGAGGCGGCGATCCGCAGCAGCTCGTCGGGCGTGATGCTGTCGGTCACCCGGATCGAGACGATCTTGGCCTGGCCGTGGGTCAGCGTCCCGGTCTTGTCGATGACCAACCCGTTTACCCGCGCCAGCGTCTCGATCGCCTTGCCGCCCTTGATCAGGATACCGAGCTTGGCCGCGCGCGAGAGCCCGGCGACGATGGCCACCGGCACAGCCAGGATGAGCGGACACGGCGTCGCCACTACCAGCACGGCCACCGCCCGGATCGGGTCGCCGGTGAGCGCCCAGGCCGCAGCAGCCAGTGCCGCGGTCACCACAAGGAAAATGATCGCGTAGCGGTCGGCCAGCCGCGACATCGGGGCACGCGAGCGCTGGGCGGCCTCTACCAGACGGATGACGCCAGCATAGGTACTTTCCGCGGCCAGCCGCGTGGCCTTGAGATCGAAGGCGTCGCCGACATTGGTCGAACCGCTCAACACCGATTCGCCGCTGCGCTGCTGCGCCGGCAACGACTCGCCGGTGAGCGCCGACTGGTCGAGTACCGCCACGCCCTCGACCACCGTGCCGTCCACCGGCACAATGTCACCCTGCCGGACCAGCAGCCGGTCGCCGGGCACGATCAGATCGAGCGCGACCTCCTCCAGCCGACCGTCCCGGTGCCGCATGGCGGTGCGCGGCACCCGCGACAACAGGGCGGTCATCTCGCGCCGGGCCGCCCGCTCGGCATAGCTCTCCAGGTACTGGCCGCCCGCATACATCAGCGCAACGATCGCGGCGGCGAGGTTCTCCCCGACCGCCAGCGCCGCCGTCATCGACAGCGCGGCGACGATGTCGAGCCCGAGATCGCCGCGGCGCAGGCTGGTGACGATCTCCGCCAGCAGGGCCAGCAGCACCGGCACGGTGACGGCGGCCCAGATGGTCGGCGACCAGGCGCCAAGCCCGGCGAGCCTGACGGCGAACCCAGCGGCGAGGCCGAGGGCCACGAGCCCGGCGAGGAACTGCCGGGCGTGTTTGAGCGTGCTGGCGATCGACATGGTCGCAACATCGCCGCTTCGGCCAGCCGTGACCATGACCGAAATCAATTCCGACAGCGCCGCTATGGACTTGATCCGGCGGCCGAATTCAGGTTGATTGCCGCCACCAGTGCATGGTCCCGAAAAGTGGAAACCGATTTTCGGACCAGATCATGCGCGGGCTCCACGAGGAGGCCCCCATGGCCACTACCATCCGCCGCATCGTCTGGCTCAACGTCGTCACCGTTATCAGCGCCGCCATCCTGATCGGCGCCGAGGTGTTCGGCGCCGCCTTCGCCGGCTCGTGGGCGCTCGCCACGCTATTCGACCTCGGCGGCATCGGGCAGCGCATTCTCGACGGCGTGTTCGTGCTCTGCGGCATCGCCATTATGGCGCAGTTCATCCGCGCCGCGCACCGCATCGAACCGTTCACCGCGCGCAATTGAGCGAGCGCGGGCCGGCGCACGCCGGCCGCTTGCTGAAAAGTTAAGGACGTTTTGCGCGGCGAGAACTATTTCTCTTGCATCGCGCGAAAAATTTGTTATTTCAACGGTGCCCAAATTCGCACGTGCCTGTGGCCGTGTGTCGGTCGGTAGGTAGCGGGACAAGAGGCCCGCCAGCCGCCTGGAGAGAGAAGCCAAAGCTCTCCAAGAAATCTGACCGGCAGCCGGAGGCGAAACCGGCAAACCCTGCTCTCAGCAGGGGACGCGGCTTGAAGCAACGACGATCGGGCTTCTCTGGTCTCTGCCGGTCTCCACCACCGGCGCGGGTCACCGAAGAGGCTTGTTCATCTTTGCCGGCCGTGCGGACGGGGGTCTCCCCTTTCCAATCCAAGGCGATATGAGCGGATCAAGAGCGGAAGCGCTCGCGCGTCCCCATCTCGCGCAGGCGGCAAGCTTGGAAATCCGCATCATCGGGGGCGTTAAACCGCCCCTTTGAGTGGGGAGAGCGCCATGACCGAGCGCATCCGCGAGTTCCTACGTAAGCGAAACGACGAAGGGCCCTGCCTGGTCGTCGACCTCGACGTCGTGAAAGACAACTACAATGCCTTCGCCAAGGCGTTGCCCGACACGCGCGTGTTCTATGCGGTGAAGGCCAATCCGGCGCCGGAGGTGTTGTCGCTATTGGCCAAGCTCGGCTCCTGCTTCGACACCGCCTCGATCCCCGAGATTGAGCTGGTGCTCGCCGCCGGCGCCACGCACGACCGCATCTCGTATGGCAACACGATCAAGAAGGAACGCGACATCGCGCGCGCCTTCGCGCTCGGCGTCCGCCTCTATGCGGTCGACTGCAAGGCCGAGGTGGAGAAGGTCGCCCGCGCGGCGCCCGGCAGCCGTGTGTTCTGCCGCATCCTGTCCGACTGTATCGGGGCCGATTGGCCGCTGTCGCGCAAGTTCGGCTGCGAGCCTTCCATGGCCGTGGACGTGCTCGAGCACGCCTTCAAGCTCGGGCTGGAACCGCACGGGGTGTCGTTCCATGTCGGCTCCCAGCAGCGCAACCAGCATGCCTGGGACCGCGCGCTCGCTTCGGCCGCGGCGGTGTTCAAGGAGTGCGGCGAGCGCGGCATGCAGCTCAGCATGGTCAATCTGGGCGGCGGTTTCCCGACCAAGTACCTCAAGAACGTGCCGTCGGTGAAAACCTACGGCACGGCGATCTTCAAGGCACTGCGCAAGCACTTCGGCAACCGTATCCCGGAAACCATCATCGAGCCGGGCCGCGGCATGGTCGGCAATGCCGGTGTGATCGAAAGCGAGGTCGTCCTCGTCTCCAAGAAGAGCGAGGAAGATGACGTGCGCTGGGTCTATCTCGACATCGGCAAGTTCGGCGGCCTGGCCGAGACCATGGACGAGTCGATCCGCTATCCGATTCGCACGGCGCGGGACCGCGACGCCATGAGCCCATGCGTGCTCGCCGGCCCGACTTGCGACTCGGCCGATGTGCTGTACGAGAAGCAGCCGTACCCGCTGCCGGTGAGCCTGGAGATCGGCGACAAAGTGTTGATCGAAGGCACCGGCGCCTACACGGCGTCCTACTCGTCGGTGGCCTTCAACGGCTTCACGCCGCTGAAGACCTACCACATCTGACATCGACGGGAGGCGGTTCGCCGCCTCCCCTTCCCCTCACCTCGACTGGATGAGTCCCGTCGGCGCGTGCCTGCGCGCCCGGCCGGACAGGGAAGGACCTCAAGATGATCACGTTGCGTCAAGAACGGCCGGCCGACGTCGAAGCGCGCGAGGCGCTGCTCGACAACGCCTTCGGCGACACCCGCTACCGGAAAACCTCACAGCGCCTGCGCGACGGCCGCCTGCCGGCCGAGGGCCTCAGCTTTATCGCCGCCGACGGCAGGCGTCTGATTGGCACCGCCCGGCTGTGGAGCGTGGCCTGCGATAGCGGCCAGCCGGCCTTGCTGCTGGGCCCGGTGGCGGTCGCAGGAGACTGCCGTAACCGTGGCATCGGCGCCGCTTTGGTGCGCCGGGCGATCGCAGCCGCGCGCCGGCTCGGCCACCACGCGGTCATCCTGGTCGGCGATGCGCCCTATTACAGCCGCTTCGGCTTCGCGGGCGAGAAAGCCGCCGGCCTGAAGCTGCCCGGTCCGTTCGAGCGGCATCGCCTGCTCGCGCTCGAACTCACCCCGGGCGCGCTCGACGGCGCCGGCGGGCTCGTGCGTGCGAGCGGGCGGCTCGCTCAAAAGCCGCAGGCCCACGCGGCTTAAGTAAAAATTGCTAGATTCTCGTGGACGCCGCGCCGGAATCGCCGGCGCCACCCTTCCGTTTGCGCGCCGCGGCGGATATCACCCAAAGGTCGCTGGAGGCTTTGAGAAATGACGAGTTGGCCCGTTCATGCCCGCATCACGGGCCCCGTTGTGATGATCGGTTTCGGTTCGATCGGCAAAGGCACGCTGCCGCTGATCGAGCGCCATTTCAGCTACGACAAGTCCCGCTTCGTGGTCATCGACCCCGCGGATAAGGACCGCCATATTCTGGACGAGCGCGGCATCCGCTTCATCCATCAGGCCGTCACCAAGGACAATTACCGGCACCTGCTGACGCCGCTGCTCACCGCCGGCGGCGGCCAGGGCTTTTGCGTGAACGTATCGGTCGACACCTCCTCACTTGACATCATGGATCTCTGCCGCGGAATTGGCGCGCTTTACATCGACACGGTGGTGGAGCCCTGGGTCGGCTTCTACTTCGATCCCAAGCTCGGGCCGGAGGCGCGCTCGAACTATGCGCTGCGTGAGACCATACTCGCCGCCCGTCGCAAGAAGCCGGGCGGCACTACCGCGGTCAGCTGTTGCGGCGCCAATCCCGGCATGGTGTCCTGGTTCGTCAAGCAAGCGCTGCTTAATGTCGCCGGTGATATCGGCCTTAAATTCAAGGAACCGAAGACGCGCGAGGAATGGGGCCGGCTGGCCAAGAAGGCCGGCATCAAGGGCATCCATATCGCCGAGCGCGACACCCAGCGTGCGAAGCAGCCGAAGGCCATAGATACCTTCGTCAACACCTGGTCGGTCGAGGGCTTCATTTCCGAGGGCATGCAGCCGTCCGAGCTCGGCTGGGGCACCCATGAGAAGTGGATGCCGGGCAATGCCCACAAACACAAGACCGGCTGCCAGGCCGCGATCTACCTGACCCAGCCCGGCGCCAATACCCGCGTGCGGTCATGGACGCCGACCGCGCAGGCGCAATACGGCTTCCTGGTCACCCACAACGAATCCATCTCGATCGCCGACTACTTCACGCTGCGGGCGGGCCGCAAGACCGTCTACCGGCCAACTTGCCACTACGCCTATCACCCCTGCAACGACGCGGTGCTGTCGTTGCATGAGATTTTCGGCTGGGCGGGGAAGCGCCAAAGCAATATCCACATCCTTGATGAAACCGAGATCGCCGACGGCATCGACGAGCTGGGCGTCCTGCTCTACGGCCACAAGAAGAACGCCTATTGGTACGGCTCGCAGCTCTCGATCGACGAGACCCGCGACGTCGCGCCCTATCAGAACGCCACCGGTCTGCAGGTGACCTCCGCAGTGCTGGCCGGCATGGTGTGGGCGCTGGAGAACCCGAACGCCGGCATCGTCGAGGCCGACGAGATGGATTACCGGCGCTGCCTCGAGGTGCAGATGCCCTATCTCGGGCCAGTGATCGGCGCCTACACCGACTGGACGCCGCTCGCCGGCCGGCCCGGATTGTTCCCCGAAGAGATCGACAAGCGCGACCCCTGGCAGTTCAAGAACGTGCTGGTGCGCTGAACCGCCCGACGCTGCTCACGGCGAGCGCGACAAAGAAAAACCAAAAAGTTAACGCGCGACACTCACAGCACGGTGGATGCACGCGTGTTCGTGCGCGATAAATTGTTGACTCTCATGATAGTTGTATTATTCCGGTCGTTGCCCTTTTTCGCACGTGCCTGTGGCCATGTGTCGATCGGTGGGCATCCGGACAAGAGGCCGGACAGCCGCCTAAGAAAGTGATCTCACTTTCTTGCTCATGCGATCGGCAGCCGGAGGCGAAACCGGCGATCCCCGCGCTCAACGGGGTACGCGGCTTAAAGCAACGACGGATCGGGCTTTTTTGGCTTAACCGGCGCGAATGCCGGAGTCCGAAGAGGCTTGTCCATCTTGCCAGGCGCGGAGCGGGGCACATCCCCAATCCAGACCATGGCAGCAGACGGCTGCAGCGTGCGGGTCACGGCGGCGTATCTCGCTGTCCCGCAACCCTTGTAGCCATTGGCGCTTTGACTGAGGGGATACATGAATAATGACAGACCGCATCCGCGAGTTCCTTAAGAACCGCAAAGAGGAAGGGCCCTGCCTGGTGCTCGACCTCGACTTCGTGCGCGACAATTACGGCGCCTTCGCCAAGGCGCTGCCCGACACCAAAGTCTTTTACGCGGTCAAGGCCAACCCGCATCCGGAGATCCTGAGCCTACTGAACAAGCTTGGCTCGTCCTTCGACGTAGCCTCGGTACAGGAGACGTTAGCCGTGCTCGCCACTGGCTGCACGCCTGACCGCATCTCCTACGGCAACACGATCAAGAAAGAGAGCGAGATCGCGGCCGCTTTCAAGCTCGGCATTACCCTGTTCGCGGTGGACTGCGAGGCGGAGGTCGACAAGGTCGCCCGCGCCGCCCCCAGCAGTCGCGTGATCTGCCGCATCCATTGCGACGGCACCGGCGCCGAATGGCCGCTGTCGCGCAAGTTCGGCTGCGAACCGGAATTCGCCGCCGATATCCTCGAGCGCGCCCATAAAGCGGGCCTCACCGCACATGGCCTCTCGTTCCATGTCGGCTCGCAGCAGCACAATGTGGAAGCCTGGGACCGCGCGCTGGCTTCGACCGCAGCGGTGTTCCGCAGCTGCGCCGAGCGCGGGATAATGCTCTCCATTGTCAATCTGGGCGGCGGCTTCCCGGCCAAATATGTGCGCAAGACGCCGAAGCTGGAATCCTACGGCAAGGCGATCTTCCGCTCGCTGCGCCGCCATTTCGGCAACGACATCCCGGAAACAATCATCGAGCCCGGCCGCGGCATGGTCGGCAATGCCGGCGTGATCGAGGCCGAGGTGGTGCTGATCGCCAAGCGCAGTCCGGAGGACGACACCCGCTGGGTCTATCTCGACATCGGCAAATTCCATGGGCTGGCGGAGACGATCGGCGAATCGATTCGCTATCCGATCCGCACCCGCCGGGATCGCGACGAGGCCGGGCCCTGCATCGTGGCCGGACCGACCTGCGACTCGGTGGACGTGCTGTATGAGAAGACGCCCTACCCGCTGCCGGTTACGCTCGCCATCGGCGACAAGGTGCTGATCGAGGCGACCGGCGCCTATACCTCGACCTACTCCTCGGTCGGCTTCAACGGCTACCCGCCGCTCAAATCCTATGTGATCGCGCCGAGCGAGCCCGCGCTCGCCGCCTAGAGCATTCGACGGCTGAGTTGGTACGAATGTGAATCTATGGGACCTTCCGATTGGGAGGCCCAGAGGGGAACAGCCTATTCAAATGACCTTCGCAGCCGGGTTGTTGCGGAGGTGGCGGCGGGGATTTCGCGGCGGCAAGCAGCGCAGATTTACAAGGTGAGCGCGTCGTCGGCGATTCGCTGGGCGGCGCCCCCTGGGTCTTGGATGGCGCCATGAACCGCGACGCCTTCCTCACCTATGTCGAGGCCGTGCTCGCTCCCACCCTCTCGGAGGGAGACATGGTGGTGATCGACAATCTGCCCGCTCACAAAGGAGAAGCGGTGAAGAAACTACCACGGGCAATCGAATCAAAGGAAGCAACGGCCGGTAAACCGGATAGTTCCCGAACATATTACAGGCAAGCTGAACGGCAGCCGAATTGTTTGGGCGGAATGCCGCCGCAATTAAAACGACAAAGCGCCGGCTTCACCCGCCTCGGTGCCGAAGGCCAGCGTCTGGCCGGCGGCATCCCAGCCGAGAGCGCTGACCGGTGAAGCTCCCTCCGCCTTTACCAGGATCAGCGCGCCGTCGTCGATGCGTACTATCAGCACGCGGCCGTCCGCATAGCCCACCGCCGCCACCTGCTGGTGCGGATGGCAGGCCACCACCACCACACGCGCCTGCGAGCGGGCGAGAAGTTTCGGCTGCCGGCCCATCGGGCCGTCCTTGCCGTTGAACGGCCAAAGGATGAGCTGCTCGGAGCCCGAGGTGGCAAGGAAATCGCCGTCCGCGGTCCAGCCGAGCGAGCGCACCCGCGCCGAATAACCCGACATGCGCATGTGCTGGCCCTCGGGCAGCCGCCAGCCGTGCAGCATCGGCTCCTGCATGGCGGTGACCAGGAATTTGCCGTCTGGGCTGAATGCCACACTCAGATGCGAGCCCTTCCATTCCAGCGTCTCCGGCTTGGCTGAAGCGTTGGGAAACCAGAGCGTGACGCCGTTATAATGCGCGATGGCCAGCCGAAAGCCTTTCGGCGCGAAGGCCAAGCCCGCCACCGTGGATGACGCTTCGAAAGTGCGCTGCTCGCCCTTTTTGGTGAGCACGTGCGCGGTCTTGCCCGCCGACCAGGCGACGGCACCGTCCGGCCCGAGCGCGACCTGATCGATCCATCGTTGCTTATCGTCGGTAGCGAGGATGCGATGCTCGCCGAAAGCATCTGTCGCCACCAAGGTGCCATCGTCGCCGCCAGTGAGGATTCTAATACCGTCAGAAGCGCTGGCGAGTATCGCACCTCCGTGCACGTCGACGCGCTGCTCGCCATCGTCGGGCGCGAACAACAGCACTTCTTCGCCAAGAACGAACACCGGTATTCTGCCAAAAAAATGTACGCCGATGATTCCGCCGCTCGAGGCGATCGGGCGGACGCGGTCGGCGAGCGAGGGAAGCGGGGTGGTGGTGTCGGTCATGACTGTCTTTACCCTCCCCTGGAGGGGGAGGTGAAAAGCGAGAACGCCACAGCACACCTCATTACGCCACGCAGCTTTCGAAGCCGGTGCGGATTTTTTCTTCCGGCAG
>DATISB010000056.1:0-47344 GCA_035469145.1 Pseudolabrys sp.
CTGGGCGACCGCATGAGCGGCGGCGAGCAGCAGATGCTCACGGTGGCGCGCACGCTGATGGGCAATCCGCTGCTGGTGCTACTCGATGAGCCCTCGGAAGGCGTGGCGCCGTTGATCGTGGAGCAGATGGCCAACACCATCGTCGAACTCAAAAAGGAGGGACTGTCGATCCTGCTCTCGGAGCAGAACATCCACTTCGCGCAGCTGGTGGCCGACCGGGTCTATGTGCTCGAGAAGGGCCAGATCCGCTGGCAGGGCTCGATGACACAACTCGACACCAACCTTGACGTGCAAAGAGCCTATTTGACGGTGTAAGATAGTCGTCGCCAGAATTCCCTGTATTTTCAGCGCGAAGACAAAGTTAGGCCTATCGCCATGGCACTATCCCGTTCATAATTTCTCATCCGCTGGGACTTCGGTTGCCCGCGGTTGTAGAGAAACGGACCGGCGATGCGGCGTGAAAAATTGAACATTGCGACGCCCGCGGCGGATGTGGCCGGGCACGGACGCTACCTGCTCGACGATCAAGTCGGGTTTTGTTGCGCGTCGTCCTGCAACGCCACACCGCAATCTTCACCACGCGCATGGTCGACGGGCTGACCCAGACCCAGTTCGCCGCGCTCGCCAAGCTGTACGAGGTCGGCCCCTGTTCGCAGAACCATCTCGGCCGGCTGATCTATATCGATGCCGCCACCATCAAGGGCGTGGTCGACCGCTTAAGCGCGCGCGGCTTTCTCACCGCATTCAACGACCGCCGCCGTCGCGCGTTGGCGCTCACCGAGCGCGGCCGTCAGGTGACCGAAGTAGCCCAGATGGTCGCCGCCGAGATCACCGTCGTGACACTGGCGGCGCTCTCGGCCGAAGAACAGCGGCTGGTGGTCAAGTTGTTGCGCAAGCTCGCCTATGTATTTAATCCTCATTAGAATGTCCTTGTCGGCGGCGCTGCTGAACAGCGCCTGATTTAAAAATGGAGATGCTGGTGTTCAAAGTGGGCGAGGCCACCATCACGCGCGTCGAGGAGACGAACGTCCCCAGTTACAAGCTGCGCGAAGTTTTCACTGAGATGACGGATGCGCAATTTGCCGAGCACGAGCGCTGGCTGGCGCCGCATCACTATGAGGCCGAGACCGGAAAAATCCGGCTCTCTGTGCATAGCTGGCTGCTGAAAGTCGGCGGCAAGACGATTTTGATCGATAGCTGTTGCGGCAACAACAAGGTGAAGCCGGGCCGCCCGTTCTGGCACATGCTCAACGTCAATTATCTGGAGCGGCTGGCCGCCGCCGGTGCGCGGCCGGAGGACGTCGATCTGGTGATGTGCACCCATCTGCATCACGATCACGTCGGCTGGAACACGCAACAGCGCGACGGCAAATGGGTGCCGACCTTTCCCAATGCGCGCTACGTCTTCTCCAAGCCCGACGTCGATTATTTCTCCAAGGTCGATGCCGATCCGAAGGAAGGACCGGCGGAGCTGGGCACGTTCCGCGAATGCGTGGTGCCGATCCTCGAATATGGCAAGGCCGACCTGGTCAGCGGCGGTCCCTACCGGCTCAACGACTTCATCGAGATCGACTCGGCGCCCGGCCATTCGCCCGGTCACGTGTTTTTCAAGCTCGAAAGTAAAGGCGCGCGCGGGGTCTTCATCGGCGACGTGTGGCACCATCTGCTGCAGGTCTATTATCCCGATTGGAATTTTCCTAAAAACTCCGATGCAGCGCAGGCGCGCGTCAGCCGGCGCAAGGTGCTCGACTATTGCGCGTCAAGCGGCGCGCTGGTGATGCCGGGTCACGTCGGCCTGCCGTTCGCCGGCCGTATTGAAAAGACCGCGGGCGGCTACCGGCCGGACTTCAAACCTTAAGTCTGCGCCATTAGCGCTTTTAGGCGTTGCGGCGAGACCGGCAATCGCGTCACCGCGCCGGGACGGCCAAGCGCATCGTCGATGGCGGACGCAATCGCCGCGCCGACCGGATTGGCGCCGCCTTCGCCGGCGCCCTTCAGACCGAGTGGATTGAGTGGGCTCGGCGCATCCTCGGTGACCAGGATGGAGAGTTCGGGGATTTCGCTTAGCGTCGGCATCAGGTAGTCGGCAAAGGTGACGGAGAGCGGTTCGCCGTTCCCGTCGTAGAGAAATTCCTCCAGCAGCGCGCCGCCGATGCCTTGCGCCAAGCCGCCGGCGATCTGGTCTTCCACCAGTTTCGGGTTAACCGCCTTGCCGATATCGTAGGCGATCGCATAGCGCTCGATGGTGACGCCGCCGGTGTCGGCATCGACGCGCACGGCGACGATATGGACGCCGTAGGGATAGACCATGTGCGTCGACTCGAAAGTCGCCTCGGCGGAAAGCGGCGCGGGGTGCTCGCGCGCGAGTTCTGCGAGCGTCAGAGCAGGCCCGGAGGAGAAGTCCCGCCGAACAATTTGTTCGCCGACGATATCGAGCACGTCTGCGTTGCTCTGCATCAGTCCAGCGGCCACCTCCAGCAATTCTGCGCGCAATTTGGTGGCGGCGAGGCGCGTGGCTTCTCCGCACATCACGGTGACGCGCGAGGCAAAGGTGCCCATGCCCTTGTCGATGCGGTCGGTCTGGCCATGGATGACCTTGATATTATTGTAGTTTACGCCAAGCGCATCGGCGCAGATTTGCGCAATCGCCGTCTCCACCCCTTGTCCGAGCGAGGCAACTCCGGTGATAACCTCGACCGTGCCATCTGGGATAATCTCGACGCGCACGGTGTCGAACGGCCCAAGCCCGCTTTTTTCCACGAACATTGCGATGCCGGCGCCGACTTTATCGCCGGCCGCGCGGCGCTTAAGCAATTGTTGCTGTAGGTTTTTCCAATCGGCGAGGGCAAGCGCCTTGTCGAGCAGCGCCGAATAATCCCCGGAGTCATAAACAATACTTGTCCCAAGGGTTTCGAGCCCGAGCGCATAGGGCATCGCGCTCTTGGCGATCAGATTGCGGCGGCGGATTTCGATTTTATCCATGCCGATTTTCGCGGCGATCGCATCGAGTAACCGTTCGCGCACAAAGGAGGATTCGTAACGGCCGGGCGCGCGATAAGTCCCGCACGGCGTTTTGTTGGTGAGGCGGATGTGGCCCACGGCGCGATAGACCGGCACGACATAGGGCCCCGGCAGCATAGCCGCCGTGAGATCGGGGACGGTGGCGGCGTGGGTGCGCATGTAGGCGCCATTGTCGTGGAAAAATTCGTCATCGATTGCAAGGATATGGCCAGCGGAATCGATGGCGGCGCGGATTTTGTGGTGCTGCTCGCGCGAATGATTGGCCGCGATCAGGTGCTCGCGCCGGTCTTCGATCCATTTGATGGCCTTACGGAATTTCAGCGCGGCGGCGCAGACCAGAATATCCTCGGGATACAGTTCGCCGCGGATTCCGAAGCCGCCGCCGACATGGCCCTCGAACAGCTGGACGGATTCCCGTTTCCGCCCAAACATTTGCGCGAGCGTATCGCGATTCCAATGCGGCACCTTGGCGGCGCCGTGCATTTCCAAAATGTCGCGCACCTGGTCGTATCTGGCGATGGCGCCGCGCGTCTCCAGCGGCACGCCGGAGTGGCGGCCGATTGATAACTCAAGCGAAACAACCGCATGCGCGGTGCGGAAGGCGGCGTCCACGTCGCCATAGCCCTTACGCACGACGCCGGGCTCAGAACTCACGACGTGGTCGAAGAAGTCGGGTTGATAGGAGCAAACAAGCGTTGCTCGCAGCGGATCAATTTGTACGTCTACAAGTTCTGCGGCGTCCTCCGCCAGGTATTCTTCGTCCGCGAAAATCACAGCCACCGGCTCGCCGACATAGCGCACGGTGTCACGCGCCAGCACCGGCTGCCGGTACGGCTCGAGCGTTTTGAGGCCGGTCAGCCGAAACGGGATCGGCGCAATGTACGCCACGTCGGCGGCAGTCCACACCGCGTGCACGCCGGGCAACTTGAGTGCCGCCGTCGCGTCGATCGATTTTATTTTTCCGTACGCGACGCTTGAGCGCACCACGCGCATGTGCCACTGGCCGGGAAATGAAATGTCGGCGACGAAGCGGCCCTGGCCCAACAGCAGCGGACGGTCTTCCAAACGCGGAACGGAGCGGCCGACGAATTTGGCCGGGGCGGTCATTTCCCGCGCATCGCTTTGGCCGCCGCGCGTACGGCTTTGATGATGTTCTGATAGCCGGTGCAGCGGCACAGGTTGGATGACAGCACGTCGAGCAGATCGTCGTCCGAAATATTTGGTTCGCGCTCGAGCACGCCCACCGCCAGCATCAAGAAACCTGGCGTGCAGAAGCCGCATTGCAGGCCGTGATTGTCCATGAACGCCTGCTGCATCACATGCAGCGTATCGCCGGTCGCGAGGCCTTCGACGGTGCGAATTTTCTTGCCGGCCGCCTGCACGGCAAACATCAGACAAGAGCGCACCGGCTCGCCGTCCACGATCACGGTGCAGGTGCCGCAGATGCCGTGCTCGCAGCCGATATGAGTGCCGGTCTGCCCGCAATCCTCGCGGATGGTGTCGGCGAGCGTGCGCCGTGGCTCGACCTCGATCTTGTGATCGTGGCCGTTGATGGTGAGCGTGATGGCAGACTTATCGCTCATGCGGCTTTCTCAGCTTTGCGCAACACCGCGCGGATGCGCTGCGGGGTCGCCGGCATCTCGTTGATCTCAACGCCGAACGGCGTGAGCGCGTCGTTGATGGCGTTGATCACTGCCGCCGGTGCGCCGATGGTGCCGCCTTCGCCTAGGCCCTTGGCCTTGGTGATCGAGGTGGTGCTCGGCGTTTCCATGTGATGCAGTTCGATCGGCGGGATCTCGCGCGCGGTCGGCGGCAAATAATCGGCGAGATTGGCGGTCAGAATTCCGCCGCTCTCGTCGTAGATGATTTCTTCCAAGAGCGCGTTGCCGATGCCCTGCGCGATGCCGCCATGCACCTGGCCCTCAGCGATCATCGGGTTGATGATGCGGCCGGCGTCCTCCGCCACCAGAAATTTCTCGACCGTCACGCGGCCGGTCTCCACGTCCACCGCGACGATGGCAACGTGGCAGGCATTGGAGAAGGTGCCGGGCGGATCGTAGGTGCCGGTCTCGGTCAGTCCAGGCTCAATCTCGCCCTTGAATCGATGCGTTTGCGTGTAGGCCTCGCGCGCCAGCTTTGCGATGGTGACGGAGCGATCGGTGCCGGCCACTTTGGCCGTGCCGTTTTCCAACACGATGTCGCCGGGCGCCGCCTCCAGCATATGGCTGGCGATCGTGAGCAGCTTGGCGCGCACCTTGCGCGCGGCGATCAACGTGGCGCCGCCGGAAATCACCAGCGAACGGCTGCCGAAAGTGCCCCAGCCGTAAGGCGAGCGGTCGGTGTCACCGTGCATCACCTTGATGACATAGGGTGTCACGCCGATCTCATCGGCGATGATCTGCGCCAGCGTCGTGCGCAATCCTTGTCCGTGTGGCGAGGAGCCGATGCGCGCTTCGACATAACCGGACGGATCGACCGACAGGACCGCCGTGTCCCAGCCTGGAACGATCTCCATGCCGCGCGCGGCGAAGGCTGGGCTGCCGTAGCCGGTGCGCTCGGAAAAGGTGGCAAAGCCGATGCCGAGATAACCGCCTTTGGCGCGCGCTTGCTTTTGCTTTGCGCGGAAGGCGGGCACGTCGATGGCTTTGACCGCCATTTCCAGCGTCTGCTGGTAGCTCGCCTCGTCGTATACGAGGCCCATGGCCGAGGTGTAGGGAAATTTGTCGATCAGATTGCGGCGGCGGATATCGACCGGATCGATAGCGAAGGCGGTCGCTGCCTTGTCCATCAGTCGTTCCAGCGTGAAGGTGATCACCGGCCGCGACACGCCGCGATAGGGCGCCATGGTGCAGGTGTTGGTGAGCACGCCGCACACGCGGCATTCGTAGGCGCGGAAATCGTAGGGCCCCGGCATTTCTGCCATGGCCATCAGCGGCTCGACGCCGCAGGTTGTCGGGTAACACGAATAAGCGCCGACATTGGCGACGACGTCGGCTTTCAGGGCGAGCAGCTTGGCGTTGGCGTCGAAGGCGCCTTGCAGCGTCACGTATTGGTCGCGCGAATGAAAACTGGCGATCAGGTTCTCGCGCCGGTCCTCAGTCCAGGCCACCGAGCTCTTGAGCTTGCGTGCCAGCCACACCAGCACGGCATATTCGGCCGGGAGCGCCATCTTCTGGCCGAAGCCGCCGCCGACATCGGGCGCGATCACGCGCAGATCGGATTCCGGCATGCCGAGCAGGTCGGCGATGGCGGTGCGCGTGAGATGCGGCATCTGGGTGGCGCAGGTGAGCGTCACGCGGCCGGTGGAAGCGTCGTAAGATGCATGGCCGGCGCGCGCTTCCATCGGCGTGGCGTTCTGCCGGTGCGAGCGTGCTTCGATCTTGATGATCTTGTGCGCGCTGGCCCAGGCCGTGCCGAATTCGGGCGTCTTGAATTTGCCTTCGACGATGACGTTGCCGGGCGCCTCGGCATGCACCTGCGGCGCGCCGCTGATAAGTGCCGCGCGGCCATCGGTTACCGGCGTGGTCTCGTCGATGATGAGCTCGACCAGATCGGCGGTGTCTTCGGCGGCTTCCTCGCTGTCCGTGACCACCGCGACGACCGGCTCGCCGACAAAGCGCACTTGCACCTCGGCCAGGACCGGCTGGCCGACCGGCTTGTAGTTGAACTTGTGCAGCATCGGCGTGATCTTCTTCACGCCTTTGAGATCGGCGGCGGTGATAACCATCGCGCCCTTCGGCGCGGCGATCTTCACGATCTTGCCCGCCGCGACCGGGCTGCGCACGAAGCGTACCCAATGCGTTGCGGCGAGATCGGCGGTGAAGCGGCCTTGACCTATAATCAATGCCGGATCTTCCACGCGGCGGATGGAGCGGCCGACCCATTTCAGCCCCGTGCCCTTGGTGTGAGCAGTCATGTTGCCGCATGCTCCAGTGCACGCCGGACCACCGCGCGCACCAGGTCGCGCCGGTAGTCGCCGTTGGTCTGATGATCCTCAAGCGGATCGATGGCCGCGGCGGCCGCCTCAGCGGCGGCGCGGAAGGCGGCGTCGGCGGGTGCCTTGCCGTTAAGCGCGGCTTCGGCCTGGGTAATTCGGCGAGGGCGCGCCTCGGCGCCGCCGACGCCGACGCGCGCGTCAATAAACTTGCCGCCTTGCAGACGGTAGATGACGAGCGCTGCGGCCATGGCGAAATCGCCGGCGCGACGGCTGAATTCATTGAAGCCGAATTTGGCGTCGGCGGGCAAAAGCGGCAGACGTACTTCCGCCAGCAACTCGTCCTCCTCCAGCACGGTAAGCATGATGCCGGTAAAGAAGTCTTTCGCCGCGATCAGCCGCACGCCGCTCGTGCTTTTCGCCACCATCGTACCATCGAGCGTGGCGGCGGTGAGGCACCATTCCGACGCCGGATCGGCGTGTGCCAGGCTGCCGCAGAATGTGCCACGCATGCGGATCGGATAATGCGCGATGTGGCGCGCGACATAGGTGAGGAGTTTTCCGAGCGGATTATCAACCACCGATTTGTGAAACGCGGCGTGGCGCACGCAGGCGCCGATGCTCAACATCGTGCCGTCACTGGCGATGCGGTCGAGACCGGCGACCTCGTTGATGTCCACGAGATGCGCCGGCTTGGCCAGCCGGAATGCCATGATCGGCACCAGGCTTTGGCCGCCCGCCAGCACGCGGCCATCCTGCGGCGCGACCTCGGCGAGGACTTTCAGCGCTTCATCGAGCGTGCGCGGCACGTGGCGGATGAACGGCGCTGGCTTCATGCGGCAAACCGCCTGGCGTCCGGGGGCTAAATACTTGTGCGTAAACGTTAAGCCCCGGACCCGGATTGTCAAACGGGCGGCACGCGCGCATGGACCGTAAACCTTTACCGGCGGCGGCCGACCAATGGCTATCGAAACCTCAGATTTGGAGAATAGCCATGACCCGCAAGTTCATCCTCAGCTTCGCCATCAGTGCGCTTGCCGCGGCGTCGCTCGTCTCCGGTGCCAATGCTATGGTGCGCGGCCCCGGCGGCCACCCGACTGGTCACCCAAACGGTCCCCCGCATTTCCACCACCACGTCTATTGGAAGCACTACCGTGAGCGCGTCTATGTGCGGCCGGTTGGCTACTCCGTGCGCGCGGTCGAGCCTGGCCCGTGCACCTGTCTGACCAAGAACTACACGCCGGAAAGCTTGGTGGTGTTCCAGGATCTGTGCACCAAGGAAATGGCGAGCGCGCCGGTCGCCGGCAGTTCCGATCAGACGCAAACCGAACAAGGCCCCGCGAACTACGCCGGCCAGACCTATCAGGATTATCTGAAGGCTAACCCGCAGGCCGCGCCGGCCGAGACGAAGAAGAACTAACGTCTTCACGAACCGATTGGCCGCCCACGCGGAAACCCGCGCGGGCGGCCTTCGTTTATGTACCGGCCTGCAATCCGGCACGATAATTCGCGTTACCAGGCGTCTTTTTTATTGAATTTGATGGCGGCGAATATCATATACAATATGTTGAATATCATGTTGAATATCCATTGCTCATGCCGGAGCCGGAAAATGCCGACATCGCGATTGATCGTGCAGGCGTGCCTTGTGCTCGCCATGCTGCCCGCGTCATTGGCGCAAGCCGAGGACAGAGCGTCGCTCGGGAAAGTCTCGTTCTATTTCGCCGCGCATGAAGACGACTGGCAACTGTTCATGAATCCGTCGGCTTTCCAGGACGTGATCAACGGTGCGGCCAAGACCGTCTTCGTCCATATGACCGCTGGCGATGCGGGTCTCGGTATCGGCTCGGATGGCCGAAAGCATCCGTTCTATCTGGCGCGGGAAAACGGCGCGGAGGCCGCGATCCGGTTTATGGCCGACGCCGACGATATCCCCGCCGACCGAATCGCGGCACACATGTCGTTCAACGGGCATTCGATCTACCGCGTGAGTTATCGAAACACCGTGAGCTATTTCCTGCGCGTGCCGGACGGTAGTCCGCAGGGCACCGGCTATGAGGGGACCGGCTTCCAGTCGCTCAAACGCTTGGCCAAGGCTGAGAACAACACGCTCGCCGCGATCGACGGTTCGACCGTCTATCATGGCTGGAACGATCTGGTGTCGACGGTACGGAAAATCGTAGATTTCGAACGGGGACGCGCGCCAGTAGTTCAACTCAATGTCGCGGAACTCGATGCCCGCATCAACCCGAACGACCATTCCGATCACCTGATGACGGCCAAGGCCGCGCTCAATGCCGTCCAGAACCTCGCCTGTGTGCGGCGCGTCTATTACGTGGACTACGCCAGCTCCCGGCTGCCGGAAAATCTTAATGCCCAGCAGCGCGACATGGAAAGCTCGGTGTTCGCCGTTACGCTGGCCGGCGTGCTGGCGTTCGACCACCGCACCTCCTGGCATCACTACGACAAGTTCTTTGTCGGCCGTAATTATTTCCGCGTGCAGGAGGGCGTCGGCCGTTGTGATACCGGCGGCACCGAGATCGCCGCGGCCAGGCACTGACGCGGCCCGGGGTTGATGTAGGTCAACGCACAACCGAGATTTGTCCGGCATCATTTAACCAGTCCGTTGGGGCGCGAGCCGCGCGGCGGTAATTTGTGGCGCGGGGGCTTCGATCGGCCTGCGAACGATCCGCGCACATGCAATTGCAATTGGCGCCAAAGAGTTTCATCGAAGTCGTGCCCGTTCCGCCGGCGCGGCGAATTGCGTCGGTCGATGCGCTGCGCGGTTTCAACATCTTCTGGATTCTAGGCGGCGACGGCGTCATCTGGGCGCTTGACGACATGAGTTCCGGCAAAGGGCCGGTCGTGAGCGGCATCGGCCATTTTCTTGGGCTTCAACTCCATCATGTCCCGTGGGAGGGATTCCGGTTCTACGACTTCATCTTCCCGCTTTTCATTTTCATCACCGGGGTGTCGATCGTGCTTTCGCTGCCGCGCCTGGTCAAACGGGAAGGGATACGGCACGCGCATGTCCGCGTGTTGCGACGGGCATTGCTGCTGTACGGCCTGGGGTTGATCTATTACGGCGGCATCAGCCAACATTGGGCGGACATCCGCTATCTCGGCGTGCTGCAACGCATCGCGCTCTGTTATCTGTTCGCGTCGCTGCTGTTCCTGAACCTGAACCTGCACGGCATGATGGTCGCGTTCGTGTCGCTGCTGCTCGGTTACTGGGCGCTGATGACATTCGTACCGGTGCCCGGGATCGGCGCTGGCTCCTTCGCCCCGGATGCCAATCTCGCCAACTGGCTCGACGCGCATTATTTGCCGGGGCGATTGTGGGACAAGACGCGCGATCCGGAGGGGATGCTCTCGACGCTGCCGGCAATCGGCACATGTCTGCTGGGTGTGTTCGCCGGCTTGATGCTGAAGGACGAGCGGCTTACGGCGCAATCCAAATCGTTGTGGCTGATCGGCGCCGGGATCGCGCTGGTTGCCGCCGGCCAGCTTTGGGGACTGCAGTTCCCGGTGATTAAGGCGATCTGGACATCGTCATTCGTCCTGGTTGCCGGCGGATATAGTTTGCTGTTGCTGGGTGCCTGGCACCAGATCATCGATGTCTGGGGCATCCGCAACTGGTCGACAGTCTTCGTGTGGATCGGCGTCAACGCTATCACGCTTTATTTTTTGAACAATGTGTTTGGCTTCGAACCATTCGCGCTGCGTTTTGTGGGCGGCGATTTTAGCGCGCTGGTCGATCATTTAACGACGCCGGGCACCGGACGTTTGTTTGCCCATCTGCTGGGGCTGGGCTTCGCCATCGCACTGGCCGGCTTCCTCTACCACCGCAAAATTTTCTTGCGTGTGTAATCGCACGCGAAATCATAACGTCTTCACGTCCCCACTTTCAGCTCCGCCACCAGCGCGCGCAGCGCGGCCACCGTGGACAGCGGCACGATGCGGCCGGTTCGCGGGTTTTCCGACGGGATGCCTTCGATGGTCATGGAAAAGCGCGCGGTGTCGGCGTCGACCTCGATGCGGTGGGTGTTGCGGGTGAGCGCGGGATCGGCCCAGATTTCCAGCTGTGTGCGGTCGGGGCCGATGCCGGCGAGGCTGAGCGCGGCCGCCACGTTGACGTTGGCGGGAAAGCCGCGCGCGCCTTCGCGCGCCGTGCCGTCGAACACCTTCAGCGGCTGCGTCAGGCCGGCGACCGAGATGTTGTGTTCAAGCAGATAGGGTGCGCCTTCAAGGCCGACGGGCGGCTTGCGCGTGATCATCCTTATGGAATGGATCTTACCCTCGGCGGCGGCGCGCACGGCGTCGAGACCGATGAGCGCTCCGGTCGGCGGCAGGATGCGCGCGCCTTTTGTCTTGGCGCGCTCGACCAGGTCCCAATTGTTCAGCAATTGCGCAACACTGAGCGGCATGAAGATGCGGCCCTTGTCGATGGCCGAGATGGCGACCTCGCGGAACTGTGCGGGCGGTAGGCACTCCACCACTACGTCGCAGTCATCGGCGAGCGCGGTCGCGGGCTTGATCGCGATGGCGCCGAGTTGTGGCAGCGTGCGGAGCGCCTTTTCGGCGTCGCGCACGGCGACGGCGGTGAGTGTCAAGCCGGGCACGCCGGCGATCAGCCGCCGCGCCACCTCCAGCCCGACCGCACCGAGACCGGCCAATCCGACGCGCAAGGGCCTGTTCGTCGCGTTTGTCATGGTGAGGCCTTGGCGTCCGGCATCAGCGTGCCTTCAATGGCGCGGGCATGGCCGCGGAATTCCGCGATCACCGTGCCGTCCTCGCGCCTGACCGCCACATCGTAGATGCCGGCGCGCCCGGCGCGCTGGCGTTCAACCGCATGCGCGGTGAGCCGGTCGCCGCGCTGCGCCGCTTTGAGATAACTGATGCTGCAATGCTGCGCCACCATGCGCTGATTGCGTGAATTGCACGCGTAGCCGAAGGCGGTGTCGGCCAGCAGATAGATGAATCCGCCGTGGCAGGTGTTGTGCCAATTGACCATCGTTTCAGTTACCGTCATGACGAGCACCGCGTGGCCGGGCTCGACCGAGATGAGCTGCAGCCCCAATTCGCGGCTGGTGGCGTCGTCCGCCCACATGGCGTCAGCGCAGGTGCGGGCAAGAGTGGCGGCGTCCATCAGCTGTTCCCCTTGCGGCCGGTGAAATCGGGTTTGCGCTTTTCCATGAAGGCGCGCACGCCCTCGGCATAGTCGGGCGTCAGACTGGCCGCGCGTTGCAGGTCGCGCTCGAGATCGAGTTGGGCGTCGAGTGTGTTGGTGGCGGACGCATTGAGCGCGCGCTTGATCAGCGCCAGCCCCTGCGTCGGTGCCGAGGCGAAGTGTTCACATAATTTATGCGCCTCGGCGACGAGAGAAGTGTCGTCCACGCATTTCCAGATCAGGCCCCAATCTTCGGCTTTTCCCGCCGGCAACGGCTCGGCCAGCAGCGCAAGAGCGCGAGCACGGGCGTCGCCGATCAGCCGCGGCAGGAACCAGCTGCCGCCCGAATCCGGGACCAGTCCGACGCGCGCGAAAGCCTGCACGAAATTCGCCGAGCGCGCCGCCAGCACGATATCGCAGGCGAGCGCGATGTTACAGCCGGCGCCCGCGGCGACGCCGTTCACCGCGGCGACCACGGGAAAGGGAACGCTGCGCAATTTGCGCACCAGCGGATTGTAATATGTCTCCTGCGCGGCGCCGAGCACGACGGTTTCGCCCGGCTTGGCGAGCCGGTCAGCGAGGTCTTGTCCCGCGCAGAAGCCGCGGCCGGCGCCGGTGATCAAGAGCGCGCGGCAGCTCGCGTCGGCTTGCATCTCGTCGATCGCCTGGCGCAGTGCCAGAAGCATTGCCTCGTTGAAGGCGTTGAGCCGGTCCGGCCGGTTGAGGGTGACGACGCGATAGCCGTTGCGTCGTTCGACCAGGATGGATTGGTCAGTCATGACTTTAAAAATTTATCCATCTCGCCGACTTCCTTTTTCTCCCCCTCGACATCCTTGGCGATGCGCTCGTAGAGCCGCGCCGCGGCGTCCAGCATGGCGTGTTCGGGGTGGCCTTTGCCGACGAAGGCGGAAATCTCCTCGAGTTCGGCAACCCAGCGATAGGCCTTCGCGTACATATCAGGCACCTGCCGCGTCAGATAGCCGAGCAGGTCGGGCCGGCTTTCGGCGAGCTCGGCTTTCAGCGCTTCGGCCGAGCCGCCGCGGGTGGCGGCGAGCATCATGGCGGCGCCCAGCGCGGTGAAGCCCTTGGTGATGCCGGCATAGGACATCTTCAGCGCCGAGGCGGCGGTGAGCGGGCCGTCCAGCACGCGCACGATTAGCCCGTAGTCGTTGAGATTGGCGAACAGGCCGGCGGCCGGGCCGGCGGCGTAGAATTTGGTGTTGTTCGTGCCCGGCTTCGGTGGCGGGCCGATGATGCCGGCGCCGACGAAGGGGCAGCCGGTTGAGCCGACCACGTCGGCGATTTCGAGCATGCTGCGCGGGCTGACCGCGTTGCATTCGACGTAAACTAGTTTTTTGTTGGCAGCGGTTAGCACGGGTGCCAGACGCTTGGCCAACGCGAGCGCGTCGCCCGGCGGCACGATCGAGAGTAGGAAGTCGCTTTCCGTCAATTGCGCGTCGGCCACCGCGGTCATGCCGGCCGTGCCGGCACGGGCCGCGCTTGCCGCGCTGCGGCCGGCGAGAGAGGTAAGCACTTTTACCTTGTTCTCGGTCAGGCGTGTGCCCACCGCGCTGCCCATGTTGCCGGGAGCGATGATGGCGACGGTGGGGGTCATGCATTGTCTCCCGTGGTCCAATTGCTCGTCATCCCCAGATACTACTTTGTCCCGTAGCCGACACAAAAAAACCGTGGTAATCTTCAAAATAACTGTTTCCACGAAATACGAACGTACGTGAGTGCGACAGCCCTGTGGGTGGTCGACTTGCGCTCCATTCATACTCACAAAGGGCAGCAGCTTGGACAATAGACAAGATCCCGCCGGCGCGGGACGAGCGACCGACGCGCGCGCCTGGACCCAGATTCTCATCCGCTACCGCGAACCCAGCGGCGCACGCAGCTTGATCGAGCTCGGCATCACCTTCGGACCCCTCATGCTGCTCTGGGTACTTATGTGGGCATCCTATTACCTGGGCTTTTGGTGGCTCACCTTGTTGCTCGCCGTTCCGGCCGCGGGTTTTTTGGTGCGGTTGTTCATGATCCAGCACGATTGCGGGCACGGCGCATTTTTCCGCCATCGCCTCGCCAACGATTGGATCGGTCGCGCGTTGGGTGTACTCACCTTGACGCCGTACGACTTCTGGCGGCGAACCCATGCCATTCATCATGCGACCTCGGGCAATCTGGAGCGCCGTGGCATCGGCGATGTCGATACCCTGACGGTGCGCGAATATCTGACGCTGTCGCGCTGGCGCCGCCTGATGTATCGGTTTTACCGCCATCCGGCGGTGATGTTTGGTCTGGGGCCGGCCTATCTTTTCATCCTGCGGCAGCGGCTTCCGCTCGGCTTGATGCGCAACGGCTGGCAGCCTTGGGTCAGCACGATGGGCACCAACCTCGCCATCGCGATCATCGTCGCCACCCTGATGTGGCTGATCGGCATCGGACCGTTCCTGCTTGTGCATGGGCCGATCATGCTGCTGGCAGCCGCAATGGGCGTGTGGCTATTCTACGTCCAGCATCAGTTCGAGCGCACGGTGTGGGCCGACGACGATCAATGGGATTTGCACGAAGCCGCGCTGCACGGCAGCTCGCATTATGTTCTGCCCGGATTTTTGCGCTGGTTCACCGCTAATATCGGCGTGCACCATGTGCATCACTTGTGCAGTCGAATTCCCTACTACCGGTTGCCGCGGGTGCTGCGCGAACACCCCGAACTCCGCGACATCGGCCGGCTAACTTTGTGGCAAAGCATCAAATGCGTCCGCCTGGTGTTGTGGGATGAAAGTCGCAAGAAGTTGATCTCTTTCCGCGAGATGCGCGGCATGCATGCGACCACGCCGGCCAGGTGACAGTCACGGATGGGCGTGACAATTTCAACGCCTGAGAACATGGATAAACTTCCCTTCGGGATGCGGCTCACCCAGAGGCTTGAGGCCACCAGCTAGATTGCCGGGCGCCCGGCGAACAGGTCAAGAACTGCCCGTACATGGCCAATAAGCTCGAATTACTGGCCATTTCACGCGGGTAGCAAACTGCTACCGCGACGCCGGTGGACCTTTGAGCGCCGATGCCGGTACATTAGTATCTTGCACGAATGGGCCAAAAGGCCCCCTGGGGAGGAAGTCAAATGCGTAAAACTATGTTGGTTGCGGGCGCTGCTTTGATGCTCGCAGCGGGCCCGGCTATGGCCCAGCAAAAAACGATCAAGATCGGTTTCGTCAGCACGTTCAGCGGTCCGACCGCGGTGATCGGCAACGACATGCGCGATAGCTTCGAGCTTGCGCTCGACCATCTTGGCCGCAAGATGGGCGGCCTGCCGGTCGAAGTGATCTACGAGGACGACCAGCAAAAGCCGGAAGTCGGCAAGCAGAAGACCGAGAAGCTGATCGAGTCCGACAAGGTCGATTTCGTGGTCGGCTACATCTGGTCGAACGTGCTGCTGGCTTCGGTCAAGCCTGCGGTCGATTCCAAGACCTTCATCATTAGCGCCAATGCCGGCCCGAATCAGATCGCCGGCGAATTGTGCTCGCCCTATTTTTTCTCGACCTCCTGGCAGAACGACCAGACGCCGCAGGCGATGGGTCACTACATGAACCAGAAGGACGTGAAGTCGGTGTTTCTGATCGGTCCGAACTATGCCGCCGGCAAGGACATGCTGGCCGGTCTGGTCGCAACCTTCAAGGGCAAGGTCGTCGGCGAGGAATATACCACCTGGCCGGCGCAGCTCGACTTCTCCGCCGAGCTGTCGAAGGCGAAGGCCGCCAATCCGGACGCCATCTTCGTGTTTTATCCGGGCAAGGCGGGCGTGCAGTTCCTCAGCCAGTACGCACAGGCGGGTCTCAAGGGCAAGATCCCGCTCTACACCGTTTACACCATCGACGAATTGTCACTGCCGCTGCAGAAGGAGCTCGCGCTCGGCGTGCCCGGCACGCAGGAGTGGGTGAACGATCTGCCCAACGACGCGAACAAGAAGTTTGTGGCCGATTACATCAAGAAATATCCGGGCCACCGGCCCTCGTTCTACGGCGCGCAGTCGTACGATGCCGTCAATCTCATCAACTCGGCGGTGGTCGCCACCAAGGGCAACCTAAGCGACAAGCCGGCGGTGCAGAAGGCGATGGAGAAAGCCGATTTCAAATCGGTGCGCGGTGATTTCAGGTTCGGCAACAACCACTTCCCGATCCAGGCCTTCTATCTGCAGGATGTGGTGCAGGACGCCAAGGGCGACTTTGTGCTGAAGACCGTCGCCACCATCGTCAAGGAAAACCAGGACAGCTTCCACGGCAAGTGCCCGATGAAGTGATCCAGGCGCAGGATACGGCGGCGGCGGCGCATCGGCGCTGCCGCCATTTAATTATCGCGACACCGCCGAATTTCACGATCAGCGCACCATGACGCTTATCATCGAGCAATGCCTGAACGGTTTGCAGTTCGGCCTGCTGCTGTTTCTGCTGGCGGCGGGACTGACCCTGGTGTTCGGCATCATGGACCTGGTCAATCTGGCGCACGGCTCGCTCTATATGATCGGCGCCTATTTCGCCGCCACCTTCGCGGCCTGGACCGGCAGCTTCGTGCTCGGCGCGATGCTCGCGCTCGCAGCCACACTGATGGTCGGCATGGCGGTGGAGGTGATCGCGATGCGCAGGCTGTACGGCCGCGATCATCTCGACCATGTGCTGGCGACTTTCGGTCTCATTCTGTTCTTCGATGAGCTGGTGCGGCTGATCTGGGGCGCCGAGGGCTTGAGCCTGCCGCTGCCGTCCTGGCTCAACACCTCGGTGCAGATTCTGCCGGGCGTCAATTATTCCGCCTACCGGCTTGCCATCATCGCCGTCACGTTGGTGGTGGCGGCCTTCCTCTACGTGCTGGTGATGCGCACGCGCATGGGCATGCTGATCCGCGCCGGCGCGTCGAACCGCGAAATGGTCGGTGCGCTCGGCGTCAATATCAAGCTGCTCTATACGCTGGTATTTGGGCTAGGCGCCGCGCTCGCGGGTCTCGCCGGTCTGATGCAGGCGCCGATCCTCACTGTGCAGATCGGCATGGGCGAGAACATCCTCATTCTCGCTTTTGTCATCACCGTGATTGGCGGCATCGGCTCGATCCGTGGTGCGTTGGTGGCGGCGATTTTCGTCGGCTTCGTCGACACGTTAGGCCGCGCCTTCTTTCCCGATCTATTGCGCATGGTATTGAGCAAGGACGCGGCTTCGACCGCGGCGCCCGCGCTCTCATCGATGCTGATCTATCTGCTGATGGCGATCGTATTGGTGGTCAAACCCGAAGGCTTGTTCTCGGCGGGCCAAAAATGACCGGCTGGCTCAGCGTCCGCAATATCGTGATCGTCGCGCTGTTGGCCGCGCTGGTGCTGCTGCCGGTTTATGTCGAGCTCGGCGGCAACCGCTTCCTGCTCACACTGTTCACCCGCATCGTCATCTTGGCGCTGGCCGCCGGCAGCCTCAATCTGATCCTCGGTTATGGCGGCATGATGAGCTTCGGTCACGCCGCCTATATCGGCATCGGCGGCTATGCAGTCGGTATTCTGGCGCATGAGGGAATTTTCACCGGCTTCGTGCAGTGGCCGGTGGCGCTCGTCGCCTCCGCGCTGTTCGCGCTGATCATCGGCGCGCTGTCGCTGCGCACCCGCGGCGTCTACTTCATCATGATCACCTTGGCGTTTGCGCAGATGGCCTATTACATCATCGCCGGGCTGGCGCGCTATGGCGGCGATGACGGTCTCACCATCTACAAGCGCAGTCAGTTCGTGGCGCCAATCGATCTGTCGAACAAGGTGCAGTTCTATTACGTCTGCCTGGCGCTGCTGTATGGGTCGATCTATCTGATCTGGCGGCTGGTGAATTCGCGCTTCGGCTTGGTGATACAGGGCTCGCGCTCGAACGACACGCGCATGCGGGCGATCGGTTTCCCGACCTACCGCTATCGCCTGGTCTGTTTCGTCATTGCCGGGACGCTGTGCGGGCTGGCGGGCGCGCTGTTGGCCAATCACACCGACTTCGTCAGCCCGGGGATCATGTATTGGACGCGCTCGGGCGACCTCATCATCATGGTCGTACTCGGCGGCATGGCTTCGCCCTTTGGCCCGTTGTTCGGCGCGGTGGCGCTGCTGCTGTTTGAAGAAATGTTGCCGTTTGTGATCAAGCTGGTCGGCACGCCGTTCTTTGGCGAGGCGGCGTCCCGTGCCTCGGAATATTGGCAGATTATCATGGGTCCGTTGCTGCTCCTCGTCGTGTTGTTCGCGCGCCGCGGCATCGACGGCCTGCTCGCCAAACTAGGCGCCAAGGTGCGTGCATGAGCGAGCCCAAGAACAATCCAATGCTGCAGGTCAGTCACCTGGCCAAGCGCTTCGAGGGCATCGTCGCCACCGACGATATCGTGCTCGACATCGCCGCCGGCGAACTGCACGCGGTGATCGGGCCGAACGGCGCCGGCAAGACCACGCTGATCGCCCAGCTCAGCGGACAATTGATGCCTGATTCCGGCCGCATCCATTTCGCCGGCAACGACATCACCCAGCTTCCGATGTATCGCCGCAGCGCGCTGGGGCTGGCGCGTTCGTTTCAGATCACGTCCTTGTTTCTCGATCTCAGCGTGCTCGACAATGTGGCGCTGGCGGTGCAGGCGCATGTCGGCCATTCGTTTCATTTCTGGCGCAATGCGAGAGCGGAGTCGGAATTGCGCCAGCCGGCACGCGCGTTGCTCGCCCGCGTTGGCTTGGATCGGCGCGCCGAGCTGCCGGCGTCAGCTTTGAGTCATGGCGAGCATCGCCAGCTCGAGCTGGCCATGGCGCTCGCCGGCTCGCCCCGCATGCTGCTGCTCGACGAACCGATGGCGGGCCTGGGCCCGGAAGAATCCGCCCGCATGGTCGACATGCTGCGGTCCTTAAAGCGGGAGCTCACCATCCTCCTTGTCGAGCACGACATGGAAGCGGTGTTTGCGCTCGCCGACCGCATCACGGTGCTGGTCTATGGCCGGGTGATCGCTTCCGGCGCGCCCGCCGACATCCGCGCCAACGCCGCCGTGCGTGATGCGTATCTGGGCGAAGCCGAGGCGGAGGGCGCCGGCCATGGCTGACAACGTGCTCGACATCGCCGGAATCGAAACGTGTTACGGCCTGAGCCAGGTGCTGTTCGGCGTGTCGCTATCGATCGCGCCCGGCGAGATGGTGACGCTGATGGGGCGCAACGGCATGGGCAAGACCACCACGGTGCGCTCGATCTTGGGGCTCACCCCCGCGCGCTCCGGAACGATCCGCTTCGCCGGCCGCGAGATCCGCGGCCTGCCGTCCTACAAGGTCGCCAAGCTCGGCATCGGCCTGGTGCCGGAAGGTCGGCAGATTTTCCCCAATCTCAGCGTGCGCGAGAATCTGGTGGCGACGGCTGTCGGGCGCGGCAGCGACGGCTGGACGCTGGAGAAGGTCAATGGCCTCTTCCCGCGGCTGGCCGAGCGCGCCGCCAGCATGGGCAACCAGCTTTCCGGCGGCGAGCAGCAGATGCTGGCGATCGGCCGCGCGTTGATGACCAATCCGCGGCTGTTGATTTTGGACGAAGCGACCGAAGGCCTGGCGCCGCTGATCCGCGCCGAGATCTGGCGCTGCCTTGCCCGCCTGAAGGAACTGGGTCTCGCCATCCTGGTGATCGACAAGAATGTCGGTACGCTGACGCGCGTCGCCGACCGCCATTTTCTGATCGAGCGCGGCCGCGTGGTGTGGAGCGGCGCCTCGCGCGAGCTCGCCGCCGCGCCGGATGTGCAACGCCGGTATTTGGGGGTCTAGCTACTCCGCCGGCTGGATGCCCGGCGCACGCTTGATGAAGGTGAAGCTTCTGCCACCGAGCCTGCGGTGCAATTTGTCGAGCAGCAGATAGATCACCGGCGTGGTGTAGAGCGTGAGCGCCTGCGACACCAAAAGGCCACCAATGATGGTGATGCCGAGCGGCCGGCGCAGTTCTGAGCCGGGGCCGGTTGCGATGACCAGCGGCAAGGCGCCGAGCGCCGCCGCCATGGTGGTCATCAGGATCGGCCGGAAGCGCGCTAGGCAGGCTTCGTGAATGGCCTGCTGCGGCGGTAATCCGCGCCGGCGTTCGCCGTCGAGCGCGAAGTCCACCATCATGATGCCGTTCTTCTTCACGATGCCGATCAGCAAGATGATGCCGATGAAGGCGATCACGGTGAGTTCGGTGCTGAACAGCTGCAAGGCGAGTAGCGCGCCAAGACCCGCCGACGGCAGCGTCGAGATGATGGTGAGCGGATGCGCCAGGCTTTCGTACAGTACCCCGAGCACGATATAGACCGCGATCAGCGCCGCTAGCAGCAGCAGCGGCTGCGCGCCCACCGACTGTTTGAAGGCCTGCACGTCGCCGGCGAAGTCGGCATGGATCATGTCGGGAATGTGCATTTCCGCCACCGCCCGTTCGATTCCCGCGGTGATGTCCTCGATTGGGAAATTGGGCAGGATGTTGTAAGTGATGGTGACCGACGGGAACTGCCCCTGATGGTTCACCACCAGCGGTGCGATCGAGCGCTCGACATGCGCCACCTCCGATAGCGGCACCTGCGTATTGCCGACGCCCGCGACGTAGACATGGGTGAGGTCGCCGGGGTCGCGCTGATATTTGCGGTCGACTTCCAGGATCACCCGATACTGGTTGCGCTGCCTGTAGATGGTCGAAATTTGCCGCTGCGAGAACGCGTCGTTGAGCGAGTTGTCGATGTCCTGGATGCGTACGCCGAGGCGCGCGGCCGCCGCGCGGTCGATGCTGACATTGGCTTGCAGGCCGCCTTGCTCGCGGTCGGTGGTGACGTCGGTCACGCCCGTGACCTGCTTCACCTGGTCTATGACTTTAGGCACCCAGCTTTGCAGCGCATCAATATCGGCGCTCCACAGCGTGAACTGGTATTGCGAATCGCTCTGCCGTCCTCCGACCCGCAAGTCCTGCGCCGGGACCATGAACACGCGAATGCCGGGGATCTGGTTGAGCTTGGCGCGCAGCCGCGCGACGACGACCTGCGTGCTCACATTGTGGCGCTCGGCCAGCGGCTTCAGGCTGATGAACATGCGGCCGCGATTGACCGAGGCATTGAATGCGGAGGCGCCGACAGAGGAGCCCAGGCCCGCCACCGCCGGGTCGGTCAGCACGACGTCCATCGCCTTCTGCTGCAATTGCAGCATGGCCTCGTATGAAATATCGGTCGAGGCCTGCGTGCCACCGAAGATCAGTCCGGTGTCGTCCTGCGGGAAATAGCCCTTCGGTGTCTTGATATAGAGGCCGACGGTGAGCGTGATGGTGGCGACGAACGCGATCAGCGCCAGCGCGTGGTGTTCAAGTACGAAGGAGAGCGTGCGGTCGTAGATGCGAATCGTGCGCGCGAGTGTGCCCTCGACCAGGCGATCGAGCCAGGTGGCATCGTGGCTCGGAGCCGAGCGCACGAAATAAGCGCAGATCATCGGCGTCACCGACAGCGACACCACGGTGGACACCACAATCGCGAAGGCCAGCGTCACGGAGAATTCGCGGAACAGCCGCCCGACAATGCCGCCCATGAACAACAGCGGAATGAACGCGGCGATCAGCGACACGCTGATCGATACCACGGTGAAGCCGATCTGCTTGGCGCCCTTAAGCGTGGCGCGCAGCGGCGAGGCGCCTTTTTCCAGATAGCGGAACATGTTCTCGATCATCACGATGGCGTCGTCCACCACGAAGCCGATGCACACCGCCAGCGCCATCAGCGACAGATTGTCGATCGAGAATCCGGCCGCCCACATCGCCGCGCAGGTGCCGGCGAGCGACAGCGGCACGGTGACGCCGGCGGCCAGAGTTGCTGCCGTGCGGCGCAGGAACAGCGCCACCACCAGCATCACCAGGATGACGGTGGCGCCGAGCGTGAGCTGCATGTCGTGTACGCTGGCGCGGATGGTCTGCGTCCGGTCGGCCAAAATCGAGATGTCGAGACCGGCCGGTACCCATTGCCGCAGTTCGGGCAGCAGGTCGTAGATACGGTCCACCGTGTCGATGACGTTGGCATTGGCCTGCTTGGTTACGATCAGCAGCACGGAAGGGTCTTTGTTGAACCAGCCGGCGGAACGGCTGTTGCGCACGCTCGGCTCGATCGAGGCTATGGTGGACAGGCGGATCACGGTGCTGTCGACGGTTTTCACTACCAGCGGATTGTATTCGATGGGCGTGCGCAGCTGGGCGTTGATGCCGATGGTGACGCCGCGCTTGGCGCCGTCGAAGGTGCCGAGCGGTCCGGCCGCATTGGAATTGGCGATCGCGGTGCGCACGTCCTCCATGCTCACGCCCATGGCGGCGATGCGCGCCGGATCGACGCGCACGCGGATGGCCGGCTGCTCGGAGCCGGCCACTGTGACGTCGCCGACGCCGTTCACTTGGCTTAGCCGCTGCGCGATGATGCTGTCGGCGGCGTCATAGACCTCGGCCGGCTGCATGGTCTTGGATGTCAGCGCCAAGATCAGGATCGGTGCCGCCGCCGGATTGGCTTTACGGAAAGTCGGCAGCGTCGGCAGGTCGCCGGGCAGGTCGCTGAGCGCGGCATTGAGCGCGGCCTGCACGTCGCGGGCGGCGCCCTCGATGCTGCGGCTCAAGTCGAACTGCACGGTAATGCGTGACAGACCGAGCGAACTCACCGAGGTCAATTCGGTGACGCCGGAAATCTCGCCCAGCCGCCGCTCGAGCGGGGCGGCGACGGTGGCGGCCATGATATTGGGGTCGGCGCCGGGCCGATTGGCGGTCACGAAAATGGTCGGGAAATCCACGCTCGGCAGGCTGGCGACCGGCAGGAAGCTATAGGCCACGGCACCGACCAGGAACAGCCCGACTGCCAGCAGCGTGGTGCCGATCGGCCGGCGGATGAACGGGTAGGAGAAATTCATGGGCTGTTCTGCCTGCGCATGATCTTTTCCGACCTTGCTTGGCCCGCTGAAGCGGGCTTAGCGAAGATGGGAAACCGGTTCCCACTTTTCGGGATCATGAGCTACTCCGCCGGATGCGGCCGGACTTTGCCGGGCGTGGTCAGCCGCGCGCGCAGCCGCTCCATGTAGAGATAGATCACCGGTGTGGTGTAGAGCGTGAGCAACTGGCTGAGTAGCAAGCCGCCGACGATTGTGATGCCGAGCGGATTGCGCAGCTCTGAGCCGGTGCCGCTTTCGAGCGCCAGCGGCAGCGCGCCGAACAGCGCGGCCAGCGTCGTCATCATGATCGGCCGGAAGCGCAGCAGCGCCGCCTGCACGATCGATTCCTCAGGGCTTAGGCCCTCATGGCGCTCGGCCTCGATCGCGAAGTCGATCATCAAAATCGCGTTCTTCTTCACAATGCCCATCAGCAGCACGATGCCGATCAGCGCAATCACCGACAGGTCATAATGAAAGAGCATCAGCGCCAGCAGCGCGCCGACGCCGGCCGAGGGCAAAGTGGAGAGGATCGTGAGCGGATGGATGAAGCTCTCGTATAGCACGCCAAGCACGATGTAGATGACGATTGCCGCGGCGAGGATCAGCCACGGCTCGCCGGTGAGCGACTTGGCGAATTCCGCCGCGTCGCCGGAGTAACTGCCGGTCACCGACGACGGCATGCCGATTTGCTGCTGCGCCGCGCTAATGACGGAAACCGCGTCACTCAGCGCATAGCCCCCGCTCAGATCGAAGCTGATGGTGACCGAGGGAAACTGCTCCTGGTGCGCGATCGCCAATGGCGCCGAGGTGTTCACAAAGCGGGCGAAGGCAGCGAGCAGCACCTGGGTCGAGCCGGTCACCGTGTTGGGCGTGGCCGTGATGTTGGTATTGGTGCTGCCGGCAGCAGTATTGGCGACGGTGGCCGCCGTGCCAGTCGAGGTGCTGGCGCCGGTGACGTAGAGCTTGCCCAGCGAACCGGGGTCTTGCTGGTAGCGCGGCTGCGCTTCCAGGATGACGCGATACTGGTTGGCCTGGCCGTAGATGGTCGAAATCTGCCGCTGGCCGAAAGCGTCGTTGAGGGTGTCGGTGATGCTCTGCATCGAGACGCCGAGCCGCCCGGCCTGCTCGCGGTCGACGTCGACGTTCACGCGCGGGCCGCCTTCCTGCGCTTCGGAGGCGACCTCGCGCAGTGCCGGATCGCCACGCAGCTTGCGCGCCAGCTTGTCGGCCCATTCCAGCACCTCAGCGGTATCGCTGCCGACCAGCGTATATTGGTACTGAGCGCGGCTTACCCGTGTGGAGATCTGGATGTCCTGGGTGGCCTGGAAATACACATTCATGCCGGGAATACCGGTGACCGCGTCTTTCAGCCGCGCGATGATCGCGTCCACGCGTGCGCTGCGCGCATTGCGCGGCTTCAAGACGATGGCGAGCCGGCCGGCGTTGGGCGTGGCGTTGAGCGGGCTCACGCCGATCACCGACACCACACCGGTCACGTCCGCATCGGTGCGGATGATGGCTTCGACTTTATTCTGGCGGCGCTGCATTTCGTTGAACGAGACGTCGGTGCCGGCTTCCGTCACCGCGGTGATCAGGCCGGTGTCCTGCAACGGCAGGAAGCCTTTCGGCATGACGATGTAGAGGAAAATGGTGGCGGCCAGCGTCGCCAGCGTCACCAGCAGCGTTTCGCGCTGGTGGCGCAGCACCCAAATCAGACTGTGGTGATAGGCCTCGACCGTGCGCTCGATCAGGCCGGAAAAGCGCCGCGCGAGCGCGTTGTCGCCGCCGCCGCCAACACTTCCGCCACCTTGCCGCAACAGCCAGCTGCACATCATCGGCGTCAGCGTCAGCGAGACGATGGCGGAAGCGACCACCGCGATGGTGAGCGTGAGCGCGAATTCGCGGAACATGCGGCCGACCAGGCCGGTCATGAACAGTAACGGGATGAACACCGCGATCAGCGACAGCGTCAGCGAGATCACCGTGAAGCCGATTTCGCTGGCGCCGCGCAACGCCGCGTCGAGCGGCTTTTCGCCGTTCTCCATGTGGCGGACGATGTTCTCGATCATCACGATGGCATCGTCCACCACGAAGCCGGTGCCGATGGTCAGCGCCATCAGCGACAAATTGTCGAGCGAGAAGCCGGCAAACCACATCACGCCGAAGGTTGCGATCAGCGACAGCGGCAACGCCACGCCGGCAATGATAGTGGCGCGGACGGTGCGCAGGAAAATCAGCACCACCAACACGACCAGCACCACGCTGAGCATTAGCGTGAACTGCACGTCGTGGATCGAGGCGCGGATAGTGGTGGTGCGATCGTTGACGATGGTGAGTTGGGCAGCCGCCGGCATTGCGCGCCGCAGCCGTGGCAGTTCGGCGCGCACGCGGTTCACGGTCTCGATTACATTGGCGCCGGGCTGGCGTTGCACGTCCACCACAATCGCCGGCGTACTCTTGTAGGAAGCGCCGACCTTTGTGTTCTCCAGCCCGTCGATTACGTCGGCGACGTCGCTGATCTTAACCGGCGCGCCGTTGCGGAACGCCACCACCACCGATTTATAGGTGGCGGCGGCGGTGATCTGATCGTTGGCGGCGATGGTGTAGGACTGGTGTGCGCCGTCGAGCGAACCCTTGGCTCCGGCGACGTTGGCGCCGACAATGGCGGTGCGTAGATCCTCGAGCGCGATGCCATAGGCGGCGAGCCGCGACAAGTCGGCCTGGATGCGGATCGCCGGGCGGATGCCGCCTTGCACTGAGACGTGACCGACGCCGGTCACCTCCGAAAGCCGCGGCGCCATGATGGTGTCGGCCATGTCGCTGAGCGTGCGCAGATCGATGGTTTGCGAAGTGAGCGCCAGCGTGATGACTGGCGCGTCGGCCGGGTTCACTTTGGAATAGAGCGGCGGGTAGGGCAGGTTGCGCGGCAGCGTCGAGCCGGCGGCATTGATCGCCGATTGCACGTCCTGCGCGGCGGCGTCGATGTCGCGGTTGAGATCGAATTGCAACGTGACCTGGCTGATGCCGAACGAGCTCGCCGAGGTCATGGTTTGCAGCGCCGGGATCTGGCCGAACTGCCGCTCCAGCGGCGCGGTCACCAGCGAAGTGATGGTGTCGGGACTGGCACCTGGAAGCTGGGTGGTGACCTGAATGGTGGGGAAATCCACCTGCGGCAGCGCGGAAACCGGCAGCCACCAATAACCGAGCGCGCCACCCAGCATCACCGCGATGCCAAGCAGGGAGGTGGCAATCGGCCGGTGGATGAATGGGGAGGAAACGCTCATTGCTGCGAATTCGGCCCCCCGGCGCCGGACTGCTGGCCGCTGCGCGGCCGCGCGCCTTGCGGGGCCGCAACCGACGCGCCCTCGGCGCTGCCGATCGTCACCTTGCTGCCGTCGGTTAGCCGGACGAAGCCGGTGGTGACCACGCGCTCGGACGGCGTCAGGCCGCTCTTGACCACGGTCTGCGTCTCATCCTGCATCTGCACGGCGATCGGGCGTATCGCCACGGTGTTGTCATCTTTGACCACGAAGACGAAGGTGCCGTTCGGGCCGCGCTGCACCGCGCCGGTCGGGATCACCACCACGTCTTTCAGGGTGTCGATCAACAGCCGCACGTTGACAAACTGCCCCGGCCAGAGAGCCAGACCGGTATTGGGAAACTCGGCCTTGAGCTTCACGGTGCCCGTGGTCTGGTCGACCTGATTGTCGACCACGCGCAAGGTGCCGCGGTCGATCACCGCGTCGCTGTCGGGCCGCTGCGCCTCGATGCTGAGCGGCGCCTTGGCGAAGGCGTCATTGACCTGGCCAAGGTCCTGCTGCGGCAGGCTGAACAGCACCGAGATCGGCTTGAGCTGGGTGATCACCACGATCGCGGAATTGGCATCGGAGGCGTGCACAATATTGCCTTCGTCGACCATGCGGATACCGGTGCGCCCTGCGATCGGCGCGACGATGGTGGTGTAGCCGAGCGTCGCTTGCGCGTTCTCGATCGCCGCTTGGTCGGATTGCACCAGCGCGGCAAATTGCGCGACCAGCGCCCGTTGCGTGTCGGCTTGCTGCTTGTTGATGGCATTGGTGGCCGCCAGTTTTTCATAGCGGTCGAGGTCGATCTTGGCGTTGGCGAGCTGCGCTGCGTCCTGCGCTTTCTTGGCGATTGCCTGGTCGAGCTGCGCCTGGTAGGTGGTGGGATCGATGCGTGCCAGCACGTCGTCTTTCTTGACGTCGTCCCCTTCCTTGAAGCCGACGCTGAGCAGCTTGCCGTCCACCTGCGGACGCACCGTCACGGTGTTGAGCGCCTTGATGGTGCCGACAGCAGTTAGATAGACCGGTACATCGGCCTTGGCTGCGGCGGCGACCAGCACCGGCACTGGCCCGCCTTCGGTGCCGAACGGGCTGCGGCGCTGCTGTGGCGGCGAACCGGTGAAGACATAGATCAGCGCGGCCGCGGCCACGATGACGATTACGCCGATCGCCAGATTGCGGCGGGTGCGGCCTTTGGTCTTCGCCCAAATCTGCTTCGGCAGTTCACCGTGCATCGGTGGTCTCCAGCGGCTTCGGCAGCCAGCCGCCGCCGAGCGCCTGATAAAGGCTCACGATCGCTTGAACGTGTTCCAGGCGCGCCTGCACATGCGCGATTTCCGCCACATAGAGCGACTGCTGGGTTTGCAGCACGACGATGAGGTCGATGGTGCCTTGGTTCAAGCGCTGCTCGGAAATTTCGAAAGCCCGCCGCGAACTCGTCACCACCTCGAGTTGCAGCCGCTCGCGCAGCGCGGTCTGGCGGATGCCGTCAAGGGCGGTTTCGACGTCGGAGAAGGCGGAGATCACAGCTTTGCGATATGTCTGCAACAACTCGTCCTGCTTGCCTTTCTGCAGGTCGAGATTGCCCAGCAGCTTGCCGCCTTCGAAGATCGGCTGCGTCAAACCAGCGGCGACGTTGAAGAACACCGACTCCGGCCGCATCAGTATTTTGAGGACTGAGCTCTGATAGCCGCCTTCGCCGGTGAGGTTGATGCTGGGCAGGAACTGCGCGCGCGCATTGTAGACATTGGCATTAGCGGCGGCGAGATTGGCCTCGGCTTCGCGAATGTCGGGGCGTTGGGTCAAAAGCTCGGACGGCAGGCCCGGCGTCACCCGCGGATAGGCGATGCTGTCCAACGATCCGCCGCGGATACGCACATGCTCGGGCGAGCGCGCGATCAGCACTGCCAGGGCGTTGCGGTTCTGCGTGAGCGTCCGCTCCAAGGGCGGGATCAAGGCACGCTGGGTATTGACCAGGCTCTCTTGCTGCGCGGTATCGAGCGCGGACGCCGTGCCGGCATTGAGCCGCTGCTGGATGAGATTGAGCACGCGCGTGGCGCTGGCCAGATTTGCGTGCGTGACCTTCAATAGGTCCTGTGCTGCGAGAACCTGGAAATAGGCATTGGCGGCAGCAACCACGGTGGTCAAACCCACCACCTCGCGGTCGTAGCGGCTAGCGACTGCAAACTCCTCGGCTGCGCGCATTAACGCGCGGTTCTTACCCCAGAAGTCGATCTCGTAGCTCGCCGTGAGCGAGGCGGTCAGATTGTTGCTCACGGCAAAGCCTTTGTCGTCGATGAACGGCTTGCCGTTGCCGAGGCCGATCGTCTTGGATTCCTGCGCACGTTCGGCATTGCCGTTAAGACCGATGCTCGGCAACAGCGGCGCGCCGGCGATGCGCGACTGCGCGTCGGCCTGCACAATGCGGGCAACCGCTGCGGCGATATCGAGATTGGCGGAACGCGCCTCTTCGATGATTTCGGTCAGTTCCTTCGAGCGGAAGCCGCGCCACCAGTCGAGTGGCGGCAGCGCCGCTTCCGCCACCTCGGGATTTTTCGGGCCGCCATCATAGGCCTGTGGAATATCGAGCGCGGGATCGGGCTTTTCGCCGCTGAGCAGGCAGCCGCCCAGGGGCAGCATCAGGCAGAATCCTTGCAGCATGGCCAAAAACGGGCGCGCGCGTCGCTTTGTCCTCGACCTCACGCCCTGGCTATCGCAAAGCATACCGGCGACTTTCAAAAACGGCTCAAAACTGGCATCAGAGGGAAAAATAGCCTGTTTTATTGTCGGGTGCTCGTGGATTTACGGCCGGGCGGCCAGTCGGCCAGCGCGCTACGGCCGGCCGGCGACATTTGCGACGCCGAGAACGCGAACACGCCCTGGATGACCTGATCGAAGGCCTGCCGCGCCGCCCGGGTCTTCGCCATGGCGGCGCGCATCGCCTCGACATCGAACGGCTCGTGCCGCAGCGTCTCGTGGATCTGGTCCTGCGCGGAGTGGTATTGCCGCTGCGTGTCGTCGATCAACTGGCGGTTGGCTTTGATCTGGCCGCGCAGCAGGTCGGCGTCGGCCGGCGACAAGGTGTCGGCGATGCGCTCGACGCGCACGAACACGTTGCGGTCCCAGGTCGGCGGGGCCGGCGCGCGGATCGCCATCGCCACCGCGACGCCGACGAAAAACAGATTGAGCGCGAGCGAGCCGAGCAGCAGCCAGCGCGACGAACCGCGCGTGATCGCGGGAGCATATTGGGCGATGGTCATGGGCGCGCTCCGGTCAGCGCTTCGGGCTCGAACACGATAGAGCCGATATCGCTGCGGCTGGCGACCGCGAACGGTGAACCGCCTCCGTCGAAGCGCCGGTCAACCCCGGCGATGCCGATGACGAAGCCGAGCGCGGCGCAGCAGGCCAGCGCCGCCATACGCGGCCAGGCCGGCGCGAATTGCCAGTCGAGCAGCACGCCCGGCAGGCGCCACAGCGGCATCTTCTGCCGCGGCAGCGGACCGCTCAGGCGCTTGAGCACGCGCTCCACCGCCGCGTCATCCGCGGGCGGCGCCTGCGTCTGACGCTTGAGCGCGGCCTCGAGAAAGTCCTGCAGCTGATTTTTGTCCATTTTACCCGTCCTCATCGATCACACTGTAGAGCACACGGCGTAGGTTCTGCTTGCCGCGCACCAGTAAGGTCTCCACCGCCGACACCGAAGTGTCGAGAATTTCCGCCACCTGCGCATTGCTCATGCCGTCGCCGTAAGTCAGCACGATCGCCGCGCGCTGGCGCGCAGGCAGTTCGGCGATCGCCGCCGCGACCAGCCGCTCGCGCTCGTCGCGTTCCGTTTTTTCGCTCGCGCCAAGCGCCGGATCGACGATCTCGCCGGCGGCTTCCAGCGCGACCCAGGGCGCGCGCCGCTTGCGGTCGAGACAGAGATTGACCACCATGCGCGTGAGCCAGGTGCGGAATAGCGCCAGTGGCTGCCAGCGCGGCGCGTGAGTCCAGACCCGTAACATGGCTTCCTGCGCCACGTCCTCGGCATCGGCGGCGTTGCCGAGAATGCGGCGGGCGAGCCCGAACATGACCGACAGATGGCGGCTGACGAGCGCGCGGAACGCCCGCTCGTCGCCGCGCGCGATCCGGGCCATGAGCGCTTCGTCGCTGTCATCCATCGCAGTGAGGCGACCGCCATCGGGAATGCCCGTCCATTGTAGACCTTGGCCTGTCCATTAAACGCGCAACGGCGTGGAATCCTGTGGGGAAGGGGAAGCGGGGAAATCGGGGATAAATTTGTCCGCGCTCCAGTCTAACCTATTGAATTGCCGGGGTTTAGCAAGCCGCCGCGCATCTGCGCGCTCGCGCTCTTTCAGCCAGCCATAGACCGCCAGGCGGTTCGGCACCGGCCCCATGCGCCGCTCGCCCGCGCGTATGATCCCGCGCGTATGATGTAGCCGGCCAATTCGTCAATTTGGTCGGGGCGCCGCGCCCGATGTCGAATGCCAGGGAACCGGCATGCTGGGAAATGGACGAAACCGGCAAATTGCTGTCAACATGAGGAATATCGCCGGAATCCACCGGTAATGAAGGAGGAATACCACCATGGACAAAGCGCTCTACGACAAGGGCATGGCGATGCGGCGCAAGGTGCTGGGGGACGAATATGTCGATCGCGCGGTCGCCAACACCGACGATTTCAATCGCCAATTCCAGGAACTGCTCAACACCTATTGCTGGGGCGCGGTGTGGGGCGACGACGCTCTGAAGCCGCGCGACCGCAGCCTGCTCAATCTCGGCATGATCGCCTGCCTCGGCCGCATGCATGAATTCGAGGCGCATTTCCGCGGCGCGCTGCGCAATGGGCTGACGCCGACGGAACTCAGCGCCATCCTGCGGCAGATCGCGGTCTATTGCGGCTTCCCGGCCGCGGTCGACTGCCAGCGCGTGGCCAAGCAGGTTTTAGCGGCGGAAGCTAAGAAAACATGACGAAAATCCAAGGCGTCACGGCAGAATCTGGTTGTTGAGATAGCCGTATTCTTGTCATGAATGTGCCTTCATCCCGGGGCAATCCAGGCCACGGGATGGCTGGGGCATTGGTGCCTCGGTCTACAGGTGGATGATGATCCGACGCTACGGACTTTTCCTGCTGACGCTTCCGGTCGCGGCGGTCTTTTTGGCCGCGCCCGCCGTCGCACAGTATTATTCGTCGCCGCCGCCGGGATACTATCGGAGCGGTCCGCCGCCGGGCGCTTATTACGAAGACCGGCTGCCGCCGCCCGCCTTTTGGAACGACGACGATGACGACGATCAACCGGCGCGCCGGCCGTATCGCTCGCCGCAGATGAGTCAGGTTCCGCCTGGCCAAGCCGGCGCCCCCAGCCGGATCCTGCCCTATCCGGACGAGGCCGAAGCAGCGCCACCGCCACCCAGCTTTGCCCCGCCTAGCGGGCGTCCGCCGCTTTATGGCCATCAACTCGACCAGCAGACTCCGGCCGCCAGCAACGATCCCGATGCGATCCGCCCGCCGGGCGCGATCGGTTCCGCGCCGGGCGCGCCGCCGGTACCGCCGGCTGGCACCGCCGCGCTGCCGCCGGAGGATCAGCCCGAGCAAGGCCAACCCAAGGAATTGGCGCCCAATCTCAAGAAGCAGCTGGTGACGCTCCCCACCAAGGAACCGGCCGGCACCGTCATCATCGACACGCCCAACACCTATCTCTATCTGGTGCTCGGCGGCGGCAAGGCGCTGCGCTATGGCATCGGCGTCGGCCGCGAGGGCTTCACCTGGGCGGGCACCGAGCGCATCTCCAAGATGAAGGATTGGCCGGACTGGTTTCCCCCGTCGGAGATGATCGAGCGCCAGCCTTATCTGCCGCGCATGATGGCGGGCGGACCGGGCAATCCGCTCGGTGCGCGCGCGCTTTATCTCGGCCAGACGCTCTACCGCATCCACGGCACCAACCAACCCTCGACCATCGGCACCTTCGTGTCATCCGGCTGCATCCGGCTGCTCAACGAAGACATCGAGGACCTATACAGCCGCGTTCAGGTCGGCACGCGCGTCGTCGTCATGCCCGGCAAGGCGCCGGAGACGGCGGCAAATAGCGGCGCAGCGCCGAACGCGGTACCGGCGAACCCGATGGCGCCGCCGTCGCACAACGGCACGGCGGTTTCGAGTTCCCCGCTGCCGCCGGTGCGCTAAGCGCGCCCGTTTTCCCCAACGCGTATTTTAGCTAGCCTTGTGACCGCCTCGATGACCGCGCCGGGATCGGCGACGCCTTTGCCGGCGATATCGTGCGCGCTGCCATGCGCGACCGACGAGAACAGGATCGGCGAGCCGATCGAAAGCCCGGCGGTACGATTGAAGGCTTGCAGCTTGGCGGCGATGTGGCCCTGGTCGTGCAGCATGACGATGAAGGCGTCGCAACCTTTCATGCGGAACATGGTGTCGGCGCCGAACGGGCCGGACGCCTCGATGTCGGCCTGCGCGGCGCGCGCGATCGCCGGCGCGATGATCTCGATTTCCTCAGCTCCGAACATGCCGTCTTCGCCGGCGTGCGGATTGAGCCCGCTGACGAAAATCTTCGGCCGCGCGATGCCGATCTGCTTGAGCGCGGCGTCGGTGACACGGATCACGCGCTCGACCCGCTCCGGCGTTATCAAGGCGACCGCTTCGCGCACGCTGACATGCAGGGTGGCGTGCGCGATGCGCACGTCGTCGAAGCAGATCATCAGATAGACGTCGCTGACCGGCGTACCGGTCTCGCGCGCCACGAACGAGGGATAGCCGTCGAAGGCGATGCCGGCAGCCTGGATCGAGCGCTCGGTCTGCGGCGCCGCCACCACCGCCTCCACCTCGCCGGCGAGCGCGGCTTTAATTGCGCGGCGGGCGCTGCTCAGCGAGGCGCGGCCGTAAGCGGCATCGACCTTGCCGAATATCACCGGCACGTTCGCACCGTCGCCGGCATCGAGCAGGTTGACCCCGCCGTCCGACCAGTTGGCGTCGGCGGCTTTGCCGATGATGTTCAATTGCGGTGTGAGACCAGCGGCTTTCGCATGCAGTTCCACGGCCGCTGGGTCGCCCACCAGCAAGGGCCGGCACAGGGCGCGCACCCGCGCGTCGAGCGCAGCCTTGAGCGCGATTTCCGGGCCGATCCCGGCCGGATCTCCGGTGGCAACAGCGATCCGCGGCAAGTTCATGGTCGTCTTTCCCGGCAAGCGCGGGTGCCTATAATGGCCAGCCCGCGTTGCCGCGGAAGCATAACAAAGTTCGAGGAAACGTCGCCATGATGTCGCGTGAACAAAACGATCAGCTTTCCCGCATCGGCCCGGGCATGCTGATGGGCAAGCTGTTGCGCCGCTATTGGGCGCCGTTCCTGCTGGCGGCGGAAATTCCCGCGCCGGACTGCCCGCCGGTGCGAGTCAAGCTGATGGGTGAGCGCCTGATCGCCTTCCGCGATACCAAAGGCTGCCTCGGCCTGATCGACGAGTTCTGCGCCCATCGCGGCGCTTCGCTGTGGTTCGGCGAGAGCGAGGACTGCGGCATCCGCTGCCACTATCACGGCTGGAAATACGACGTGACCGGTCAGTGCGTGGATCTGCCGTCGGAGCCGGAAGAGAGCGGCTTTCGCAAAAACATCAAATTGAAATCCTATCCCTGCATCGAGAAGGCCGGCATCATCTGGGCCTATATGGGTCCGCCGAAATTGCAGCCGCCACCGCCGGCGCTAGAATGGACCGAGGTGGCGCCCGAGCAGCGCTTCGTTTCCAAGCGGCTGCAGGAATGCAATTACCTGCAGGCGATGGAAGGCGGCATCGACTCCAGCCACGTGTCATGGCTGCATGGCAGCGAGCTCGAGAAGGATCCGCTGTTCAAGGGCAGCAAGGGCAACGAGTACAACGCCAAGGACCGCATGCCGCTGTTCGAGGTCGAGGAATTTCCCGGCGGGTTGCTGATCGGCGCGCGCCGCAATGCCGACGCCGGAAAATATTACTGGCGCATCACGCCTTGGATCATGCCCTGGTACACCATCATTCCGCCGCGCGCGGGACATCCGCTCGGCGCGCATGCCTGGGTGCCGATTGACGACGAGACCTGCTGGGCCTGGAGCATCAACTATCACCCCAAGCGCGCGCTCACCAAAGCGGAAGTCTCGGCGATGCAGGACGGCAAGGGCATCCACGTCAAATACGTACCTGGCACTTTCATTCCGCTCGCCAACAAGTCGAACAACTATTTGATGGACCGCGAGGCGCAAGCGGCCGGCCACAGCGCCACCGGCGTCGACGGCATCGCGATGCAAGATGCTTCGATCCAGGAAAGCATGGGCGCAATCCAGGACCGCACCATGGAGCATCTGTGCGCGACCGATGCCGGCATCATCATGACGCGCAAGATGATGTTGCGCGCGGCCAAGGCGGCGGCCGAAGGCAAGCCGGTGCCGGCGACCGAGCCGCAGGCGCAGCGCGTGCGCTCAGTGGCGATCGAGCTCGGCCAGGGCGTCTCGTTCAGCGAAGGCGCCAAGCACGGGCTTTATGCCGAATTAGGCACGGAGCCGATGTCCGTTTAGAAAAGGAATTGAACATGCCGCATTACACCGCGCTGGTCACATAATTGGCGGTGGCTTTGTATTTCTACGCAGGCCTGCTGGTTGCCACAAGGCGCGGCAGAAATTCGGCGTGTCCGCGCCGGCGACGACGAGAAATCTCGACTTCGAGCGCGTCTTCCGCGTGCAGATGAACACGCTGGAATGGATGCCGATCTTCCTGCCGCTGCTTTGGTTTTTCGTGCTCTATGTTAACGACTGGGGGTGCTACGCTGTTGGGGCTAGTCTGGATCGCCGGCCGGATCATCTACATCCGCGGCTACGCCGCAGCCGCGGACAAGCGCCACAGAGGCTTCGCGGTGCAAGCCTTCGCCTGCGCCGCGCTTTTTATCGGAATTCTGGCCGCCATTATCTGGCGCATGGCGCACGGCTGGTGACGCGAACGATCGCTGCAACTTTCACCCCGCCGCCGCGCCGGCGCTCTTGCCGATCGCTGCGTTCACGCGCGGTATCACCTGCTCGGCCGTCAGCTGCATCGAGCGTTTGGCCAGCGCCGGATCGACCCAATCCATGCCGGCATAGACCAGCTCGCCGAAATCGCCGGTCTCTTCATGCATCGCCAGGATCTGATCCACCACCTTGTTGACGGTGCCATGGAACATGCAGTGGTCCATGACGAAATCATGGGTGATCTCCTCGTCCGGCTGTTCCTTGTGGCTCTTGAACACATAGAGCCGGTTACCGCGTTTCATCTTGGCGCGCATCTGCTCGAAATAGAACCGGTACGGGCTGTTGGCGTCCTCGCGCCCGTAACGTAGCGCGGTCGCCTCGTCGTCGGCGACGAAGATGGTGCGCGCGATGCGCCAGTCGGCGACCTTGGCCTTGGCGCCTGCTTCAGCGCGGCCCTTGGCGTAGTTGGTCCAATGCGACTTGAGATGCTTGGCCAGCAGGAAGTTCGCCGACAGCGGATGGAAGTCGCGCTTGCCCATCAGCACCACGCCGGGCGAGAACGGCGTCACCACGGTGCCGACGATTTCCGGCCGCGGCTTCTGAAGCGGCTTGGCCATGGCACCGACTCCGAGATGCAACGCGGCGGCGCGGTTGATCTCCACCTTGAAACGGTTGTCCGGGAAATCGATGTTGTAGGGCGGATCGCGCTCCCAGATCGCCAGGATCACGTCGATCGCCTCGGCGAAGATTTTGTTGCGGTCCTGGTCGAGAATCCCGACCGCCTCGGAATCGGAAGGCAGCGCGCCGGCGGAAACGCCCAGGATGAAGCGGCCTTGCGCCAGATGGTCGAACATTGCCGCATGCACCGCGATCAGCACCGGGTGCATCTGCGATAGATTAGTTGTGCCGGTGGCGAGCTTGATGGTCCGGGTCGCGTGGATCAGCGTGGCGTGGAACATCATGCTGTTGGTGATGTTCTCGCAGATGTCGGTCAGGTGTTCGCCGACAAAGGCGTCGTAGAAGCCGAGCCGGTCTGCGAGGATGACCGCCTCGCGGTCCTCGCGCAGAGTCTGCGACCAGTCGCGGCCTATGGGGTGCACCGGCATGGTGAAGTAGCCCAACCGCATTTCCGTCTCCGCCAAATACCTCTTGACCGAAGCTAGCCGAGCCAGCGCGCCGATGCATCAAATGTTCGGTCGCCGTTTGGTGCCTATGCCCCTATGACAAAGATCAATTTTGAATGGGCGAAAACAGGCTTGCATGACCATGGCCACCGCAGCTTCGGGGTGGCCGGCTCGAGTTTTACCCATTGTACCCACAGGGCGTTTGCGCCCGGTCGGCAACGGCTCGGCAAACGACTAGGGTGCGGCCTGGGAATGCCGATTCGGGGCTGACGGAGTCCGTCCATGATGCGCTGGTTTCATGCCTTGATGCCGAAGGAGGAACGCTTCTTCGACCTGTTCGCACGCCATTCGCAGGCCGTGTTGGCCGGCGCCGAGGCCTTGCGCGCCATGCTGGAAGGCGGCGAAGCGATCGCGCGCAACTACCAGATCGTCATGGACCGCGAGCAGGACGCCGACGATGTCACGCGCGAGGTGCTGATCGCGGTGCGCCGCACCTTCATCACGCCGTTCGACCGCGGCAACATCCGCGACCTGATCACCTCGATGGATAACGCCATCGACCAGATGCAGAAGACCGCCAAGGGCATTAAGCTGTTCGAGGTAACCGAGTTCACGCCGCAGATGAAGGAGATGGCGGATGCGATCGTGAAATGCGCGCACCTGGTACAGGAGGCCGTTCAGTTGCTGCGCTCGATCAGTTCAGAAGCCGTGCATATCAGCGCGTTGACCGAGCGCATCTCGCAGCTCGAAGGCCACGCCGACGAGCTGCACGATATCGGCCTCACGACTCTCTATAAGACCTACGTGAACTCAAATCCGATGGCCTTCTTCGTCGGTAACGAGGTCTACGATCATCTGGAAAAGGTCGTGGATCGTTTCGACGACGTGGCCAACATCATGCACGGCATCGTCATCGAGCATGTTTAATTAAACGCTGCGAGGCCGAACGACGATGGACGCCGCCGCGCTCACTCTGCCATTCCTGTTCGCGCTGATCGCGGTCGCGCTGGCGTTCGACTTTCTCAATGGCATGAACGATGCCGCGAATTCGATCGCGACGATTGTGTCGACGCGCGTGCTGCGCCCGCAATACGCGGTCGCCTGGGCGGCATTTTTCAATTTCATCGCGTTCCTGTTTTTTGGATTGCATGTCGCCGAAACAGTCGGTCGGGGTATTGTCGAGGCGGATGTGGTCAATTCACGTGTGATCTTCGGCGCGCTTGCGGGCGCGATCGTCTGGCAAATCGTCACGCAACGGCTGGGAATTCCATCGTCGAGCTCGCACGCGCTCATCGGCGGCCTGGTCGGGGCCGGTATTGCGAAGGCGGGAATCCACGCGGTGGTTTGGTCCGGCGTCGGCAAGACCGTCGCCGCCATCTTTCTGTCGCCGGGGCTGGGTTTGCTGCTCGCGTTGCTGCTCATGCTGATAGTGTCGTGGATTTTCGTCCGGTCGGCGCCGTACGGCGTTGATAATATTTTCCGCCGCATTCAGTTCGTATCGGCATCGTGTTATGCACTCGGCCACGGCGGTAACGATGCACAGAAGACCATGGGGATAATCGCCGTACTGCTGTATTCGCAAGGCAGTCTTGGAGCGAAATTCTACGTCCCATTCTGGGTGGTGATCGCGTGCCAGATCGCGATGGCTGCCGGGACGATGACCGGCGGCTGGCGCATCGTCAAAACCATGGGTTCGAAGATCACGAGGCTCACCCCAATGCAGGGCTCTTGCGCGGAAACCGCCGGCTCCGTCATGCTTTTTACGGCGACCTATCTCGGTATTCCGGTTTCCACCACACACACAATCACCGGCTCGATCATCGGCGTGGGCGCAGCGAAAAAAGTGTCGGCGGTGCGCTGGGCCGTCGCAAAAGAAATTGTTACCGCTTGGATCATTACGATCCCCGCGTCCGGCTTGCTCGCCGCGCTGTTTTACTGGTTGTCCGGGTTGTTCAGCTAATTACGCCGCGACGCGGGCGAGGAAGTCCTCGACTTCGTGTCCCAGGCGCCGAGCGGCACGACATAATAAGAGCGCGAAGCTCGCCGGAAAGCAGACGCAGCCGAACAACGCAACCAAACGCCAATCGTGCGAGATTTCTGGTGCGGAAGCTGCGGCCATAGTGGTACCCGGGTCGGTGGTCACACTATTCCCCTAGCGGTTGTTTTGCAGTTAATTGCATGTTGTTGAGCGGTTAAGCAAAGATTAATGGCGGATTGCGGAGGACGCTGGAATGGCGAAGCTGCGGGCGGTCGAATGCCGCGAATTTATCAAGGCGCTGGTTGAAAAGGCCGCCGAGATGGGCGTGCCTGTCTCGGTCGCCGTGGTCGGACCGGAAGGCCACCTGATCGCGGTCGAGCGCATGGACGACGCCGGCTTCATCACCCCGGACACCGCCATCGCCAAGGCCTTCACGGTGGCGGCGTTCCGCTCCATGAGCCCGCGTTTTCCCGACGGGCTGGTGATCCAGCAATGGTTCAAGGAGCGCAATCCGCAATTGCTGGTCGGCCTGGCGGCGCTGACCAACGGCAAGATCGCGGCCAGCGGCGGCGCCGCGCCGGTGTTCAAGGGCGACGAGATGGTCGGCGCCTATGGGATTTCCGGCGGCACCTCGCAGCAGGACGAGGAGATGGCGCTTTATGCCCGCGCCAAGGTCGGCTGGGCCCATGAATCGACCGCCGAGCCCAACGCGAACGTGAAGGCGCACATCAACGAGCTCTACGCCAAGGCCGGCATCACCGACCGTAAGCTTTAGAGTTGGCTCGCCGCCGGAGTATCGTCATGCAATCGACCGCCGCTCGCCAAAATGGCCAATCCGCATGGACCGGGCGCATTGAAGACGACGCGCTGTTGCGCGGCGCCGGGCGTTTCGGCGATGACGGCAAGCCCGCGGGTGCCTTGGCCGCCTATTTCGTGCGCTCGCCGCATGCCTTCGCCGCTATCGAGCACGTCGACGTTGCGGCTGCCAAGCGCGCGCCGGGCGTGGTGGCAGTACTGACCGCCGCCGATCTCGCCGAGGCGCATTATCATTCGATCTCGCATCCGCATCCGATGCCTGGCCGCGGCGGCAAGGTGGCGGTCGCGCCGCACCGGCCGTCGCTGGCTTCAAGTCGCGTGCTGCATGTCGGCGAGCCGGTGGCCATGGTGATTGCGACCAGCGCGCAGGCGGCGCAAGATGCCGGCGAAAAAGTCGCGGTCGATTACCAGCCGCTCTACGCCGTGGCCGATGTCCGCGCGGCCGCAGCAATCGGCGCGCCGCAACTTTGGCCGGAAGCGCCCGGCAATATCGGCTTCGATTGGAGCGCGCCGGCCGATCCCGACGGAAAAAAACAGGCCGCGCTCGATCGCGCCTTCAAGGACGCCGCCCATGTGGTGCGCGTCGAGCTGGTCAACCAGCGCCTAGTGGTCGCCTCGCTCGAGCCGCGCACGGCGACCGCAAGCTACGACGCCGGCCAGGACCAATTCACTCTGCGCTGCGGTACGCAAGGGGTGGCCGCCGTGCGCGGCCAGATCGCCGGCGCCATGGGCATCAAGCCGGAGCAACTGCGCATCCTCACCGACGATCTCGGCGGCGCCTTTGGCATGAAGGGCTGGTGCTATCCGGAATACGTGCCCATGCTGCACGCCGCGCGCGCGCTGGGAAAGCCGATCCACTGGGTCTCGACCCGCGCGGAGGCTTTCGTCTCCGACAACCAGGGCCGCGACTCGTTCTGGAGCGCGGCACTGGCGCTCAACAAGCGCGGCCGCTTTCTCGCGCTGCGTGTCGATTGCCTCGGTAATGTCGGCGCCTACATCACAGGAGTCGCGCATTTCGTGTTCACCACCCATATCTCCGGCTGCCTGCCGACGGTCTATGATATTCCGCACGCGCAAGTGAACACGCGTTGCATGCTCAGCAATACGCTGCCGACCGGACCCTATCGCGGCGCCGGACGTCCGGAGGCGAGCTATCTGATGGAGCGACTAATCGATGCCGCCGCCGATGCGACCGGCATCGACGCCGCCGAATTGCGCCGACGCAATCTGATTTCGCCCGACAAAATCCCCTACACCACCGCCTTCGGCAACACCTACGACAGCGGCGAGTTCCCAGCGGTGTTCGAGCGCGCGCTGGTGCTTGGGGATTACGCCGGCTTTGCCGCGCGCAGGAAAGCGGCAAAGAAGGCAGGCCTGCTGCGCGGCATCGGCATCGGCTGCTATCTGGAGATCGCCGGCGCGTTTCCGGAAGAAGCCGCGCGCATCACGTTTCCCGGCGGCAAGGCGGTCACTGTAAGCATCGGCGCCGGCGGCAGCGGGCAGGGACACCAAACCGTGTTCGGCCGAGTGGCCGCACGCCGTCTCGGCATCGCGCCCGCGGCGGTGACAGTGACATCGGGCGATTCCGCGCGCGACGTTCCCGGATTCGGCGCGGTCGCCTCGCGCTCGGCCATGTATGTCGGTGGTGCCATCGCCGTCACCGCCGATACAGTGATCGAGAAGGGCAAGCGCGTCGCCGCTATGCTGTTGCAGGCGGCGGAAGGCGATGTGGATTATCGCGACGGAAAATTCAGCGTGCGTGGCTCGACGCGCGAAGCCTCGCTGTTCGAGGTGGCCGAGCGCGCCGCCGAGCTGGCGCGCACCGGCGTGATCCCGGAGAGCCTCGACACCCAAGCGAATGTAAAAACGCCGCCGTCGTTCCCGAACGGCTGTCATGTCGCCGAGGTCGAGATCGATCCCTCAACTGGCGCGGTTGCGATTGTGTCCTATGTGGCGGTCGGCGATTGCGGCAATGTGCTGGACGAGACCATCGTCGCGGGCCAGATCCACGGCGGCGTGGCGCAGGGGCTCGGCCAGGCGTTGACCGAGAACACGATCTACGACGCCGCCGGTCAGCTCGTCACCGGCTCGTTTATGGATTACGCCATGCCGCGCGCGGACCTGATGCCGGACATGAGGGTCGAGCACCGTGCCGTCGCCTGCCGCACTAATCCGCTCGGCGTGAAGGGTACCGGCGAGGCCGGCACCACCGCAGCTCCTCCAGCGGTGATCAACGCCATCCTCGATGCGCTGCCTGCAGGCGCCGCGCTCGACATGCCGGCGACACCGGAGCGCATCTGGCGGGCGTTGCAGGCGGGCCGATAACGTCAGTCGGTTACTGCCCGATGTCGATCTTCACCGCGCTGGTGACGGTTTCCCAATGCTTCATTTCGGCGGCGAGCCAGCTCTGCGCGTCGGCCACCGACTTGCTCGGCACGATGTTGTAATTCTGCTTCTTGAATTTTTCCTGCGTCTCGGGGGAGGCGAGCGCTTTCGCCACAATGGCATAGAGCGCGTCCAGCACCGGCTTGGGCGTATCCGCCGGCGCGAACAGGCCGTTCCAGGCGATGGTGCCGACGTCCGGATAGCCGACCTCCTTCATGGTCGGTATATCGGGATAGTCGGGCAGGCGCGTGTGGTTGACCATGGCCAGCGCGCGGAATTTCCCGGCCTTCACCTGGCCACTGGCGCTGCCGACGTTGAGGAAGGCGGCCTGCACGTCGCCGCGCAGCATGTCCTGGATGACGCCGGAGGCGCCGTTCTTGTTCGGCAGCGCGGACATGTCGAGATCGCCGGCGCGTTTGGCGAAATAGGCCATGTCGTAATGCGGATAGGACCCGTTGCCGACCGTGCCATAGTGGATCTTGCCTTGGTTCTTCTTGGCGTAGTCGATCAGCTCGGGCACCGACTTGACCGGAAAATCATTGGCGGTCGTCACCACCAGGAACGCCGGCACGTCGACCAGGTTGCTTACCGCGGTCACGCGCTGCTTGTAGTCGAAGTTGAGTTTATCTTTGTAGATGATCGGTGTGATGGCGTTGGTCGAGACGTTGCCGATCATCAGTGTGTAGCCGTCGGGCGCCGCCTTCGCCATTTCGTCGATCGCCAGCATGCCGAAGGCGCCGGGCTTGTTGATCACCAGGAAGCTCTCGCCGGTAATCTTCTGGATTGCGTCGCCGATGATGCGCGCGGTGATGTCGGTGGCGCCACCCGGCGCATAAGGCACCAGCACCTTGATCGGCCGATTCGGATATTTGTCCTGCGCCGAGGCGGCCGCCATGCCGAGCGCGAGGCAGGCGGCGGACAGCAGGATCGCGGTCAGACGTTTCATGGGGATCCTCCGTGAAAATTGTTTGCCGGCGGGCATTCTTTTCGGTCCCTGTGTCGAGGACGTCAGGTTGCTTTAATGCCGTGCAGGCTGTGCGAGGCGTCCTTGCAGGTGAAAAATACCACGTCCCCCTCCGGCGTCGCCTTGCCGGCGTGAATGGTGTTGGCCGGGATGTAGAGGACGGTGCCGGGTTTGGCCTCGATCGACTTTCCGTTAACGACGGCGCGGAAGGTGCCTTCTAGGATGTAGATCCACTGCTCGTTGGGGTGCGAATGCGGCTCGGCGCCGGTGCCGGCCTTCATCCGCATCAGGCCGACGATCATGCGGTCGCCTTCGACGCACGGCCCGTGCGCGGTGGAATAGGCGGGGCCGCCCATAATCTTCGCAACGGTGCCGAGATCGAAGACGTATTCGCCCGCAGCGGCGCGTGTGGCGCCCGGGGTACGCGGGGCTGGCTGGGTGGACATGGAGCTATCTCCCTTTCATGGCGTTTAACGGCTTATTGTTGTGCCGATGTTAGCGCATGATCCCGAAAAGTGGGAGCCGATTTTCGGATAAGATCATGCGCTACCCTAGTTGACCCGCAATGACCGCGCCAGTAGCCACCACGGTTCGGCCATCCTCGGCGGTCAGGTTCCGTCGCTGTCGGATAGGAGATCGTTGCAGATGAAGTTGGCTTGTCCGCTCCTGGTTGTGTTGGCACTCGGCATGCTCACCGGCTGCGCCGCCGACTATGCGCCGAAGGCGGAACCGAGTTTCTATCGCAATCTGGCGCAGCCGGGAGCGCAGCTCGACGCCGCCGCCGCCGCCTCGATGATTTCCGGGTACCGCAGCAATAAAGGGCTGCCGGCGGTGACGCTCGATCCTGAGCTCACGCGGCTGGCCGAGGCGCAGGCCGCGATCATGGCCAAGCGCGACAAGCTCGACCACAATACCGGCAAACCGTTCGTGGTGCGGCTGAAAGCCTCGGGCTACGACGCCAAGACCGCGGCGGAGAATATCGGCGCCGGCTATCACACGCTAGCCGAAGCGTTCTCGGGCTGGCGCGATTCGGCACCGCACCGCGCCAACATGCTGCTGGCGGGCGCCACCCGCATCGGCATCGCGGCGATCTACACGCCAGCCTCGAAATACAAAGTCTACTGGGCGCTGATCCTGGCCGAGCCGGACGACAAGAAGGGCTAGCGACGGACGGGTTCATTCCCTTTTTTATTTGGCAGTCCAAGCGCTCAAACATAGCATATTCCGGTCCGGCACGACGGGAGATGCGTTTGGGCGAATTGATCGGGGTGCTGATCGCCATCGTCTCAAGCTGTCTTGGCGGAACGGCCGCCGCCGTTACGCGCTAGCTTGTCGGCAATGCCGATGCGCTTACACTCGCCATGGGGGGTCGGATTTCTTTTCCTGCTACCGATTGCTCTGGCGCTCCGCGTAAAATGGCCGCAGCGCAGCGACTGGTTCGGTGTCGCTGCATTGGGACTTTGCTTTTTCGGTTTGTTCTTCATTCTCTATAACATCGCACTCGGTTACACGACGGCCGCCCGCGCCAGTCTCGTGCTGTCGACCTTGCCGTTACAGACCATGCTGGTCGGCGGACTTCTCGGTATCGAATCGCTGACGATGCGCAAATCCGTCGGCGTCGGTTTCGCCGTCCTTGGCGGTTTTGCCGCGCTCGCATCGGGTCTTTCCGCCGCTCCATCCGGAGCCTGGCGCGGCGAATTGATCATGACCGGCGCGGTTCTTTGCATGGCTTTTTACAATGTCTGGTCGCGCGCCTTCATTCAGAGATCGAGCGCGCTAGGATTTCTCGCCGTCGGCATGGGGGCCGACGCGGCCGCGCTGGTTCTTGTCGGCCTATTGACCGACCGGATCGCCGTCCTGATCAATTTTGGCGCCCCGCAATGGATTGCCGGGATTTACCTCGGAATTGGCGACGGAGCGCTGGCGTTCATTCTCTGGGTGCTCGCTTTGCAGCGGGCGACGCCGACGCGCGTGGCCAATACCATGACCGTCAATCCGATTGCGGCGGCATTGCTCGCGCATCAGCTTGTCGGTGAGCCGATCACCCTCAATTTGGTCGTCGGGCTGCTGGCGGTTTTCGCAGGTATTTGGATCGCAACGACGGAGGCTGCGAAAAGCAAGCGCGCAATGTCCGGTGGCTCTGGACCTCACGCGCGCGGCTGACTAGCCTTGCGGCCCATGCCGGTGCTGCCTCGCCTGAACGATTACTACGAAATCTACCGCCAGTTCCGCTGGCAGGTGCCGGCTCGCTACAATATCGGCGTCGATGTCTGCGACCGCTGGGCGGGGCAAGAGCCTGACCGGCTCGCGATCCTGCACGTCCATCCCGACGGACGCGAAGACGCCATCAGCTTCGGCGTCTTGCGCGAGACCTCCAACCGGCTTGCCAATGTGTTGCGCGCTCATGGCGTCGCGCGCGGTGACCGCGTCGCCATCCTGCTGCCGCAGGCGCCGGAAGCGGTGGCCGCCCATGTCGCGATCTACAAGCTCGGCGCCGTGGCGCTGCCGATCGCGGTGCTGTTCGGCCCCGATGCGCTGGCCTACCGTTTGCAGAATTCCGGCGCGAAGGCGCTGCTGACCAATGCGCAAGGTCTTGCCAAGCTCGACGGCATCCGCGGCGAGGCGCCGGAGCTCACGTGCGTGCTGTCGGTCGACGGCAAGTGCGATGGCGCCGGGAGTTTTTCCGATCTGCTGGCGCGCGCCTCTGCCGATTTCGCCGCCGTCGATACCGCCGCCGACGATCCGGCAATGATGATCTACACGTCGGGCACCACCGGCCAGCCCAAAGGCGCGTTGCACGCCCATCGCGTCTTGATCGGGCACCTTCCCGGCATCGAGCTACCGCACTTTGAATTTCCACAGGCCTGCGACCGCTACTGGACGCCCGCCGATTGGGCCTGGGCCGGCGGATTGCTCGACGTGCTGCTGCCCAGCCTGCACTACGGCGTGCCGGTGGTCGCGCGCCGGTTCGACAAGTTCGCGCCGGACGAAGCCTTCGCGCTGATGGCGTCGGCCGGGGTGCGCAACGCCTTCATCCCACCGACCGCGCTGCGCATGATGCGCGCGGCGCCGAGCCCGCGCGGGCGGTACGATTTCAAGCTGCGCACCATTGCCTCTGGCGGCGAATCGCTCGGCGTGGAGGTGCTGGAATGGGGCAAGTCCGCCTTCGGCCTGGTGATCAACGAATTCTATGGCCAGACCGAATGCAATCTGGTGCTCGGCTCCTGCGCGGCGCTCGGCGTGTCTCGGCCGGGCGCGATCGGCAAGCCGATCCCCGGCCACCAAGTGGCGGTGATCGGCCGCGACGGCCAGCCGCTCAAAGCCGGCGAACTGGGTCAGATCGCGGTCAAGCGCCCCGATCCGGTGATGTTCCTGGAATATTGGGGCAAGCCGGAAGCCACGCGCGACAAGTTCATCGGCGACTGGATGACCACCGGCGACCAGGGTGTGATGGACGAGGACGGTTATTTCAGCTTCGTTGGCCGCGACGATGACGTCATCACCTCGGCCGGCTTCCGCATCGGGCCGGGCGAGATCGAGGACTGCCTGATCCGCCATCCGGCGGTGGCGCTCGCCGCTGTGGTCGGCAAGCCGGATGTGCTGCGCACCGAAATCGTCAAGGCCTTCATCGTGCTCAAGAAGAACCACGCGCCGTCGGACGCGCTCGCCGCCGAGATCCAGAATTTCGTCAAGACGCGGCTGTCGGGCCACGAATATCCGCGCGAGGTCGCCTTTATCGACGATATGCCGATGACGACCACGGGGAAGGTGATCAGGCGGTTACTTAGGGAGCGGGCGTAGCCGCGCCGCCCACGATGAAGACGTGGAAGCCGAGACGCCGCTGGCAACGAAATAGAGCATAATCGATTCCACGACCAGCGCGGTTGAGGTCGCAACGGCCGCGCCCTCGATGCCGATGCGTGGAATTAGGATCACGCACAGCCCAAAATTAATCGCGAAGGCGCCGGCATAGATGAACACGCATTGCTTGCGTTCGCCCAGCATGGTGAGTAGCCGTTCGGCGGGACCAACGGCCGCACGCGCCAGCATGCCGACCGCCAGAATGAACATCACGCCATAGCCGCGCTCGAAGCCGGCGCCGAATAATGCAAGCAGCGGCCGGCCGAGAGCGAGGATCAGCATGCAGGCGGCGAGCGACGGCCAGAACATCCACCTGATGGTCTCGGCAAAGAACAAGGCGAGGCGTTGCTTGTCGCCGACCACGTGATATTCGGTGAACTTGTGCGTCGTGGCGTCGGCGATGGCATAATAGACGAAGACGACGATCGCCAGCAGCCGCGCGCCGGCATAGTAGACCGCCACCTCGTCGGGCGAGCGCAAATGTTCGAGCGCGAGTATGTCCACGTAATATCAAAACTCAGAAACTTTGACTCATGTAACCCGACGTTGTGCGGGGATGATTGCATCGTAAACGTGAATTAAATCAAACACTTGGATGGTCGTCACAAACCCGCCGCAGCGCCGCAGATGGGTCGCATATCCGGCGCGGGCGGGCCCTGAGCGGAACTCTCACTCGCGCTGAGTCGTTATCTTTGACCGCTGCATGTAGGCGCGAGCCGAATAAAGGAGCGTGCGAGGGTGTGCGAAGTCCGCATTTTCTGTTTGACGGTTTTGGCGTTGTTGCTGCCTGAAGGCAACACAGACATTTCAAAACTGAGCACGACAACAGCATGACCTACGTAAACGAGATCCTACAGCCGGATGAGAAAATCCACGCAATTGGCAAA
>DATISB010000057.1:0-2499 GCA_035469145.1 Pseudolabrys sp.
ATCGCCGTCGCCGGCGATGCACACGACGTCGCGGTCGGGATGCAGCAGCTTCATCGCCACCGCTGCCGGAAAACCGTAGCCCATGGAGCCCGACGTCGGCGCCACATGGGTGGCGTATTTGCGGAAGCGATAGAAGCGGTGAATCCAGCCGGCGAAATTGCCGGCGCCGTTGGTGATGATCGCCTCCGGCGGCAAATTATCGCGCAGCCATATCATTATTTCCCCGAGATTGACGCCGCCGGGCTGCAGCGTCGCTTTTTCCGACCAAGCGACATAGTCGGCATGGGCAACTGCCGCCTCGCCCTTCCATGCGATCTCATTGGGCGGCTGCAGGCCTTGCAGCGCCAAGCAGAACGCGGTCGGGGCGGCGTGAATGGCGAGAGCGGGGTGATAGACGCGGCCGAGCTCCTCGGCGCCCGGATGCACGTGCACCAGCTTCATCTGCGGCTCGGGAATGTCGAACAGCGTATAGCCCTGCGTCGACATCTCGCTCAGGCGCCCGCCGATCAGCAGCACCAGATCGGCGCCCTTCACGCGCGCCAGCAATTTCGGATTGGGCCCGATACCCATATCGCCGGCGTAACAAGGATGCAGTCCGTCGAACAAATACTGGCGGCGAAAGGTCGTCGCCACTGGCAGCGCGAAGCGCTCGGCAAAGCGCGCCAGCGCGGCGAAGGCTGATTCCGACCAGCGACTGCCGCCCACCAGTGCGATCGGGCGTTTTGCAGCCCACAACAGTTTTTGCAGCCGGCTCATGTCGGTCAAGCCCGGCCAGGTTTCCACCGGCTCGAACGCGGTCGCATCCGGCACCATGGCGCGCTCGATCAGCATGTCCTCGGGGACCGCGATCACCACCGGCCCGGGCCGGCCGTTGCAGGCGGTGTGGAAAGCGCGCGAGATCAGTTCCGGGATGCGCGCGGGGTCGTCGATCTCGGTTGCCCATTTGGCGATCGAGCCGAACACCGCGCGGTAGTCGAGTTCCTGGAACGCCTCGCGTTCGCGCATATGGCGCCCCACTTGGCCGACGAACACGATCATCGGCGAGGAATCCTGTCGCGCAATGTGGATGCCGGCCGAGGCATTGGTGGCGCCCGGCCCGCGCGTGACGAAGCAGATGCCGGGACGGCCGGTGGTCTTGCCGACCGTCTCGGCCATGATGGCGGCGCCGTTCTCGTGCCGGCAGACCGTGAGCGCGATTTTCGAATCGTGAAAAGCGTCGAGCGCGGCCAGATAGCTCTCGCCTGGCACGCAGAACACGTGGCGCACCCCGTGGATTGCCAATTGGTCGACCAGGATTTCGCCGCCGGTCCGCGTACCGTCATTACCGCGCATCGATCTGCTCCAACTTGGCTCAGCGCACGATCTTGGCCGGAGGAATTTTCGGCGAAAACGGCGCCGGCGTCATTAACCAGTTGGACTGCTCGATCACGTTGCCGGCCTTGGCGTTTTCGGCCAGAAAATGCTTCCAGTCTGGATCTTTCATCATATTGGCGCGCTTGGCCTCGCGGTCGTCGGCGTTCTCATAGATCCAGCCGTGTACAAACGTGTTGAGCTGTCCGCTTTCGCTGACCAGGTAATAGTGCGGCTCGCCCATGTGGCGGAGCTGCACCGGATAGGCGAGTTTGCCGTAGAGGTCGAGCTGCGCCGGCACCCGGCCCGGCAGGATTCGATAGGTCCGATGATCGATAAGCACTGCGCTCCTCCCTTGAATGGCCGCTTAGCTTGCGGCGGTGGAGCGCACTCTTTCGGGCCTCCGCGTGCCGGTCAATAGACTTTGGCTCTGCGCAAAGCTCGCATGCGGGGGAGGAATTCGCCGCTCAGGTCGCCGGCTCGACTGAGACCACCTGGTAGGTATGGGTCTCGCCGTCCTCGTTGCGAATCGAGACATATTCGCCCGGGCGGAACGCATGGGCGCCGAAGCGATAGCCGCTCTCGTCGTCGTCGGCCCGGGATGGGTTGTAGTCGAAGATCCAGCGCGCATGCTCGGGGCCGCCCGGCTTGTGCACCAGGAAACCGATCTCGTCGTCCTCGCCTTCCCAGAACCGGCGCACGCGGCAATGCTCGTGGTTGCCTCGCCAGAGCGCCACGTCGATATGGCCCTTGTCGTCGAGCGGGGCGACGAATTCGTAACCATGAAGCTTCGAGCCCTGCGGAAACTCCTTGGAGCGGGCAAGATTGAGCCTGATGCGTTTGAATGTATGCGGCAGCGTGGTCACGGCAATCTCCATCCTCAAGTGGTTCCGTCTATTTGCCATATCATGACCGCATCCGGCAGAGGCGCGTATTGATTTGGATCAGTCCGGCGGTATTGGTCGGGTCGATAGTAGCATTAACCCGAGGACGAGAAATGAACCCGTCAGAGACCTCGCAACAAGCGGTGATCGATTTTCTCGGGCGCCCCGCCACCCACGGCGGCGCTCCGGTCAAGCGTATCGATACCCATGCCGCAACAGTATTTCTGGCCGGCTAGCGCGCCCTCAAGATCAAGCGCGCCGTGCA
>DATISB010000058.1:0-14689 GCA_035469145.1 Pseudolabrys sp.
TCGACCACCATTGGTGTTCGAAAGTCGTGGTCACTGCCGTAAATAATCCACTCATTTTTTACCATTCTACTGACCGCCTGTGAGTAGTGTCCACGCCCGTCCGAAAAGAAATGAATAAGCGATGTTGTATTTCCTCCAACAATCGCAAGCAATATGACTGCTGCAACAATACCGAACGGTCGGCCTCTGAGCCATGCAAGATTGGTGTTGCGGGCAAGGCCAAAGGTCTGTGGTATCCTGGCGGAATGTTCGCTCCATATCCCGTCCATTTCTTCCGCTGTTTATTTGCGTGTTTGATCGCGCTGGCTATTGCCGCATGTGCGAGTACCAGCGTGGAGGTGGCGCAAACTTCGGTCGGCGGTGCACCGCCGCGGCCAAAGACGGTGCTCGTCAACGATTTCGTGTTTTCCCCCGATGTAACAGTGGTCGACCGCGACTTCACCGCGCGGCTGGAGAGCAAGCTCGGCAACCCGGGCTACGACATCATCAAGTTGCTCCCCGCCAAGCGAGTGAACGACGAGGTCGTGGCCATGATCATCGTCATCTTGCACGACGATGCCGGTCTCAATGCACAGCCGAGCAGCGACGTGGAAATCACGCCGCAGGATGGCACACTGGTCATCACCGGCCAGCTGCACGCCGTCGATCAGGCCAACCGCGCCCAGCGCAACTCGGTCGGTTTCGGCATTGGCGGCAGCGTGGTCGCCGACATGACAGTATCGCAAGTCTCCGAGGGTACAAAGAAGCAATTGGTCACCTTCACGGCGCAAGCGCAGAGCGGGCGCCAGTCCGGCGCCGCAATTACGGGACCGGCTGCGACGGCGCGCAACATGCAGATCACCGCGGTGCTTACCAGAAAAAGTGCGCCCGACGTGAACCTCTCGCCTAACGTAGAGGCGCAGGCACGCGGGCTCGGCCGTGCTATCGCTGACAAGATCGTCGCTTATGCCGTGCAGCAGGGTTGGGCGCATAAAGTGGATTTGCCTGAGCCGCCTCCGGACGCGAAGCCGGTGAAAAAGAAGCCGGAGAAATTGCCAGTCGCCGTTGCGAAGCAAGGTGGATCGCCGCTTCCGCCAAACACAATACCCTGTAAAGCATTCACGAAAAGAGAAAGCGGGAATTGGTACGTTGCAGGGCCGGTCACCTTAGATCTTGGAAGCGCTGAAAACAAAACTCTGCAAAATATAGAAATTCCACCCAAGTTTTTCACCATTGGCGGTGTTGACCTTTACGATGCCATTCAGAAGAAGTGCGGCAGCAACCGGAGCCAATAAGCGAATAGGCAAAGAGCTTGTAGCTGCTCATTTTGACAGAAGAAGTTTTAAGCCATGGCATCGGATTTTATCATTGGACAGACATATAACCGCCGGCGTGACATTCACGCGCGTTTTAGCGGCCAGCGGCAAGTCACTGATGATGTCGATCTCCTCATTTGGTCGCTTGTTCATTGGCACGACTAGAATGTCCGTTAATACCAAAACTCAGAAACCTTGACTCATGTAACCCGACGTTGTGCGGGGATGATTGCATCGTAAACGTGAATCAAATCAAAAAACCTGGACGGTCGTCACAAACCCGCCGCAGCGCCGCAGACGGGTCGCGGATTATGCGATTTGGTATAAGTCAGCAGCAGGTAGAAGCCTTCCGCCACGAAGATCGGCAGCGACGTGGCGAACCAGGTCTTGACCTTGTAGCGCTTCGGACCGGCCGGCACGGTGTCCTTGAGGCGGCTGTCGAGCATGACCAACTGGCCGATGGTCACCGCCCAGGTGGTGACGACGGCGACGATCATCGCGGTCACCGCACCGGTTGGCGCGCCCGATAGCGCCAACCGCTCCGATCGCCGAGGCGGCGCCGAACGCGAGCCAGCGGCTGCCCGACAGAAATCCGCGCAAGCGGTCGAGCAACTTGAGCTCGGTATATTCCTGAATGAAACGCCACGCCGACGATGACAGACCAAAGTCCGAGAGTGAGCCGATCATCAGCACCCAGGTCCACACATAAATGTAAATGCCGAACTGGAAGCTGCCCATCCAGCGTGCCAGCAAGACTTGGCTGGCGAGCGCGAGCAGCGCGCTGCCGACGCGCACCAGAAAAACTTTTCCGGCGATGAGCTGCGCCAACCGGCTGTCGCTGCGCTCGGCGAGGATGGCCTTGATGCACGCGATGATGCCCGCCGCCGTCAGCGGCGGCACGGGGGCGACGTTTTAGGAATCGACCAGCGCCACAGGATTTATCCGCGCCGGGGGTGGCCGGTTTGTGAGCGACGGCAACATTCTGCGTGCTTGGAAAGGAACCGTTAACATTCGTGGGCGGGGCCGTTTATGCCGATGAATCAAGGCATTTCGAGCCGCGCCGCGTCGGCCAAAATGCCCTCGACGACTTTGCGTTCATCGGGTGTCAGCGCGGCCTGCGGTGGCACCGGATCGCCAACCGCGTAGCCCTGGATCTGCAAACCAGCCTTGATGCAGGCGGCCAGATTGAAGCGCGCGAAGACTTCGTTTATGCGCCAGAGCTCACGTTGCAGTTTCATCGCCTCTGGCCATTTGCCGGCGCGGCACAGCTCGTAAAGCTTTACGCTCGGACGCGGCACGATGCAGGCCGGGCCTGCCATCCAGCCGACGCCGCCGATCAGCATCACCGCGGCCGGAATATGCGCCGACGCTGAAAACACTTTCATGGCCGGGCAGCGGTTCATGATCGACAGCAGCCGTCCGGTATTGGTGGAGGCGTCCTTGATGTAGCGGATGCGCGGATGCGTCGACAGCCGCGCGATCACGTCGAGAGTGAGATCGCTGCGCTGGAATTGCGGATTGGTGTAGAGCGCCACCGGGATGTCGACCGCGTCGGCGATGGCGCGAAAATAAGATTCGATCTGCGCGTCATGAAGCGGAAAATAGGCTTCCAGAATGGCGAGGATGCCGTCGGCGCCGAGTTGTTGATATTTCTTCGCTTGATCAACTGCATCCGCCGTCGATGTCGAAGCGACGCCCGCGATCACCGGCACGCGCTTGCCCACGGCTTCAATGGTTGAGCGCACCACCGCCGCGCGCTGCTCGCGCGACAAGTAGGCGAATTCGCCGGTGGAGCCGAGCGGGGTCAAGCCATGCACGCCGGCCTTGATCAGATTGGATACCAGCCGCCCCAACACATCGGTAAGGACGTGCCCTTGCGCGTCGATCGGCGAAACCAGATAGGGAAAGACGCCGTGGAAGTCGGTCATTCGACAATCATAGCATGCCCCGCCGTGACGTGCGGCGGAGCTATTCACGCGCCGGCCAATCGTTAGTTAGCCAGCGGATCGGGCCGCAATTGAATGTGCACCGCGCGCGGTCTTGAGCCCTTGCCGCCTTCCTTGAGCCAAGGCGTGCGGTCGCCGTTCGTGCTCCACAGCCCACGGCCTTTCCAGCCGGCGTTTGGATCGTCGATACGCCCGTCGAGTCCCTTGGCGTAGAAGCTGAGCGGGTACGGGATGCGGATCGTGACCATCTTGCCGTCCTTCAGCGCGACGAAGCCGTCATTGAGGTTGGCGGTGGACATCGGAATGTTCTCGCCAAGCCCGAATGTATTGTGCTGGTCGACCCAGGTGTAATAGCTCGACTCGGCGCTGTTCTCGCCGATGCCTTCGAAACCGGGCCCCGGATACTGGTAGAACGACCAGCCCTCCGGACAATGATTGCCGGTGGCTGTCGGCCCGTTGAGCGGACCCTTGCACTTGCGCCGGTCGAAGCTGCCAAGCTGGCCACTCGAGAGCGATGCCCACACCACGCCATTCGTGTCGATATCGCCACCACGAATGCCGTAAGCGGGCGCCGGCACGTTGTAGACTTCCGACAGTTGCGTTGCCGGGTCGAAACGCAGGAATGCCGGCTGCCCGCCGAAGACGCCGACGGTGTACCAGATCGAGCCGTCGGTCGGATGCGGCATCACCGCGTAGGGACCTGATCCCGGCACGATCCGCTTGTCCTTGGTCGGGTCGATCGGCTGGTTGGGCTCGACGTAGTCGTCGCGCTTGCCGTTACCGTTAATGTCTAGCACGAACGGCGACCAGCCTTGCGACTTCGCCGCGTCACCGGTCTCATCGAACATTTTGGTATTGACCCAGCCGGCGACCGGACCGGTGCCGCTTAGCCATAGCGTGTTGTCGGCGTCGTAACCGAGCTGCGGATGATGAGTCGCGAAGCAGGTGTCGATGAAGGAGTACTTCATGGTCTTGGGATCGAGCATCGCCACCTGGCGCGTCGACTTTTCGAGTGGAAAGACTTTGGCCGACGGATGGTCGGAGCCTTTCTTGCAGAACGCCGGATTGTCCACGCCGCGCACGGTCGCGGCGAGCCAAATCCTGCCCTTCTTGTCGAACATGGAGTTGTGGTTGTTCGCCCTGGTGTCCCAGAGCTTTTGCTCGCCCCAGTAGGGCGACGATTGCAGCGGCTTGATGCTGGCGGCATGCCCGGGCCCGAGTGATTCCGGCATCTCGGCATCCATCACCGGCATCTTGAAGAACGTGACCTTGTTGGTCTTCGGATCCAGGATCGGCATGTTGTCGGTGGAGTATTCCGGTGAGCCGTATAGCGGCCCGTAGGCGTTGACCGTCGGATTGCGCCGGTCGGAAGAAATCAAATCGTGGAGATACTTATCCGGCGTGGACCACTCCCACGAGGTGATCACGATGTTGCGCTCGATGCCCTGGGGCCGCGGCGGTTTGTCCTTGGGCAGTTCGCCCTTGGCGATGCGGTCGGTCCAATCGCCATAATATTTGAACGGCGCGCCGCCGAAATTTCCGGCGAGCTGGTTGGTCATCTGCTCGCCCGACTGGCCCGACTGAATGCGCCGCATCCAGGCGTCTTCGCCCGAATTGAATTTACCCAAGGCCGCCGGAATCGTGCGGGTGGATTCCTGGCCGAGCTGGTGACAGCCGATGCAGCCGATGTTCTTCATCTGCTTGAGCCAGTCGCTCTGCGTGAGTTTTTCCGGAATGTTGCTCTTGCCGCCAAACTCGGTCTCGGGAGGAATCTTCATCATCGCGTACCAATAGATGGCGGGATAATAATGCGCCGCGGCGGTGTCGTTTGGCGCGATCACGGCCGTGAGGTTGAGCAATTTGCCCGGTTCGCTGTCGACTTTGGCTGAGTCGATGAGGCCATAGCCGCGCACCCAAACTTTATATTTTGCCTTCGGCAGATCGGGAACGAGATAGCGCCCCGAATCGTCGGTGACGACGATGCGCGCGAATGTGGTCGGCAGATCGCTCGTCTCCGCGATCACCCAGACACCGGCCTCGGGGCCTTTGGCGCTGGTCACGACGCCGCCGATATCGTTAGCGCCGACATTCACGCTTTGTTGGGCGAAGATATTTGTGGGAACCGTAGCCGCCAGCAAAATGAAGCTGGCAATCGTCATCGCGCGCCTAAGCGCTTTGCAGCTAAACATGGGTCGCCTCCCTGGCACGCGGCCGGCTGCAATGACCGGCTGATTTATTGCCGCAAGTCTAGCAAAGTAGTTAGGCAGCGTCCTGCGATTTTGCGCTAGCCGGCGAAGCCGCCGCCGTCGAGGAAAGCCTGCTCCTCCGGCGTGCTGACGCGGCCAAGCACCGCGTTGCGGTGCGGGAAGCGACCGAAGCGGCGGATGATATCGGCGTGCAGTTCCGCCCATTTCAGGCCGTCGGCGTCGTTACACGCGCGATAGAACGCGATCGCCCGTTCCTGGTCGGCCAGCTCTTCCGAATGCATGAACGGCAGATAGAAAAAGCCGCACAGGTCGGGAAACGCGCCATCTAAACCATTGAGGATGGCGCGGCTGGCGATGGCATGCGCCAGCGGGTCATTCGCGAACATGCGCGCCTGCCCGCGGAACATGTTGCGCGGGAATTGATCGAGCAGGATGAGCAGCGCCAGCGCGCCTTCCGCGTTCGCTTCCCAATCGGTGAGTTTGCCGGTGCTGGCTGCTTCGTGCAGCTTGAGGAAGCGCCGGCGGATGTCGTCGTCGAAAGCGGCGTCCTTCTCGAACCACCGCTTTGGCCCGGCCTCGCGCCAGAACGCGACCACGTCGGCGGGCGACGGCAGAGCGGGCGCCTCGCTCATGCCTCGTCCCGCAACGCGCGGCGCAGGATCTTACCCACATTGGTCTTCGGCAACTCGTCGCGGAACTCGATCTGCTTCGGCACCTTGTAGCCGGCGAGCTGGCCGTGCATGTATTGACGCAGGTCGTGCTCGTTCAGCTCCGACGATTTCTTCACCGCGAACAGCTTGACCGCCTCGCCGGAATAGGCGTCCGGCACGCCGACGGCGGCGCATTCCAGCACACCGCCCTGCATCATCGCCACGTCCTCGACTTCGTTGGGGAACACCTTGAAGCCGGACACCGAGATCATGTCCTTCTTGCGATCGATGATCTTGACGCGGCCAGCCTCGTCCATCACGCCGATGTCGCCGGTGCGGAAGAAGCCGTCCTCGGTCATCACCTTGGCGGTCTCGTCGGGACGCCGCCAGTATCCAGGCATCACCTGCGGCCCGCGCGCGCAGACCTCTCCTTGCTGGCCGAGCGCGACCTCGTGGCCTTGGTCGTCGCGGATGGAAATCTCGGTCGACGGCACCGGCAATCCAATTGTGCCGGTCCATTCGGCGACGTCGCTGGGATTGCAAATGAGCACCGGCGAGGTCTCCGACAGGCCGTAACCTTCGATGATCGGACGGCCGGTTGCTTGCATCCATGCCTCGGCGACCGACTTCTGCACCGCCATGCCGCCGCCGATCGCGCATTTGAGCATGCTCCAATCGAGCTTGCCGAAATCCCGATGATGCAGCAGCGCGTTGAAAAGCGTGTTTACAGCCGGGAAGATGTTCACCTTGTATTTGGACAGCTCCTTGATCAGGCCGGGAATATCGCGCGGGTTCGGGATCAGGAGGCTTAGGCCGCCGCTGCGCACGCCGAACAGGAAGCAGACCGTCAGGGCGAAGATGTGATAGAGTGGCAGCGCGGTGACGAAAACGAGCCGATCGGTCGGCGGAGGCAGCGCCATGGCCGGGACGACCCAGGTCGCCATCTGCAAGACGTTGGCCACCAGATTGCTGTGCAGGAGGATCGCGCCTTTGGCGACGCCGGTGGTCCCACCGGTGTATTGCAGGAAAGCGATGTCGTCGGGCCCGAGCGAAACGCGTGTGAACGACAGCTTGCCGCCCAAGCTAAGCGCATCGTTGAATTTGGTCGCGGCCGGCAACGCATAGGCCGGCACCAACTTCTTGACGTGCCGCACCACGGTATTGACCAGTGTGCCTTTCACCATGCCGAGCATGTCGCCCATGCTGGCGATCACCACATGCTTCACATCGGTGCGCGGCAACGCCTCTTGCAGCACCGAGGCGAAATTCTCCAACACGACGATCGCTTCGGCGCCGGAATCCTTGAGCTGGAATTCCAGCTCGCGCGGTTTGTACAGCGGATTGACGTTCACGCCGATCAGGCCGGCGCGCAGGATGGCGGCAATCGCCACTGGATATTGCAGCACGTTCGGCATCATGATGGCGACGCGGGCGCCGCGTTGCAGGCCCTTGCTCTGCAGCCAGGTGGCGAAGGCGCGCGAGGCCGCCTCGAGCTCGGCATAGGTCATGCTCTTGCCCATGCATACGCAGGCTTGCTTGGCGGCGTTCGCCTGGAAGCTTTCCTCGAGCATCGCCACCAGCGACGGGTAGCGCGACGGGTCGATCTCGGCGGGCACGCCCGGCGGATAATGCTTCAGCCAGGGCCGTTCCATGGCGTTTTCCCCTGCCGCCTGACTCTTTTCCGGCAAGTTTCCGACTTGGCCGGCAGACGGGGATCAGCATCAATCGAGTCGAGAGGCCGCGCAAGGGCGGCCGCTAACGATCGGCGCCGCCGAAGGGGATGAGCGGATTGTCGGTCAGGGCCGCGCGGTCCGGGCGATCGATGGCGGCGGTGCCGAGGAAAGCCTCGAACAGCTCGCGCACGGTACGCTCGGGCAGGTCGCGGGTGATGAACACCAGCCTCGTGCGGTGGTCGTCGTCCGGCCATCGTTGCAATCGTGCGGTGGGGTGGAAGACATGCTGCACGCCGTGCACCACCACCGGCGTATCGGGCATCTCGGCCAACTTCACGATGCCCTTGAAGCGCAAGAGCTTATCGCCATGGGTCGCGCGCAGCAGTTCGAGGAACATCTCCAGCGTGCCGGCGGGAATAGCGGCATCGGCGGCGAGCACGAACGAGTGGATATGCTCGTCGTGCCGGTTTACGTCGTGATGATGGTGGTGGTGATCGTCCGCATAGGCCTCGGCGGCGAGCCATTTCATCACGTCGGGGATTTTCCGTTCCGGATCGTACAGGCCGCAGGCGAGCAGCCGCTCCGCCGTCGCCTCGCCCTGGGCGGCGTCGAGGATCGGCGCCGCCGGGTTGAGCGCGCGCAGGCGCGCCACCATGTGCTCGCGTTGCTGATCGTCGGCCAGATCGGTTTTCGTCAACACGATGCGGTCGGCGACCGCGGCCTGCTTCACCGCTTCGACATGCGCGTCGAGCGTGTCCTCGCCATTGACGCAATCGACCACCGTCAGCACACCATCGAGCCGGTAGCGCTGCACCAGATAGGGATGCGCCATGGCGGTGTGCAGCACCGGCGCGGGATCGGCCAGGCCGGTGGTCTCCAGCAGCACGCGGCGGAACGTGCAGCGCCGGTTGTCGAGATCGCGCAGCAAAGTCTCCAGCGCGTCGACCAAATCGCCGCGCATGGTGCAGCACAGGCAGCCACTTTGCAGCAGCACCATGTTGTCGCCGATATATTCCACCAGCAGGTGATCGAGCGCGACGTCGCCGAATTCGTTGATGATGACGGCGGTCTGGCTAAGCGCCTCGTCCTTGAGCAGGCGGTTGAGCAGCGTGGTCTTGCCGGCGCCGAGAAAGCCGGTGAGGACGGTGAGCGGCAGGGGCTCCGGCGGCCGGCGCCGATCGACGCTATGGCCGGCTTCGGGCATTAGTTCGCCGAACTGACCTTCGGCTTCGCCGCACGTTTGGCGGGCTTGGGCGCTTTTGCGGGTTTGACGTCTGTCTTGGCGTCTACCTTGGCGTCAGCCCTAGCGTTGGCGTCTTTCTTGGCGGCGATTTTCTTTTTCTTCTTCGAGCGCGGCTCCGCGGTTTGCACCGCATCTGGATGGTCGGGCGGGCCGGTGAAGACCTTGATCGGCGCCTCGGTCTCCACCGGCGGCCCGAGTACGAACTTGCCGTTCGGCGGCCGCAGGCTGGACAGCATGAAGGCTCTCGCCGACCCGCTATCGCCGCTGGCGGCGGCGGCGCTGGCGCCGGCGTCTTGTTGTTCTTCGTCGTTGTCTTCCGCCGGCGGTTTGTGGCGATGGCCGCCGCACATTTCTTCGCGCAGGTTGGGCGGCTGCGCATCCATCGGCGCCAAGGCGTCGACGGTGCCGAGCGACGGCGTGAGCCAGGTGAGACCGCCACCGTTGAAGCCGCGCTCAAATAGCTGCGCTGCCTTCTGCGCGCGCACCGCGCCGGAATAGGCGCCGAGCACGATGGCGATCAGCCGGCGGCCATTGCGCGTGGCCGACGCCACCACATTGTAGCCGGAGGCGCAAATGAAACCGGTCTTCATGCCGTCGGCGCCGGGATAGCGGTCGAGCAGTGAATTATAGTTGCGCATCACGCGATTGCCGTACTGGATCGCGTGGATATGCCAGTAGGAATCGTCTTCCGGAAATTCAAGGATCAGCGCGCGGGCGAGAATACCGAGGTCGCGCGCCGAGGTAACGTGGTTTTCCGCCGGCAGCCCGTTCGGATTGACGAAATGCGACTCGGTCATGCCGAGCCGGCGGGCGTTGGCGTTCATCATGTCGGCGAAGCCCTCGATCGAGCCGCCGACACCTTCGGCGATCGCCACCGCCATGTCGTTGGCCGATTTCACCATCAACATCTTCAGGGCGTTGTCGACGGTGAGGCGGGTGCCGACCTTTAGTCCCATCTTGGTCGGCTGCTGCGCCGCCGCGTTGCGCGATACGGTCAGCATGGTGCCAAAGCCGATGTGGCCTTCCTTGATGGCGCGCAGCGCGGTGTAGGCGGTCATCAATTTAGTGACGGAGGCCGGGTACCACGGATAGGTGGCATTTTCGGCGTGCAGCACCTTGCCGGTGGCGGCTTCGATCAGCAGCTGCGCTTCGGCCCGGGTCTGCGTCGTGCCGGCAAGCGCCAGCGCTGCCGTCATGGCAAGGCCAAGCATCAGGGAGCTGGGGCTAGCGCAATATGACAATGTTTACGGTCCGGTTCAGGGCCTCGGGCCAAAGGAAGACCCAAGAAAACGAATGGGTTCCATAGACGGTGGCGCTAGGCTATCTAAGCTTTGGACGGGAGGCAAAGTCCGCCCCACCCCCGGCTGGTATCGTGGTGACTTAGCCGTACATCGCCGACCAATGCGACCAAAGTTCGGCAAAGGAGGGTTCAATGACCGCCTGTATCGTCGGCTGGGCCCATACCCCTTTCGGAAAGCTTAGCGGCGAAAGCGTCGAAAGCCTGATCGTGCGAGTGGCCGGCGAGGCGCTGGCCGATGCCGAGGTCACAGCCCGCGACGTCGACGAAATCGTGCTCGGTCATTTCAACGCCGGCTTTTCGCAGCAGGATTTCACCGCCGCGCTGGTGCTGCAGGCCTCGCCCGAGCTGCGTTTCAAGCGCGCGACGCGGGTGGAGAATGCCTGCGCCACCGGCTCCGCCGCCGTGCACCAGGGAATCAAGTCGATCGAGGCACGCGCGGCGCGCATCGTGCTCGTCGTCGGCGTCGAGCAGATGACGACCACACCGGCAGCCGAGATCGGGTGCAACTTGCTGAAGGCGTCCTATGTACGCGAGGAGGCCGAGATCGACGGCGGCTTCGCCGGCATTTTCGGCAAGATCGCCGGACTCTATTTCCAGAAATGGGGCGATCAATCCGACGCGCTGGCGATGATTGCCGCCAAAAACCACAAGAACGGCGTCGGCAATCCTTACGCGCAGATGCGCAAGGACCTCGGCTACGAATTCTGTCGCACCGAGAGCGAGAAAAATCCGTTCGTCGCCGGCCCGCTCAAACGCACCGACTGCTCGCTAGTGTCGGACGGCGCCGCAGCGATCGTGCTCGCCGACGTCGACACCGCGCTCAAGCTGAAAAATGCGGTGGCGTTTCGCGCCGCCGAGCACGTGCAGGATTTCCTGCCGATGTCGAAGCGCGATATCTTGAAGTTCGAAGGCTGCGCCCATGCCTGGCATGGCGCGCTGGTGCAGGCGGGGCTCAAGCTCGGTGATTTGTCTTTCGTCGAGACTCACGACTGCTTCACTATCGCCGAGTTGATCGAATACGAGGCCATGGGTCTGACCGCCGAAGGACAGGGCATGCGCGCCATCAAGGAAGGCTGGACGCAAAAGAACGGAAAGCTGCCGGTGAACCCGTCTGGCGGTTTGAAGGCGAAAGGCCATCCGATCGGCGCCACCGGCGTGTCGATGCATGCGCTGGCTGCAATGCAGCTAACCGGCAGCGCCGGCGACCTGCAGGTGAAGAACGCCCGCCTCGGCGGCATCTTCAACATGGGCGGCACGGCAGTGGCCAATTACGTGAGCATTCTTGAACGGATCAAATAGCGCGCGGCGCGCGCCACCGGCCGAAATCACCGCCATGCGGCCTGCAGCGGCCCAAAAAAACTGCGACTTTTGATCCAAAGCAAGGTGGTTTCTTAAAAATCAGCCGCAAAATTGATCGTAAAGCGGGACATGCTACTGTTCTAAACCATAAGTTGTATAGATGCTCGTCCGCATATGATCCCGCGTCTAAATAAACCTAGGGCGGAAAATGACCAATATTCCAACCGACTTGCTGCGGACGCTTGTCGCCGTCGTCGACTTGCGCAGCTTCACCAAGGCCGCGGCCAAGCTCGGGGTGACGCAGCCGGCGGTGAGCGCGCAAATCAAGCGGTTGCAATTTCTGCTCGGTGGCGACTTGTTCGATCGCAGCATCCATGGCGTCAGCCTGACGCCGCAAGGAGAATTGGTGGTCAGTTATGCGCGCCGCCTGCTGTCGATCAACGATCAGATCGTGCATATCGGTGACAGCGGCCCGCGGCCCGAGCTGGTGATCCGCGTCGGGACGCCGAGTGAATACATCGCGTCGACACTGCCTGGCATCTTGGCGCAGTTCCGCGAGCGCCAGCCGGATGTGCGCTTCATCGTACGCACTGATGTCTACGATCCGCTGGCGCGTCAACTGCGCGACGGCGACATCGATCTTATGATCGGACTGTCGATGGCACCGCCACACGACGCCCGCCATAGCCGTGCGCAAGAGGTCGTCTGGGTGCACAGCGCCGCAATCCGCATCGACCGCGATCGGCCGGTGCCGCTGGTATCCTATGGCGAGCTTTGCGTTTATCACCGGCTCGCGGTGCAGGCATTGCAATCGGCCGGCCTTGACTGGGAAGACGTTTTCACCGGTCCGAGCATGACCAGTCTAAGCAGCGCGATCGACGCCGGGCTCGGCGTTATGGCGATCACCCGCCGGCGTGCGGAAAAAGTGGGCATGCTCGTCTGGGAAGCACACCCGTTGCCGAAACTGCCGGACCTCTACAGCGGGATCTATGTCCGCGAGGGCGGTGCCCGCGCCATCTATGAGAAGCTGGCAGACGATATCGCCGCGGTCTTCTACGATGTGGCTGAAAACCCGTCGGCCACGGCGCGCAAGGCAAACACGGCGGCCTGAGGAAGACTTGTTTGCTTGAGCTTGATCTTTTCCGAAAACCGTTTCCCACGGGATCATGCTCTCCGTTAATTGGCTTTGCGGTCGGAGGCGGGCGGCAGATAGGACGCATCGAAGATGTCGTCCGGATTCGGTTTGCCCGTCTTGAACTTGTGGGTGAGCGCGATCTGGTCGATGGCGCGCTCAAAGCGCGCGCTGTCAATGCCGCCATAGCCGTTCGCCTTCACCTCCGGCGTGACGATGTTATCGCGGATCGCAATTTTCAGCCGTTCGACTTCCACGTCTTTCCTAGCCAGGTCGTTGCGCCTGAGCACCGAGTCGACCGCGGTCGAAGGTGACTTCACCGTTTCCTTTAGTCCCTTCACGAAGGCTCGCAGGAAGCCCTTCACCGCGTCGGGATGCTCGGCGGCGAATTTCGGGTTCACCATGATCGCGTTGCCGTAGAGATGGACGCCGTAATCGGCCATCAGCAGCACGGTGATATCGTTGACCGGTACGCCCCGGTCCTTGAGATTGACGTAGGTTGAGAACGAAAAACCGGTGATGGCGTCGAGCTGGCCGGCGGCCAGCATCAGATTGCGCACCGGGAAACCGATATTTTCGATCGTCACCTTGGAGGCGTCGATGCCATTGACCTGCACGAAGATCGGCCACTGCGCATAGGTCGCGTCGAGCGCCGGCGCGCCGAGCTTCTTGCCTTCCAGATCCTTCGGCGTGCTAACGCCGCGGCTCTTGCGTCCGACGATCGCAAACGGCGGCCGGTTGTAGAGCACGAACACCGCCTTGATCGGTGTGCCCGGATTGGCGTCGTGGAATTTGATCAGTGAATTGATGTCGCCGAAGCCCATTTCATAGGCGCCGGACGCCACGCGGTCGATCGGCTCCAGCGAGTTGGCCGCCGTGTCGATGCTGACGTCGAGGCCTTCGGCCTTATAGTAGCCCTTGTCGAGCGGCAGCAGAAACGGCGCCGACGGTCCTTCGAAACTGAAGTCGAGGCTAAATTTGATCGCGGTTTCCGCGCTCGCGGCGCTGGTCGCCAGGGTCACGCCGAGCAGAAATGCTGCCCATGCCGACCGCCCGGCGTTAACGGCGCCAATCATGCTGATCCTTCCAGGCCTGCGCGCCTGCGCCGGCTCGTCCGGGGCGTAGCGCAATTCCGGCCTCTGTTCAGCAAAGAAACCATGACATTGAGAAGAACACGCCATTAGCGGGAAAATTCAAGGCATGCATGCCGGCATGGATAATAGTGCCGGTTACCGGGGCGGGACATTTACTTTTGCCAATCAATCCGAATCGCGTTGTTAGGATAGACTGAAAGCTTGGAGGCCGATCCATGCCGCCGGCAAAGTCCGCCATCGCGACCAGCGACATTCCGTCCTTCCGCGCGCCCTATGCACCGGTGGACAAGGCCTTGGCCGCCTCACTTCTGGCGGGCGCCGGTCGCCCCGCTGCGGCGGAAGCGCGCATCGATGCCCGCGCCACGCGGCTGGTGCGAGGCGCTGCTGCGTGTGCCCGACGCCGATACCGCCGACCGCCTGATCGAGGACAAGCTCAAGGCTGGCGACTGGGCGCATCATGACTCCCGCTCGGCCGCGCTGCTGGTGTCGGCCTCGGACACGACCACCTTCAGTAGCGTCCGCAAACACCGGCATCACCACGGCAATGCGGCTGCGTTTGGCGCGGTGGCCGACATGTTTGGCATCATCGCGGGGCTGGCTGCCGCCGACCGCTATCGCGATGACTATTACGACTATGGCTACGATGACGGTCCGTATTACGCGCCCTATGGCTACAATGGCGGATCCTACGACTACGCCCCGGGCTATCGATTCCGCGGCTCCCCCGGCCATAGCGGTCATCACCATCACCATCGCTGACGATTCCGGCGGAACGTCAAGGATGATACCCGTTTGCCGCAGCTTTTAACGGTCGTTAACCGGTTTGGTGCGCGGATCGGGGTAATGTGTG
>DATISB010000059.1:0-34239 GCA_035469145.1 Pseudolabrys sp.
TACATCACCGAGTGCGGCCTGATTTACAGCTTTTCGCTTCATCCTGATATTGCAGAACGGCGCGGACTATCCTTCCGACAATTTCTTCGTCGGGCAAAATCCTCGGAGCATCCGAAACGCAAGCGGTCAGCGCCAAAACGCCCGCCGAAATCATCTCCTGCGTAACTACGGGCGCGCCAACCCCCGGTCCAGAGGGCGAGCTACCTACTAGCCTTTGGGTCTGCTTTGTCAAGGTTATAATGCTCATTATTCTCCTAGGCCCAAAAACCGGGGCTATACCCCGGCCCTAAAGGCCCACAGCAGCCCCCAGGGAGGCGCAACGGCTCCCGGCGCAGGCAGGGCGCGCAGGCGGCGGTCTAGCCGTAAAAACCCCGGCCATACCGGGGGTAGGCCGGGGGTTTGTAGCAAAAAACCGTAAAATAACCTTACGATTACAACGGAATTTGGCGGAGGGAGTGGGATTCGAACCCACGTTACGGTTTCCCGTAAACACGCTTTCCAAGCGTGCGCCTTCAGCCACTCGGCCACCCCTCCACGCGCCGCTAGCTCATGACGGCCGACGCTCCCATTTGCAAGCCAGGATGACGCGTCAAGTACGCAGTCGCATTATACTATGCATATTCATGTTCTGTTTTCTACATTTGACCATTCTAGCAATTTACGCACAAGATGACTGCCATTTAGACTGCCGGGCCTGAAGCGCCGGCAGGCGCACGATATTGGGAACCGCGATGACGGGAGACGTATCCGCACTGCACATGGTGCTTACCGGCGATCCGGGGCTGTTCGCCATCGCGCGGCTGTCACTCATCGTTAGCCTGACCGCCGTGCTGTTCGCGGCGCTGATCGGCGTGCCGATCGGCGCGTTCATCGCGCTGACCCGCTTTCCGGGGCGCGAGGGCGCCATTGTCACGCTCAATGCGATGATGGGCTTGCCGCCGGTCGTGGTGGGGCTGGCGGTGTTTCTGGCGTTGTCGCGCTCGGGCCCGCTCGGAGCGTGGGGCCTGCTGTTTACGCCGCAGGCCATGGTGATCGCTCAAACCATTCTGGTTGCTCCGATTATCACGGCGCTGACGCGGCAAACCATCGAAGATCTTTGGGTTGAATACCGCGATGAGTTGGCCGCGATGAATGTCGGGCCCGCCGGCCGGGTCATGACGCTGGTCTGGGACGCGCGATTTTCCCTTGTGACAGCGCTACTTGCGGGCTTCGGGCGGGCGGCGGCGGAGGTCGGCGCCATCATCATCGTCGGCGGCAATATCGACGGCTTCACCCGTACTATGACCACGGCGATCGCGCTGGAAACTTCCAAAGGTGACCTGCCGCTCGCCGTCGGACTGGGCATGGTGCTGATAACAATCGTGATTTTGATCAATGCGCTGGCCTGGGGCGCGCGCCGCGCCGGCGAACGCTACGCGGGATGACCATGCGCGCACCCGCCTCAGAACTGCCCGTCGTGTTCACTGGTGTTTCGATCGTCGCCGCAGACGTGACGATACTCGACGATATCTCGCTTGTTCTTCTGGGCAATTCTGCTCCCACTGTTCTGATCGGCCCGAATGGCTCCGGCAAGACGACGCTCTTGCGCGCCGCCATGGGACTTATCCCCATCACGCGCGGCCGCATCACCTGGGGCGGCCGCGAGGCATCGCCGCCGGATCGCCGCGCCATCCTTTTCCAGCGCCCGGCCATGCTCCGGCGTAGCACTGGCGACAATGTCCGCTATGCACTCGCCGCGGCAAATCTGCCGCGTGGCCAGCGCGCCAGACGCGCCGCCGAACTGCTTGCCGACGTCGGACTCACCGATCTCGAACGCCGGCCGGCGCGGCGGCTGTCCGGCGGCGAGCAGCAGCGGCTGGCACTAGCGCGCGCGCTAGCGCGCGATCCGACGTTGCTGTTTCTAGACGAGCCAACCGCCAGCCTCGATCCTGCCGCCACCAAGGCGATCGAAGACATCGTGCGCATCGTCAGCGCGCGCGGCGTCAAGGTGGTGATGGCAACGCACGATCTCGGCGAAGCGAAACGGCTTGCCGGCGAGATCGTGCTGCTGCATCGCGGCCGGTTGATCGAGAGCGGCTCGGCGTCCGAATTTTTCGAAAATCCGCGCACGCAAGAGGCGCGGAAATTCATAGCCGGTGAATTGCTGGTCTAACGCAAAGATAAAAAAGTGGAGGATCTCATGTTGAATCATCGCACGCTCATCGCCGCCGCATTCGGCGCCGTCATCCTGGCTACGTCTACGCTCGCGCAGGACATATCGATCGTGGTCGCCTCGACCACCTCGACGCAGGATTCCGGCCTGTTCGAATACCTGCTGCCGCTCTACAAGCAGAAGACCGGCGTGACCGTCAAAGTCGTATCGCAGGGTACCGGCCAGGCGCTCGATACCGGTCGGCGCGGCGATGCCGACGTGGTGTTCGTGCACGCCAAATCGGCGGAAGAGAAATTCCTCGCCGAAGGTCAGGGCGTGAAGCGTTTTCCAGTGATGTACAACGACTTCGTGCTGATCGGGCCGGAAAGCGATCCGGCCAGCATCAAGGGCATGAAGGACATCGGGCAGGCGCTGAAGACGATCATGGCCAAGCAGGCGGCGTTCATCTCGCGTGGAGACCGCTCCGGCACGCATGTCGCCGAGTTGGCGCTCTGGAAAGCGTCCGGCATCGACATCGAGAAGGATAAGGGCGCCTGGTACAAGTCGATCGGCCAGGGCATGGGCGCCGCACTCAATACCGCCGGCGCCGGCAATGGTTACGTGCTGTCCGACCGCGGCACCTGGATCCATTTCAAGAATAAGGGCGACTTGCAAATCCTGGTCGAAGGCGACAAGCGCATGTTCAACCAGTATGGCGTGATGCTGGTGAACCCGGCCAAGCACCCGAACGTGAAAAAAGAGCTCGGCCAGCAATTCATCGATTATCTGATCTCGCCGGAAGGCCAGAAGGACATCGCGAACTACAAGATCAACGGCGAGCAGTTGTTCTATCCTAACGCCACTAACGTCGGCGCGTGATGCGCGCTTCCTTTCTTTACCTCCCCCTAAGCGGCTATCGTTTCTCTGTAAGAATGTTACCATTGGATAGTCAAAGAAAGGCGTCCAATGACGAAACCAATCCCCGATAAGGCGGAGATCGCGCTCGAATACCCGGACAAACTCTATGTCGGCACATTTGAACGCTCATCGCGATTCGAGGCGCATCTCGATCCTACCGGCATCGCGTTGGTTCTTGAAAAGCCGGGCGCCGATGACGTCCGCAAATCGATTCACATGCACATCAACTTCGGTCTATTCGCCGACATAGTGCGCGAGCTAGCTGCGACAGTCGGCAAGATTCCAAAAGACGATTTCATGCATCGCGATCAACTCGCACAAGCGGCATCTGAGTTGCATAGGGCGCTGGTCGATAATCCGACAGGAAAATCAAAATGAAGATCGACAGCGCTTAAGCCTGCGAGATAAACTTGGTGTTCATATAGGCCTGCAGGCCCTCGATGCCGCCTTCCGAGCCATAACCCGACTCCTTTACACCGCCGAACGGCGTCTCCGGCGTCGAGATGGCGATGCTATTGACGCCGACCATGCCGGACTGGATGGCATCGCCGATGGCGGTGGCGGTGGCGCCCGATGACGTGAAGGCGTAGGCCGCCAGCCCGAAGGGAAGCGAATTGGCGCGCTCGACTACCTCGTCGAAAGTCTTGAACGGCACGATGGGGGCGACCGGACCGAACGGCTCCTCGGTCATGATCTTCGAATCATCCGGCACGTCGGTGATCACCGTCGGCTGGAAGAAATAACCCTGATTGCCGTGGCGCGAACCGCCGGTGACGATCTTGCCGCCGCGCGCCTTGGCGTCGTTGACGAAATTTTCCATGGCGTCGAGCCGGCGCGGATTGGCGAGCGGACCCAATGTGATGCCTTTCTCCAGCCCGTCGCCCATCTTGAGGCCTTTGGCGTATTCGGTGAAGCGGGCGACGAATTTCGAATAGGACGCCTCCTGCACATAAAAGCGCGTCGGCGAAATGCACACCTGCCCGGCGTTGCGGTACTTGAAGGCGGCGATGGTGTCGGCGGCCTTTTCCGGATCGGCGTCGGCAAACACCACGACGGGAGAGTGGCCGCCGAGTTCCATGGTGGCGCGCTTCATGCCCTTGGCGGCGAGCCCGGCGAGATGCTTGCCGACCGGAATCGAGCCGGTGAAGGAAATCTTCTTGACGATCTTCGACGGGATCAGATGCTCCGAAACATTGGCCGGCACGCCGAACACCAGGTTGAGCACGCCCGCCGGCAGCCCGGCGTCGGCGAAGCATTTCACCAGCTCGACGCAGCCGCCCGGGGTTTCCTCCGAGGCCTTGATGATGAGCGAGCAGCCGGCGGCGAGCGCGCCGGCGATCTTTCTGACCGGCGTCAGCGTCGGGAAATTCCATGGCGTGAACGCCGCGACCACGCCGACCGGCTCCTGCAGCACGATCTGGCGCACGCCCTTATGGCGGCCCGGCACCACGCGCCCATACGAGCGGCGGCCTTCCTCGGCGTACCAGTCGATGATGTCGGCTGAGGTGAGCACCTCGGCGCGCGACTCAGGGTAAGCCTTGCCCTGTTCCTGCGTTTGCACTTTGGAAATATGGTCGTAGCGCTCGCGCACCAGATCGGCGGCTTTGCGCATGATCTTTGCGCGGTCATAGGCCGAGGTCGCCTTCCACAGCGCGAAGCCCTTCTCGGCGGCGGCGAGCGCGGCGTCGAGATCGGCGCTTGAGGCATGCGGCAGATGCGCCAGCGCCTTGCCGGTGGCCGGGTTGATCACATCCTCGCCCTTGCGGCCTTCGCCGGTGAGCCATTTGCCATCGATGTAAAGCGCGAGCTCGGAATACATAGGAACCTCGTTGCTATCCGGAACAATCTTGAGCGATGGATTAGCACTTTCGGGCGCGAGCGGCCACCCTGCCGTCCTCAGCCGAGAAATGCGCCGCCGCTGACGTGGATGGTCTGCCCGGTGATGTAACGGCCGCCGGGACCGGCGAGAAAGCGCACCATGGCGGCAACATCGTCGGGCTTGCCGCGCTCGCCGGTGATAGTGCCGTGGGTGAGATGATGGGCCGGGCTGGGCGAAGAGCCCGGTCGCGCGGTGTCGATCGCGCCGGGCACCACGCAATTGGCGGTGATACGGTCGGCCGCCAGATCGTGCGCGAGCGCGCGAGAGAAGCCCACCAGCGCGGCTTTCGCCGTCATCACATGGGCGCGGCCTTTCGATCCGATATGCGCGCTCATGCCGCCGATGTTGATGATGGTTCCGCCGCCGGCTTTCTTCATCGCCGGCAGGCAGGCGTGCACGCCGTGGAACGCAGAGTCGAGCGTGGCATTCATCACCTCGCGCCAGTCGGCATAGCTCATCTCGCCGATCGGCTTCTCGCGCCGCAGCGCGGCGTTGTTGACCAGGATATCGATACGGCCGAAGCGCTTCAGCGCGGCCTGCGCCATCGACTCCACTGCGACGGCGTCGCCGACATCGGCGAGCGCGGCCATCGCCTTGCCGCCGGCTTTCTCGATCTCGCGCACGACGGCGTCGGCTTCCGCCTGGTTGGAGCGCACGTTGACCACCACCGACGCGCCGGCAGCGGCCAACTGGTGCGCGATGGCGCGGCCGATATTGCGTCCTGCGCCGGTGACGATGGCGACCTTGCCGGCGAGTTCCTTGTTATCGCTCATGAGTCAGTTACCCCCGCAGTGGCGCAAGATCGATCTTACCATCATACAGCTTCGCCAGCAGTTTGAGCGCGGCGCCGCTGCGCTTGTCGTCCCAGCCGCCGTGGCGCGCGTTGAGCGCGAATTTCTCCGCGATGTCGCCGCGCGTGAGCGGCTCATTTACGCCGCCGCGGAAATGCGGCTGGCGTTCCTCGACCACGCGGCCGTCATGGAGCACGGCGCGGATGTGGCCGGTGAAACCGTTCGGGTAAGGGTTATCCGGATCGATCACGTAGCGCACCTTGGCGGCGAGCGCGAGCACGGCCTCATCGTGCACCGCCTGGTCGGTGAAGGCATCGAGCCCGACGCCACCGCGCACGAAGCCGGTGGCGAGGATAAAGGGCGTGGCGAATTTCGCGGCGTAGCCGTTGGGCGGGCGCTGCTTGGCCAGCATAGGCTCCCACAGCCGGTGCACGGTGCCTTCCGCCACCTCGCAGATCATTTCCTTGACGTCGCCCGGTTTGATGCCGCGCGCTGCCAGCCGCCGCGCGCAGTCGATGTAAGGATGCGCCATGGTGCCGCATGGATAGGGCTTGAAGGCGAGCGTCTCGGCCACCCAGCGCGCGCCGAAATCGGCGAGCGCGCCGTAGTCGCCTTGCCTCGTGTGGGCGAAGCCGTGAAACAGTCCGTGCACACCCTCGAACACCGTGCGCGGGCCGAAGAAACCGGCGCGCGCCAGCAGCGCCGCGCGCAGACCCGACTGCGCCGCCCAGCCGGGATGCAGGCGCTTGGTCCAGGCGCCCTCGGCGAGATATTCGATGATGCCGGAGGCAAAGCTGCCGGCAATGCCGAGCGCATCGACGAGCTGTTTGGCGTTCAACCCGAGCGCAGCGCCGACGCCGGCGGCCGCGCCCATCACGCCGAAAATGGCGGTCGGGTGGAAGCCGGCCTTGTGCACCGCCTTCGGCGCCACGGTGGAGAGCCGGCACATTGCCTCGGTGCCGACCGCGATGCCTAAGAGCGCCGCGGCGCCGTCCGGTCTGTGACGCTCGCAGGCCGCTAGCACCGCCGGTACCACCACCGCGCCGGCATGCACCGGGCCACCCTCGAAGGTGTCGTCGAAATCCTCGCCATGCGCGGCGGTGCCGTTGACGAAGGCTGCGCCAGCGGCGCTCAAGGTGCGGGTGTGGCCTATCGCCGTGCATGAACCGTCGTCGTCGAGGCCGGCGAGTGCGGCTTTGATGTAGTCCTCGTGGCGCGCGGTGACGCAGAGGCCGGCGACATCCACCAGCAGATCCTCGCATTTGCGGCGCACGGCGGCCGACAGTTTTTTGGCATCGACCGCGGCAATACGTGCAGCCAATTCTTCAGCAACCGATATTTTGGGAAGGTTGCCACTCACGAGCTTATCCAACCGCGACGTTGCGGCGCGCGTTGCCGCCGCGCAGGCTGTTGGCCAACGCCACGATGCTGAAGGTGATCACCAGCATCAGCAGGCCGAGCACCGAAATCGCGGCGAGATCGCCGCTCTCGTTGAGATCGTAGATCAGAACTGACAGCACCTTGGTCTCCGAGGTGAACAGCATGATCGCCGCCGACAATTCACGGATGACGCCGACGAAGATGAAGCACCAGGTCGCGATCACGCTGGTGCGCAACAGCGGCGCGGTGATCTGCCAGAGCGCGCGCAGGCGCGTGGCGCCAAGGATGCGGCTGGCATCTTCCAGTTCGGGATGCACCGAGCGGAACGCCGATTGCAGCTGCTGGTAGGCCGCCGGCATGGCCAGCGTCACGAAGGCGATCAGTAGGATCCACAAGGTGCCGTAGAGCACGAAAGGCGGCCGCGTGTAGGTGAAGAACAGGCCGACGCCGAGCACGATGCCGGGAATAGCGACAGGCGCCGTGGCGAGGAACCCGAGCACGCGGTAGCCGGTGACCGCCTGGCGCGTGGTGACGTAAGAGATCACCAAAGCGAGGATCGTACCGCAGGTCGCGGCCAGGATGCCGAGAATGAAGGTGTTGCGCAGCGCGAGCGACGTCGCCGACAATTCGAAGAAAACGAAGCGCACGTTCTGCAGCGTGAAATTGCCGATCGAGACCAGGTGCGAGGCGACCTTGGAGAACGAGGCGTTGAGCAGCGCGAAATACGGCAGGAAAACCGGGCACATCAGCACAAGCATGGCGGCCGCCAGCATCACCCAGCGCCAGCCGCCGAGCCGCACGATGCGCGGCTCGCTGTTCTTGCCGCCGACCACCGAATAGCCGCGCCGTCCCAGCACCATGTGCTCGGCGCGCAGCAGGATGACGGTGAGCACCAAGAGCGGCAGCGAGGCGGCGGCGGCGAGCTCCGGCTTGGGCGGGAACTGGAACAGGCTCCAGATTTTGGTGGTCATGGTGTGGAAGCCGGCCGGCATCGCCAGAATCGCCGGCGAGCCGAACAGCGTCATCGCCTGCAGGAACGCCACCAGCGCGCCGGCGAGCACTGCCGGCAATGCCAACGGAATGGTGATGCGGCGCGCGGTGTCCCAGGTCTTGCCGCCGAGAATGGCGGAGGCGTCCTCGAGATCGCCGGGCGTGCGGTCGAGCGCATTTGCGACCAGCACGAAGACATAGGGGAAGGTGTAGCAGCTGATAACGAACACCAGCCCCGAGAAGCTGTAGATATTGAGCAGATGCGCATCTGCCGCGGCGCCGGTGATTTCGCGAAACAGCTGGTTGAGCAACCCGCTGTTGGGCGCGGCCAGCAGCTCCCAGGCGATGGCGCCGAGGAACGGCGGGGTAACGAACGACGCCGTCACGAGGATGCGCACGGTGCGGCGCAGCGGCATGTCGGTGCGCGCAACCAGCCAGCCCATCGGCGCGGCCACCACGCAACAGATCAGCGCGGACAAGGTCGCGAGTGCGAACGTCGTGAGCAGCGGATCGAGATAGGCGGCGTCCGACACCAGCCGATCGAAATTGTCGAGGGTGAAGGCGCCGTTCTTGTCGGTGAAGGCGTAGTACACCAGCCATGACAGCGGCATCACGATCAGACCGCAAAGGATCAGCGCGAACGCCAGCAGCACCGGCTTCGACATGTCGAAGCCGTACCGCCGCCTTTCGACCGGAGCGGTGGATGCGAGCGTTGTCATAAGAGCACCGAAGCACGACAGTTTCCCTCTCCCCGCATGCGGGGAGAGGGAATGAAATTGTCAAACATGGAACAGCTTGACGTAATGCGCCTTGATCTCTTCACCCTGCTTCAACACTGCGGCCGCATCGTCCTTCATCAGTTTGATCTGGCTAAGCGGCGTGCGGCCGGCCTTTTCCTTGGCCTGCGGATGAGCTGAACGTAAGCCCCCGATATTGATGCAGAGCTGCTGGCACTCGGGCGAGAAAGAGAAACTCTGGAATAGCCGCGCCGCATTCGGATTCGGCGCCGCCTTGAACAGCCCGTTCGGTCCGACGATCAGCGGCGTGCCTTCGGTGGCATAGACCGGCTCGACCGGCTGGCCGGCTTCCTTTTCCGCGAAGATCAGATATTCGACGCCGTCGGCCTGGATAGCGCGCTCGCCGAGCGCGATCTTCTTCGGTGGATCGGCGGCCGACTGCACTTGCAGGATGTTCTGCTGCGCGAGCTTTTCGAAATAGCCCCAGCCGAGGTCGCGCGCGGTCTGGTAGGTCGCGGTCATGATCGTGCCGCTATAGCCGGGATGCGCCTTGACGATCTTGCCCTTCCATTTCGGGTCGAGCAGGTCGGCGAAGCTCTTGGGCGCCTCTTCCTTTTTCACCAGGTTGGTATTGTAGGCGATGATGCAGAGAAAGATGCGGAAGCTGGCGAAGGTGCCGTCAACATCCTTGTGCTCGGGGGGATAGAACTTCGCCACGTCTTCCGGGACGTAAGCCGCCAGCATATCCTTGTCTTTCCAATAGACGAGGTGCGAGGCGTCCGACGAGTTGACCACGTCCACGGCATGCACGTTGGCGCTATATTCCTGACCGATGCGTTGCAGCAGGCGCTCGGCGCCGGTGCGCTCCACCTTGCAGGACACGCCGGGATACTTGGCCTCGAACGCCTTGCCGATCTGTTCGGAAAGCTTCAAATCGACCGAGGTGTACCAGACCACCTTGCCTTCCTTCTTGGCCGCCTCGATCAGCGCCGGCGTGATGGCGCTCGCCGGCGGCGCGGCCGACAACACCCGGGTCGAGAACGAAGCACCGGCCGCGAGCGCGCCCGAACCGATCAGCAAGTCTCGGCGTGAAAACTTTGTGCGTTTCATCGGCGTATCCTCCCTGAACTTGATTTTGTTGTTTTGCCCCCGCGAAATTCTTAAATGTTATCCCATCAGCGCCCGGCACTTTTCGGGCGGCAGAACCAGCCAGACCGCGCTGCCCGGGGCAATGCTCTCGCCCGCGGCGGTGACGACCCGCAACGGCGTGCCGTCCTTGAGCTCAACCATATAGTCCCGGCTGCCACCGAGAAAGACCTGCCGCGTTACCGTCGCCGGCACGGTGTTTTCCGCCTGTTGCGGCTGTGTGGCGGAAATCCTGATGTCGTGCGGGCGGATCGACACCGCGGCGTCGACGCCGGCCTTGAGCTTGGCTCCGACGCAGCGCAGCGCGGCGCCGGCCAGGCCGATGCGGGCTTCGTCGCGGGCCTTGCCCTTGACCACGTTGCTGGAGCCGATGAAACGCGCGACGAATTCCGAGCGCGGCCGGTCATAGACGTCCTCGGGGCTGCCCATCTGCTCGATCTTGCCGTGGTTCATGACGCAGATGAGGTCGGCGGTGGTCATCGCCTCCGACTGGTCATGGGTGACGTAGACGGTGGTGTAGCGATAGGCGTCGTGCAGCCGGCGCACCTCGAAGCGCATTTCCTCGCGCAGATTGGCGTCGAGATTGGACAGCGGCTCGTCGAGCAGCAGCGTCTCCGGTTCCACGATCAGCGCACGTGCGAGCGCCACGCGCTGCTGTTGGCCGCCGGACAATTCGCCCGGATAGCGTTCGGCCAGCGGGGCAAGCTTGGTGGTGGCAAGAATGGCATCGAGCTTCTTGGCGATGATATCGCGGCCCAGTTTGCGCAGTTTGAGCCCGTAGACGATGTTCTCGGCCACGGTCATGTGCGGCCACAGCGCGTAGCTTTGGAAGATCATCGACATGTTACGCTGCTCGGGCGGCAGCGAATGCGCGGGCGAGGAGATCAATTTGTCGCCGACGCGGATCTCGCCCGCGCTCGGCTCGACGAAGCCGGCTATCAGCCGCAGTGTGGTGGTCTTGCCGCAGCCCGACGGGCCGAGCAGGCAGACCAAGTGCCCGTGCTCGATGGCGAGCGATATGTCGTCGACCACCGCGACAGTGCCATATCGCTTGCTCAGGCCCCGCAACTCAACCGACGCCACGCAAATCCTCCCCTTTGTCTTTTATCTCTCCCTTCGTGGGGAGATTTTTATGAGCCGGTGAACGCCGGTCTGCGCTTCTCCATGAACGCCGTGCGGCCTTCCGTATAATCGTTGCTGGCGAAGCATTGCGCCACCAGATCGGCGCAGCGTTTCAGATTGCGCGCGCTTTCGTCCTTCACCGCCTCGCCGACGATGTATTTAACCGAATTCACCGTCAGCGGCGCGTTGCCGTTGATGGTGTCGGCATAGTCCTTGACGTATTTCTCCAGTTCCGCCTCCGGCAGCACGCGGTTGACCAGGCCCATCTGCAAGGCCTCAGTGGCGGTGAACTGGCGTGCTGTGAAGAAGATTTCCTTGGCGAACGAGGGTCCGACCACGTCGACCAGCTTCTTGATGCCTTTGAAGCCGTAGCCGAGGCCGAGCTTGGCGGCCGGCACGCCGAATTTCGAATTGCCCGAGCAAATGCGCAGGTCGCAAGCTAGCGCCAGCCCGACGCCGCCGCCGATGCAATAGCCGCGGATCATGGCGATGGTCGGCTTGGGGAATTCATAGACCGCGGTGTTGGCCTTATCAACCGCGACATTGTAGCGCTCGATCGCCTCCTTGCTGGAGCGCTCGCTTTCGAACTTGGAAATATCGGCGCCCGACACGAAGGCTTTGCCGCCGGCGCCAGTCACCACCACCACGCGCACCGCCTTGTCGGCGGCGAAGTCGGCGAGGATGCCCTGCGCGGCCTCCCACATATCCAGCGACACCGCATTATGCCGCTCGGGATTGTTGAAGATCAGCGTGCCAACGCCGCCTTCCTTGCGAGACAGCATTTTGTCGGTCTGCGTCATTTCAGTTTTCCTTCTCTCACTATCGCCGTCATTACACCGCTTGCGCCTTATGTAGTTCGGCAATCTCGCCGTCGGCGAAACCGAATTCCTTGAGCACCTCATCGGTGTGCTGGCCGAGCTCGGGCGGGGTGGCGGCGATCTTGCTCGGCGTGCGTGACAGCGTGAACGGCTGGGCGATGAAGGTCTGCTGCTTGCCGTCGGGCCTGGTGCCGTTTTGCGCGATCCCTAAGTGCTTAACCTGTTCGTCGGCAAACACCTGGTCGACCGAATTGATCGGCCCGCAGGGGACGCCGGCGTCGTTGAAGATATCGATCCATTCCTTGCTGGTCTTGCCGACCGTCCTGGCTTCGATCGCGGCATTGCAGGCATCGCGGTTTTTCGAGCGCAGCGCGCCGGTCTTGAAGTCGGAATTTTCGATCATCTCGGGCGCGCCGAGGGCGTGGCACAAGCGGTCCCACATGACGTGGCCGGCCGTGGCGATGTTGATGTAGCCGTCCTTGGTCTTGAACACGCCGGTCGGGATCGAGGTCGGATGATTGTTGCCGGCCTGCTTGGCCACCTCCTGCGCCTGCAACCAGCGCGCCGCTTGGAAATCGAGCATGAAGATCTGCGCCTGCAGTAGCGAGGTGGTGATCCATTGCCCTTCGCCAGACACCTCCCGCTCATGCAGCGCTGTCAAAATGCCGAGCGCGCAGAACAGGCCGGCGCAGAGATCGGCGACTGGAATGCCGACGCGCACCGGGCCTTGGCCGGGCAGGCCGGTGATCGACATCAGTCCGCCCATGCCCTGCGCGATCTGGTCGACACCGGGCCGATCGCGATAGGGGCCGTCCTGACCGAAGCCGGAGATGCTGGCGAGAACGATGCGTTTGTTGACCTTGCGCAGTTCGTCGTAGTCGATGCCGAGCCGATGCTTCACGTTGGGACGGAAATTCTCCACCACCACGTCAGCCTTCGCGACCATACGCATCAAAGCGGCATGGCCCTGCGGCGACTTGAGGTCGAGGGTCATGCTTCGCTTGTTGCGATGCAGGTTCTGGAAATCCGGCCCCTGGCGCGGGCCGCCCGGTCCCTCGCCTTTCTCCAGGCGTTTCGGCGTTTCGATCTTGATGACGTTGGCGCCCCAATCGGCGAGCTCGCGCACGCAGGTCGGCCCGGAACGCACGCGCGTGAGGTCGAGTACGGTGAAGCGGGAAAGGGCTTGAGAGGCCCTGGGGAACGGCATTGCGACGGCTCCGGATGGCCTGTTACGGCCTCTAAATGCAATTTGGGGCCCGACATTCCCCGATCTAAAGCGCCTTGTCCATCAGGCCGAATGTGCTGTTTCGACCAGTTTATTCATCATTTGGCTTAATAAGCGATATCCCTGCCTTGAAAAGACCATCGCCGCCTGTCATATGAGCGGCACGGAAGAATAACCCGATCTCGGGTTTGCGGGCTGCGTGCACGAAACTCATTAAAACGAATTTCGCCCCGCCTCCTCCGTTTCTCAAACTAACGACAACCCTGGCCACGCGGGATGTCTTTAAACCCCGCGATTCCACCGCCCGCATCAGCGAGCCGGCCGCTTCGCCATATAAGAAAGAGACTCTTTGACTTCATTTAACGATTTCGGCCTCGTAGAGCCGATCACCCGCGCTCTCGTGGATGAAAAATACGTCACTCCCACTCCGATCCAAGCCCAGACCATTCCCCTCGCCATGCAAGGCCGCGATGTCATCGGCATCGCGCAGACCGGAACCGGCAAGACCGCGGCCTTCGCGCTGCCGATCATCAATCACCTGCACACCAAGCGCCTGCGGCCCGATAAAAAGGCCTGCCGCGTGCTGGTGCTATCGCCCACGCGCGAATTGTCCGGCCAGATCTCCGACAGCTTCCGCGCCTATGGGCGGCACATCCGCCCGCTGGCGATCGCGCTCGCGATCGGCGGCGTGCCGATCAACAAGCAGATCCGCTCGCTAGCGCACGGCGTCGAAGTGCTGGTGGCCACGCCTGGCCGCCTGATCGATCTGGTGAACCAGCGCGCGCTGCGCCTCGACCAGGTCGAGGTGCTCGTGCTGGACGAAGCCGACCGCATGCTCGACATGGGCTTCATCCACGACATCAAGCGGATCGTCGCCATGCTGCGCAAGGAACGGCAGACGCTGTTCTTCTCCGCCACCATGCCGCAGGAAATCACCAAACTCGCCGACCAGATGCTGCGCGATCCCGCCCGTGTGGCGGTGACGCCGCAGGCCTCGACCGTCGAGAAGGTCCAGCAACGCGTCATCCTCACCGAAAAGGCATCGAAGCCGGCGCTGCTGGCCGAACTGCTCAAGAGCGAACCGGTCGAGCGCGTGCTGGTGTTCACACGCACCAAGCACGGCGCCGACAAGGTGGTGCGCGGCTTGCAAAACGCCGGACACGCCGCCGAGGCGATCCACGGCAACAAGTCGCAGAACCAGCGCGAGCGCGTGCTCGCCAACTTCCGTACCGGGTCCTTGCGCATCTTGATCGCCACCGACATCGCCGCCCGCGGTATCGACGTGGACGGCGTCAGCCACGTGGTCAATTACGATCTGCCGAACATTCCGGAATCTTATGTCCACCGCATCGGCCGCACCGCGCGCGCCGGCGCCGAAGGCATAGCGATCTCGTTCTGCGATTACGAGGAAGCGCCGTTCCTGCGCGACATCGAACGTCTGATCCGGATGGCGATCCCGGCCACCGACCGTCGCACCGGCCAGCGCCCCGCCCATCGGCCGGCACAGCAAAATGCCGGAAACCGCAATGGCGGAAGACCGTATCGTAGCGGCCGCCAGCAGCGCGGACACGGTGGCGGAAATGGCGGCGGCGTGAATGGCCGTCACCAGGGCAATAACGGCCACCGCTCGCAAGCTCCAGGCAACGGCCACCAAGGCCGCTACCCGAGTCAGAATGGTCAGCAGGCCGCCCCCCGGACGGAAGCCACGTCGGGGGAGCCAAACGGCATCGGAAATGTTACATTCCTCCAGCGCCCGAACGAGCCGCGCCGCAACGCCGGCCATCGGACGCAAAGTTGAAGCCGGGGGCAACTGGATGGCGAAGGAAGAACTGCTAGAGTTCGACGGCACCGTGACCGAGGTTTTGCCGGACGGCAATTTCCGGGTGAAACTCGACAATGAACATGAGGTGTTGGCCTATACCGCCGGGAAGATGCGCAAGTTTCGTATCCGCACCGGCGTCGGCGACCGCGTGATTGTCGAAATGTCGCCCTATGACCTGCAGCGCGGACGCATCAGCTTCCGCCACAAGGGCGACGCGCCGACCCCGGGCCCACAGCAACGCCGGCCGAACTTCCGCCGGCGCTAGCGTTCAAGAATATCCCGGCTGGGGCTGGCCGGGACATTTTAGTGGCGCATGATCTTGTCTGAAAACCGGTTCCAACTTTTCGGGATCATGCGCAGGGGGGCACGCATAACGACCGTTCTGGAGCGCGGCGTGCCATGAAGTCAACTTCCGTAATGCGTCTCTCGCTGGCGATCATCCTCGCCGGCGCACTGGGCTCCGCCGCCGCGCAGGAAAAACCGGAGCGCGCCGAGCAACACGAGGCCGGCAAAGGCGTGCTGCGCCTGTTGCCGGCCGATGCCATCACCGAACATGCAATCGACACGCCGCGCGGCAAGCTCGCCTATACGGCGACCGCCGGCACGCTGGCGTTTTACGAACAGTCCGGCGAGCAAAGTGCGGCGGTGTTCTACACCGCCTACGTGGCCAAGGATTCAGCCAACAAGGGCGCGGCGAACCGGCCGCTGACCTTCGTGTTCAACGGCGGGCCGGGCGCGGCATCCGCCTTCCTGCATCTCGGCCTGGTCGGCCCGCGTATCCTCGATCTCGGCCCGGACGGCCGCGACGCGGCGACCGCGAGCTTGCGCGACAATCCCGACACCTGGCTGGCGTTCAGCGACCTAGTGCTGATCGATCCGATCGGCACCGGCTGGAGCCGCGCGGTCAAGCCGGACGATGCCAAGAATTTCTGGAGCATCCGCAGCGACGCAGATTCATTTGCCAAAGCGATCGCGCTCTACGTCGCCAAGAACGACCGCACGGGGTCGCCGAAATATCTGTTCGGCGAAAGCTATGGCGGCTTCCGCGCCGCCAAGGTGGCGCGCGCGCTGCAGCGCGATCAGGGCATCGTGGTCTCCGGCATCGTCATGCTGTCGCCAATGCTGGAGGGCTGGCTCACCTTCGGCGACAACGAGTCCGCGCTGCGCGCGGCGTTGCAATTGCCGTCGCTGGCGGCCGCCGAGCTCGAGCGCAGACAAGCTTTCAGCCGCGCAGCGCTGGCCGAGGCGGAAAAATTCGCCATGACCGACTATCTGGTGACCATGGCCGGCGCGCCGCCGCAGGGCGCCGCGGGCAAGTCATTCTATGAGCGCGTGGCGCAAATGACCGGCCTGCCGGTGGACGTGGTGACGCAGGTGCGTGGCTTCGTCGCCGACGCTTTCGTGAAAAACCTGGGTTCCGACAGCAAGATCGTCAGCCGTTACGACGCGAGTTTCGCGGTCGATGATCCCTACCCCGAACTGCGCTCGGCGCACGGTCCCGATCCGATCCTCGACGGCGTCACGCGCGCTTACGGCGGCGGCATGGCCGCTTACGCGCGCAACGAGCTCGGCTTCAAAACCGAGATGACCTATGCGCTGCTCGCGGGCGACACCACCCGCCAGTGGGACTGGCAGGGCGGCCGGTTGCAGGCCAGCGCGGAAGACGATCTACGCACGCTGCTCGCCTTCGGCACGTCATTCCGCCTGCTGATCGCGCATGGGCTTTCCGACATGATCACGCCCTACGGCATGACGCGCTATGTGCTCGACCATTTACCGCCGATCGGGCCGCCCGGCCGCGCACAGCTCAAACTTTATCGCGGCGGGCACATGCTCTATCTCGACGCGCAGTCGCGCAAAGCGTTCAGCGCCGACGCCGCGGCGTTTTATCGGGTTGGCGAATAATTCAAACGGTACCGCTGAATTCCAGCACGTCGAATCCGACGTGCCGGTCCACGACATAGATGAGCCCGCGCGCGTCGAGCATCACGTCGTTGCTTTGCGGCGCGGCATGCCCACCGACCGGCTCCGGAATGAAATAGCCCACCTCGCATGGCACCATCGGATCGGCCACGTCGATAATGCGCAAGCCGCCGCCGAACCACACCGCATGCACTAGCGTGCCAGTCATGCGCTCGTGGAACTGGTGCGCGCCAAAGCGCGCGCCCGGCGTGCGGGCAAACGGCGAGTCGAGCTCGCTCACTTCGAACAGCGCCAGCGGCTTCACCTCGGCATAATCAGACACATCAAAGACGCAAATGCCGGCATGCGGCCGTCCGCGGCGCGCTTGTTCTTCATTAGGGCTCTGCGCCTGGTCCTCTTCGTCGATCGTGAGCACGATGCGTTTTCCCCCGATCTTGCCGGGCACCGGCATCACCGTGTGCGTCGGCTCGGGAAACGGCGGATGATAATTGTAGGATGCCACGGTCTTCGGCTGCGTGAGGTCGGCCACGTCGACGATGCGGAAGCCGCCGTGCCAGCAGCTGGCAAACATCTCGTTGCCGAAGCGCAATGCATGGTGCAACCGGTGCCGCTTGCCCGACCAATTCGGTTTTTCACCGGCAGCGATGTTTTGCCCCGGTAGCCACCAGCGCGAGACTTCCTGCGGGCGTTGCGGATCGCGTAGGTCGTAGATGACCAGCATAGCGCCGATGAAGCCGTCCATCTCGGTAGAGATGTAGGCATAGCGCTCATCCATGTCGAAGCGATGCACGCCAACGCCGCCGGTTAACTGGTGATGAATCAGCTTGGGCGCCGCCGGATTGGCCACGTCGTAGAGGCGGAAGCCGCCGTTACGATAAGGCTGCTTCTCGGCAGCTTCGATTGCGACAATGTTTGTTTCGCTCACATTAAGCTTCTGCGCCAATTCGCCGCGCGTAGGCTCGCGCCCGAGCGCCTCGCGCAGCTCACGGCGCACGCCCGGCATCTGCTCGGCGCGCCGCCCTGCCGGCGTCGCGTTGCGCTCGTGATTGACCACCATCAGGTCGCCGGCGACGCGCACCTTGTGGCTGTGCGAGGCCGGATCGTCGAGCGTTATGCTCACCACCAGGCGCGGCTTGGCCGGGTCGGCGATATCGACGATCGAGGTGCCGAGCTGCTGTTTGTTCGGGATGTGCCCGACATAGGCGTAATTCCCGGCGATGGTGACTTGCCCGGCGCCGGAAAGATCGAGATGGCCCAGACGACGCACATTGCGGGCGAGCGCGCCGTTCGGCCGGTCAATATTATTCATTGTTACTGATCCATCTTGGCACCGGAGGCCTTCACGATCGCCGTCCATTTCGGAATTTCCGCCGCGATATAGGCTTTGAATTGCTCGGGCGTGTCGCCGATGATATCGACGCCGAGCCGGCCGAGCGAAGCCTGCACGCCCGGATCGTGCAGCGCCTTGACCGCCGCGTCATGCAGCTTCGCGACGATCTCCGGCGTCGTGCCGGTTGGCGCCACCAACCCGTGCCAGGTGCTGGCATCAAAACCTTTCAGGCCGGCCTCGTCCATGGTCAGCACATCGGGCAGCACGGCCGTGCGCTTGAGCGTGGTCACGGCAATCGCGCGCACCTGATTGTTTTTGATGTGGCCGACCACGGAAGCCGCGGTGGCGAACATCATCTGGTCGCGGCCCGCAACCACGTCCTGCAGCGCGGGCGCCGCACCCTTGTAGGGCACGTGCACGATATCGACATGCGCTTCCGTCTTGAACAATTCGCCGGCCAGATGCGCGGCGGCGCCATAACCGGACGAGGCGAAGTTGATCTTGCCCGGCTGCGCCTTGCAAAGCGCGATCAACTCTTTCAGCGAATGCACCGGCACGGTTGGATTGACCACCAGGATATTGGCCTGCGCGCCGATCAGCGTGACGGGCACGAAATCCTTTTGCGGACTGTAGGTGAGCTGCTTGTACAAGCTCTCATTTGTGGCGAGGATGCTGTTGTTGCCCATAAGCAGCGTGTAGCCGTCGGCCGCCGCATGGGCGACAAAATCGGCAGCGAGATTGCCGCCAGCGCCGGGACGGTTCTCGATCACGAACGGCGCGCCGAGCAATCCTTCCATCTTCTTACCGACAATGCGGGCGAGCACGTCGCTCGGACCGCCGGGCGGGAAAGCTACCACCAGCATCACCGGCCGGCTCGGATAATCGGCGGCGTGCACTGACGCGGCGAGAGCCAGCAAGGCGGCGATGACGCCGAACAGCGCGGCGCGGCGCGCCCGCTTCGCGAGGAATGCCATGGCAGTGCACCTCCGGCTTGACGTCGCGCCCCGCGTGGCGGTCTCGGGCCGATGCTACCTACCTGCGTCGGGTTCAGGAAGCCAATGAATTGCCCGCTTCCACGGGCGCGGTGGCCAGAAACGCCCGCAAATCAAGAGCAATTCTTCGGTCCCCTTGATGTAAGTCAAAGCCCCCGATGGATAATTTGACTGTTCTAGCCAGGGCTCATATGTGCTGGCGGATAGCCTTTTTTGAGCAGCCAGTTTTGCGCCGGCATTGGTTTGCCGAACAGGCGGCGCAACCGTGACGCTGCTTATCGGCGAAACGTCAATCGCCGGCGGCTCGAAACGACGGAAAATATATCGCCCGCCTCAGAATTCGAAGTGAATGAAACAAGAATCACAATTGGAGGAGATTGGAAATGAAAATGCGCTGGGCTTTTCTTGCGACTTTTGTCCTCTGCAGCATGCTTGGATTCAACGTCGCTAAAGCGGCGGACGAACCCAACAAGATCAAAGTGGGCATCCTGCTTCCGCTCACCGGGCCGTTCGCAGCGGTGGCCGAAACTCAGAAACAGGGCGCGCTGCTGGCAATCGACGTCGTCAACAAGCGGGGCGGTCTCAACATGCCCTGGGGCAAGGTGACGGTGGAAGGCGTCGTCGACGACGACGAAGCCAAGCTCGATGTCGGTGTTCGCCGTTATCGTTATCTGGTTTCCGAAGGCGTCAAGGGCGTCGGCGGGCAAACCTGGGCGCCGCTTGCTTACGCGCTTAATGCCATCGTCTCCAAGGAGCCGATGCCTTACTTCCCGATCTGCGTCATGGCCAAGGAAGCGTTCCAGAAAGGCAAGCTCGCCGATTCCAGCTTCGCCGCCGCCTACAGCCCGTGGACGGTCGGCTACATGGCCGGCAAGTCGGCGGTCCAGACGCTGGGCAAGAAGCGCGTCTTCTTCCTGGCCCGTACCGACAGCTGGGGCTGGGACATGCGCGACGGCGCCTATGCCGCCACCAAGGAATTCGGCGCCGAGATCGTCGGCTATGATGAGACAGCACTCGGCACCAATGATTTCACTACCATCCTGCAGAAGATCCGCGCCGCAAAGCCGGATGTTCTGATTGCGGCGCAGTTCGCGGCCGACTCGGTGGCGCTCCTCAAGCAGGTCTCCCAAATGGGCCTGGGCAAGGAGATGACCATCTTCAACGCCTTCATCACCAACGTGGTCGCCAAGGGACTGCCGCCGGAAGCGCTGCAGGGCGTCTACGCCATGCACTACTTCTACTACGACCTCAGCACGTTTGCTGATAGGGCGGCGGCCAAGAGTGCGCAGGAGTTCACCGAGCTGTTCCGCGCCAAGTACAACACGCCGCCTGACGCATATTCGACTATCGCCTACGTCGCCTACATGGAGATGTTCCGCGGCTTCGAGGCGGCCAAGTCGTTCGATGCGAAACAGGTCTCGGCGGCTCTGATGGCAGGCGGCGGTCAATTCAACACCGTCAAGGGCCCGGCCACCTGGCGCCAGGACCATTCCGCCGCCTTTAAATACGCGGCCTTCCTGGTGAAGGGCAAAGGCGCCGCTGAACGAAAGAATGAGTGGGATCTGTTCAGCGTGGAAGGTTCACTGGGCGGCGACTCCGTCTTGCCAACGCTCAAGGACCTTGGTTACTGATTCCCGCTTCGACCGGGCGATCTTCGACTTCGGTTGATGAAACGACGTCAATCTCTGCCCCGGCGTAAGCTTCCTGGCTTGCGCCGGGGTACGACATTAAAATAGGGTGAGACGTGGCAACGGATACGCGCCCCGAGATCATCAGAGCGGACAGCGTCACAAAACGTTTTGGCAAGCTGGTTGCGGTCGACAATGTCAGCTATCTGCTGCGCGAGTATGAGGTCGCCGGAATTATCGGGTCGAACGGCGCCGGCAAGACAACATTCTACAATCTGCTGACCGGATATTTTCCGCCCGACCAAGGGTCAATTCTCTATAAGGGCGAAGACATCACCCATATGACGCCCCAGCAACGGGTGGCGCGGGGGTTGATGCGGACGTTCCAGTTGACGGCCACCTTCGACAATCTCAGCGTGATCGACAATCTGGTGCTCGCCTTTTTCCGGGCGCACCGGAAATCGTCCATGCTGCAGCTGCTGCTGAACACCTGCAAGGGACAGCGCAACGATCCGAAGATCCTCGAGATCCTACAAACCTTCGACCTGCAAGATTTGCGCGACCGAATGGTGAAGAACCTGAGCCTGGGCGAAAAGCGGCGCCTAGAGATCGCGATGGCGGTCCTGGCCGAGCCCAAGGTGCTGCTGCTCGATGAACCGCTCGCCGGGCTCGCCGAATCCGAGATACAGAGCGTCCTTAATGTTCTTCGCGAACGTGTTGGCCGGCAGACGATCCTGATTGTTGAGCACAAGATTTCCCACGTGCAGGGTTTCCTGCATCGGCTCACAGTCATGCATGAAGGCCGGGTGATTGCCGATGGCGGGGTCGAGGAGTGTCTGCGCGACCCGGAGGTGCGCCGGAGTTATTGGCAGATCGACACCACGACCGACGAGCAGGACAGGACCGTCGTGGCATGACCAATAATGACGATATCCTGACGGTCGCCGGGCTGAACGTCGCCTACGGCGAATCGAAGGCGCTGTTCGACGTCAGCATGAACGTGCGGCGAAGCCAAGTCGTCGCCTGCGTCGGTCGCAACGGCGCCGGCAAGAGCACGCTGCTCAAGAGCATCGCCGGATTCCTCAAGCCGACATCGGGATCGATCGTCTCCAACGGCACCAGTCTGGTGGGCATGGCCGCGTTCGCCGTTGCCGGAATGGGAATCAAATACATTCCCCAGGACAAGAAGGTCTTTTCCGATCTGACGGTGCGGGAAAATCTCGAGCTCGGCAGCTACGCCAGTCAGGATCACGACTGGGCTCCGGTCTTCGACTATTTCCCCAAGTTGCAGATGCTGATGGACCGCAAGGCGGGCTATTTGAGCGGCGGCGAGCGTCAGATGTTGATGGTCGGCCGCGCCATCCTGGGCCAGCCTAAACTGCTACTGGTGGACGAACCGACGGAAGGATTAGCCCCCAGCATCGTGATGCACTTGCGGAACGTTTTTAAAGAGCTAGCCAAGAAAACGGCGCTGGTGATCGTCGAGCAGAACCTGCCCTTGGTGTGTGCCATTGCCGACAAGGTCTACGCCTTGAAGGAAGGTCGCATCATGGCGGAGCTGACGGACCGCGTGTCGATCAATCCCGAGGCGTGCGAGAAATATCTCTAGAACAGGATCGATAAGGGCGCTTGCAATGAACGTTTTGAGATGGTGGTGGGGATTGCTGCTGGCATTCGCGCTGCTGGCGCTGGTGCGGGTATTTCTGCCGCTGCCGTTCGCCAACGAGATCATTATTTTTTCGATTTACACCATGGGCTGTAACTACCTGCTCGGCCGCGTCGGCTTCATCTCGTTCGGGCAGCCGGCCTATCTGGCTGTGGGCGCCTATGCCGCGGCGTTTTACCTCTTTTACTTCGGCAACAATCCCTATGTTGGCATCCTGATCGGCGTGGCCGCCGGGATCGCCGTGTCCTTTGCCATCGGTCCGCTGTTCGTGCGGTTGCGCGGCGACTACTTCGCGTTGGTCAATCTCGCGCTGGCGGTGATCATCTTCTATCTCATGCAGAAGGTTCTGGCCGACATCACGCACGGCGACAACGGGCTGTGGTTCTTGACCAGCCTCACTTCCACTCCCGTGCTCGACCTGTCGCGGCCCGACCACTTCTTCATCTTCGCCTTCCTGGTCGCCTTCGCCCTGTGGGCCTTCTACAAATATCTCGACGACTCGATCTTCGGCGCCTTGTGCCTGGCGACCAAGCTCAACGACGACAAGGTGAAATTTCTTGGCTACAGCAGCTTCAAAATCCGGCTGTTTGCCTTCGTCATCGCCAACACGACCACTGCGCTGGCCGGGGCGATGTATGCGGTCTATCTCGGCTTCGTCAGCCCGGAGATCACCAGCCCGGCGCGCGCCGCCGACCCGGTGGTGGTGACTATACTCGGCGGTGTCGGCACGCTGTATGGACCCATCGTCGGCTCGATTGTCTATACCGGCATGAAGGACGTGCTCAGCAAGGTGCTGGGCAATTGGGAGCTGGTCATCGGCTTTGTGCTGGTGTTCATTATGCTCGCCGGCGAGAAGGGCATCTGGGGCACGCTGGAACCGCTGATCAAAAAGACTTTCCTGCGCGTAACCGACAACGCGGCCGACCAGGGCGGGAGCAGCCGATGATCGACACGCAGCTGTTGATCTCGGGCGTTATCTTCGGCTTGAGCCTGGGAGGCATCTTTTTCCTGATGACAATCGGGCTGTCGCTTTGTTTCGGCCTGATGCGCATCATCAGCCTCGACCAGCTGCTGTATTATTCGATCGGCGGATACATCACTTACTCCGTCAGCCTGGCGGTCGGAAACATCTGGCTCGGAGTGTTGGGCGGAGTGATCGTCGGAGGCCTCACCGCCTTGGCAGTGGAACGAATTGTTTTCCGGCGCATCTATGATCGCGACCTGCCCTTCACCATGATCACGTCCTTTGGCGTGCTGATCGGCGGTGTCGGCGTCATCAAGTATTTCTGGGGATTGGTGCCGCGCCCGGTACCGGTGCCGATCGATATCCAGGTTTACATCATCGGAACGGAAATCCCGGTCTATCGCCTGGTGATCATCGGCATTGCCGGCCTCGTCTATGTCGGCATCTGGCTGTTCCTCAATCGCACCATCATTGGCAAGGCGATCCGCGCCGGAACCGAGGACGTCGCGCATGTCGAAGGCCTCGGCATCAACGTCTACCGGCTATTCACCATCACCTTTGTCATCGCCGGAGGATTGTCCGGTCTGGCCGGCGGGCTGCATGCGCCGCTGATCATGGTCGATCCGAATATGGGGCTCGAGGTGCTGGCCTTTGTTTTCATGGTCGTCATCATCGGCGGCTTGGGCAGCATCAAGGGCACGCTCGTGTCGAGTTTCCTGGTGGGGCAAGTGGTTTCGATCGGCTCCTTGATCTACGCGCCGCTGGCGCAGATGGCGCCGTTCGCGATCATGCTGCTGATCCTGCTGATCAGGCCGACCGGGCTCTTCGGCAGTCAAATGCTGAAGCGATAAGCGTCGCCGGCCGCGCCGGTTCAGGCTGGAATTTGCTTCCGCTCGGCGGCACGTTTGGCCTTGATGGCAGTCAGCACCTTTTCCGCGGTGGCGGGAAGCGAGGTCACCCGCACGCCGACCGCGTCATGAATGGCATTCAATATCGCGGCCGAGGTTGGGACCGCGGTCGGTTCGCCGACGCCTTTGGCGCCGAACGGTCCGGTTGGATCGAAGCCCTGCACAATGTCGACCGCGATCTCCGGCATGTCGAGCGAGGTCGGCATGATATAATTGGTTAGGTTGGGATTGATGTGGCGCCCATTGGCGTCGAACAGCATCTCCTCCTGCAGCGCCATACCGACGCCCATCGAAATGCCGCCCTCGACCTGGCCCTCTACCAGCATGGGATTGATGGCGGTGCCGCAGTCATGGGCGGCGGCGATGCGCAGGATTTCGACCTCGCCGGTCTCGTCGTCGACGTCGACCTCGGCGATCTGCGTGGCGTAGACGTAAGTGGCGAATGGCTTGCCCTGCCCTGTCTCCGGATCCATGGCAACGGTCGGCGGATTCCACGAGGCGCTGCCGATCGCCGGCTGGCCGAGCACGACTTGCGAGCGATGCGCCACTTCGCCGATAGTGACCGCACGTTGCGGGTAGTTTTTCACCTGGATCTTGCGGTCCTTGGCCTCGAGCTGGCTCGTCTTGACGCCAAGCATGGGCGCCGCTGTCTCGAACAGGATCGCTTTGGCAGCTTCGGCGGCGAGCCAGATGGCATTGCCGGTGACATACGTCGTGCGGCTGGCAATGGCGCCAGTATCCATTGGGGTCGTGTCGGTGTCGGCGGAGACAACATGCACGTCGTCGGTGGCGATGCCGAGCGCCTCGGCCGCGATCTGGCCGAGCACCGTGAGCGAGCCTTGGCCGGTTTCGACCGTGCCGGTGAGCACCGTGGCGGTACCGTCCTCATTGACCTTCACCGTCGCCGCGCTTGCATTGGCGTCGACGGTGAAACCGATCGGATACCACATGCAGGCGATGCCGCGTCCGCGCCGTTTCATGAACGCGGCTCCCAGCCGAAGCGATCGGCCGCCTTGCGCAGCGATTCCTTGATGACCACGCTGTGCAGCACCTGTCCGGTCGGGCTCGACGAACCTTCGTCGAAGGCATTGAGCAGGCGGATTTCCAGCGGATCGATGCCGAGCGCCTTGGCTATGTCGTCCATTTGCGACTCGTAGGCGAAGCACACCTGCGGCGCGCCGAAGCCGCGCATCGCCCCGGTCATGGTCTTGTTGGTGTAGACTACGAAGGCCTCGGCTAGCACATTGTCGATCTTGTAGGGACCGGGCGACAGGATGCAGGCCTTGCCGAGCGTGGTCGCGCTCCACGAGCAATAGGCGCCACCGTCGAGCACCAGCCGAATCTGGCGCGCCAGGATGCGGCCCTTATTACTGACGCCGGTCTTGTAATCCATGATGATGGGGTGACGCGTCGTGGTCGCGATGAATTCCTCGCCGCGCGTGAACACGCCCTTCACGGGTCGGCCGGTCTTCTTCGACAAAAGCGCCAGCGTCGGTTCCTGCGAGATTTCGTTCTTACCGCCGAAATTGCCGCCGACGATGGTGCCAATGATGCGGATGCGGCTCATCGGCAGCTTCAGCGTACGCGCTATGTCGGAGCGGGCAAGCGTAATGCGCCCGATCGTCGCCCAGATGGTGAGGCGGCCATTGGCATCCCAGTCGGCGATGGCGGCGTGCGGTTCGAGCGACACGTGCTCGATCATTTGCGTGCTGAACCGGGCTTCGAAGATACGGTCGGACTCGGCAAATCCCTTCTCGATGTTGCCTTTGCGGACCACCTTGGTCGCATAGATGTTGCTGTTGGGCGCGTGTACCTGGGGGGAATCCTCGCGCATGGCCGCGACCGGATCGAGGACGGCCGGCAGCGGCTCGTATTCGACCACGATTTTCGCCAAGGCCTCGTTGGCGATCTGTTCGGTGACGGCCGCCACCGCCGCAACGCCGTCGCCGGCGTGGCGGACGATCGGATCGGCGAGCACCGGCTGGTCCTGAAACGTCGGCCCGAAAGAATTGGTGGGAATCTCCTTGCCGATGAGCACCGCCATCACGCCGGGCATGGTCTCGGCCGCGCTGGTATCGATGTGCTTGATGCGGGCGGAAGCGATGCCGGCGCGCTTGATGCGCGCATAAAGCATACCGGGAAAACTGAGATCGTCGATGTATTTGGTCTGCCCGAGGCCGTGCAGGCGACCGTCCGGCCGCGTCGCGCGCTGACCGACCGCGCGGGTCTGCTGGCGCGCATCGACCGTCAGCGGCTCGATCGGGAATGGCTCGCGCGGCACCACCGCCGGCAGCCGCAGATCGACGTCGGGTGAACGAAGCTCGGCGATCTCCAGCTCATCGCGCTCCAGGACTCGGCTGTGTTCGTTCATGGTGCTGTCGCCTCGGTTCGCGCATGGGTGAGCTGGCTGCGGGATTCTTCACGCAGCAGGCGGGCCGCGTCCTGCACCGCCTCGATCATCTTGGTGTAGCCGGTGCAGCGGCAGAGATTTCCCGAAAGCGCATCGCGGATCTCTTGCGTTGACGGGTGGAGATTTTCGTCGAGCAAGGCCTTTGCGGACAGCAGCACGCCGGGTCCGCAGAAGCCGCATTGCAGCGCGCCGCTGTTCTCGAAGGCCGTCTGAATCGGGTGCAGCCGGTCTCTGCTGGCAAGGCCTTCGATGGTGAGCACCTGGCGGCCATCCGCCTGACCAGCGAGCATGAGGCATGAATTGACCGCCTGGCCGTCGACGATCACGGTGCATGTGCCGCAGTCGCCGACATCGCAGCCGAGCTTGGCGCCGGTGAGATTAAAACTGTCGCGCAACAACTGCAGCAGGGTCGTTTCCGGCGGCACCGAAGCGCCGCGGACCTGGCCGTTGACGATCATCGTTACGTCGGTCACGCCACGAGCTCCTTTTCTTTCGTCGTCGCGCGCGCCTGCGCGTTGGCAAGCGCGCGCTTTACCAGGACGGCGACGAGATCGCGCCGGTAATCGGCGCTGGCGCGGAAATCGCTGATCGGCTTTGCCTCCAGGGCGGCAATACGGCCGGCTTCGGCCATCGCCTCGGCGCTGATCTTGCAGCCGTCGAGAAAGGCTTCCGCCTTGGGCGCGCGAATGACCGTGGGCGCGACCGCGCCGAGCGCGATCCGTGGCGCCACAAAGACGGAGTTGTCGCCTACCCAAAAGCTCGCCCCGACATTGACCAGCGCCAGCGCCTGGCCTTTGCGCAGGCCGAATTTCTCGAACGCGGCCGGCTTGCCGAGATTCTCTTTGGGTATGATGATGTCGACGAGGAGATCGCCGGGTTTGAGGCTGGTCTTGCGCGGGCCGACGAACAATTCGGCCAACGGCATCCGCCGCCAGCCTTCGGCACTAGCGACCGTCACCGAGGCGTCGAGCGCGATCAGCGCCGGTCCGCTATCCATCGAGGGAACGCAAGTCACCAGATTGCCGCCGAGCGTGCCGAGGTTGCGCGTCTGCATCGCGCCGATGGAATGGGCGGCCGCGACCAATGCCGGGAACATGTCGCGGATAACCGGCGAATTCATAATGTCAGAATGCGTGGCCAACGCGCCGATGTGCAGCCCGTCATCGGCAACGGCGATAGTTTTGAGCTCGCGCAGCCGCGAAACGTCGACGATGACTTCCGGGTCATGGGTCGCGTGCTTAAGTTCGACCAGCAGATCGGTTCCGCCCGCCAGAATCTTGGCCCGGGCGCCGTGCTCGCCGAGCAGCGCAATGGCATGCTCGAGATCTTTAGCCGATACGTATCCGAACGCCTTCATCCGGTCTTTTTCCCTGATATCGCGCGGATTGTGCGTGCGACCGAGCTTAACCTCCAGGATGTGGAGATTCCGCATCGAGGCGGCCGCAACTAAGAACGTTTTGAGAATAGGCGGTTCGCTCGGCGTGATCTAGTTCAAAGTGACGCGTTAACTCCGAAAGGACCTGTCGGCTCGTAAAGACAGGGTTGAAATGACCACGATTTACGCGCCTGGGACGGAGAAAAGCTCCGGAATCACCCACACAGCCGCGCTAAACGGTGGCTCGCATCCGCTGCATCGGCATGGCGTGATTAAAATCGGTCAGAATTCGCGGCCGAGGATGAGGCTGTCGAGCGAATACGCTCCCCCGCCGTGCACGAGAAAATAAAACGCCGCGATTGTCCACATCAGCGTGTATTCGAGGCCGAGCTGGTTCCAGAAATATTTGCCGACGCGCCAGCGCTCGACGTTGGATACCAGCAAGAACATAACGACAGGTACGGCCGCGAGACGCGTGAACAGGCCGAGCGCCAGCAACGGCCCGCAGATGAGTTGCGTGAACGAGATCGCCGGCGCCCACACGATCCCCGGGCGATAGCCCTGCGCGTCCATATAGTCGGCGAGCATTCTGACGCTGCGCATGGGCTGCCCGGTCGTGGGGAAGCAGCCGAAGGTATTGCGTAACCCATGTGGCACGAGCGCCAGCCCGACCATGACGCGCAAAGCTGCGTCCGCCACCGGAACAAACGTTTGGTAGAGCGCGCCGAGCTGGGGAAAGACAAGAGGGATCGAAGGGTCGGGCAAGCTTATAACCTGATTTCGCCGAGGTTGATGCTGGCGCCGAGTTTCGCAGTGACGGTCTTTTTGCCCCGGCCGGCCGCCGAGATCTCGACGGTGTATTCACCCGAGTTTTCGTCCAACCGATCGAATTTGAAGTCACCGTAATTGTCGGTGGCGGCCTGCGCCACCATGGCGCCGCCCTTGAGCAGGCGCACCGCCGTGCCCTCGACGCAATCGACGACGCCATTCGCCTCCATCGACACCGAGCCACCGATGAAACATTTCGAGAAGCGCCACAAATTTTTGTAGTAGACGCGGGGCTTGGTGCCGAGCTCCGCTTTCATGACTTCAAGCCCCTGCTCGCGCGCGATTCTTCCCATCTCGGCATCGTCGACGCAGACCGCGCGCATGGCGCCGGTCGGACACGATTGCTGCCCACGCGTCTGTTTCCAGCCCTGGTCGATGAGATGCGCGTCGAACGTCCAGGCCTGCGGCAGTTGCAGTTCCTCGTTCCACCAGATGTGGCCATAGGGGCAGGCATCGACCAAATCCTTGCACCCCTTCGCCTTGACCGAATCAATGAGCACGATGCCGTCGTCGCGCTTTTTCACCGCGCCGCCGCCTTTGGCGACGCAGGGCGCGTTGTCGCAGTGGTTGCACATGGTCGGCACGTAGGCGATGTCGATCGTCGGAAACTGGCCACGCTCTTTCTGCAGGATATCGATCCATTTGTGGCCGTGCTTGGGCATCGGCGCCGAATAGTCGGGAAAATCATTGCCGATGTATTCGTCCATGGTTGCGAGCGTGCACAAGTTGCAATTGGTGCACTCGGCGACGTCGATAATCATGTTCCATTTATTCATCGTCGTTCTCGCATCGCTCTAGGGCACCAATTTTCACTTCGGTATCTGCGGCACGATGAGATGAAAGAGCTTCAGCGACGCCCCGCTCGCGGCCTGGATGGTCGCCGTCTCGGAAGGTCCGAGGTAGATGCCGGCACCCTTTTCGACGTTGTAATCCTTATTGTTGAGCCGGATATTGCCCTTGCCGTCCATCAGGTAGATGAGCTGGTGCTTGTTGATTGCATCCGGCTTAAACGTCTCGGCCGATTTGAGCCAGCGCAGCGAACCGTGCACATTGCGCGCCCCGCAGAGGGCCTCGTTCAGCACCTCGGTGACCTCGCCTTGGCCGGCTGAGGCTTTTTTCGGGAGTTTGTTGGTTTCGATGAATGTGAGCGACATAATCGTTTTCCTCTGCTATCAGAATAAATTCAGGTCTGAATCCAGACTTTGCCGTCCTTGCGGTCCCAGCGCAGGTCAGCGTCCGTGCCTTCGAGGATCGTGGTCTTGAAGCGATTGGGCGCCTGCCACTCGAAATAGAACAGCGGCTCGGTCGCGCGCAGACGGTGCTTCTCCTCGGCCGGGATGAAGATCATGTCGCCGGGCCCGACCGGCCGTATACCGGCGTCCGATTCCACCGTCGCCTTGCCGTCGATGATGAAATAGAAGTGCTCGCAGTTCTTGTGCAGGTGCAAGGGCGACGCCGCGCCCTTCTTGTAGTGCATGACGCCCGCCAGCATGTCATCAATATTGGCGAGCTCCTGATTGACGAAGAAAATGCGCTCGCGCGCCGCTTTGGCGTCGATCAGCGAGGGCAGTTCGTTCTCCTTGAATACATAAGCCATCAGATCATCTCCTCCTGTTATTGCTATTTTGCCGGCACCAGTTGCGCCGCCTTAAGCTTGCCGCGGATTTCGTCGTCCTTCGCCATCTTGGCGAAGGTCTCCGACATATACTCGGTGCGGCGGTCCCACACTTCGACCTGCACCAGCGCGTTCGAACCGGCCAGCGAATGCGTTGTCTTGGTCTGCGTGCGCTCGGGCGTGAGCAGATTGAGGACACCGCCGCGATCGACCGATTTGCCGGGCTCACCCATCGGATCGTAGACCGCCGAGGACTCGTAGCCGTGGCAGACGCCGCGTGGCAAACGCTCTGTCGGCAACGCGGCGCAGATCACCGCGCCGCGGTCGTTGTAGACCTTGACGAGATCGTGCTTCCTGATGCCGCGCTCCGCCGCATCCTGCGCGTTCAAGCGGACGATCCAGTAATAGTAGCCGCCGACATTGACCCGGTGATCCTCGATATTGAGGAGGAACGAGTCCTTGCCGTCGCCCTGGGTGTGGTACGAATATTTCGAATGCGGCGTGAGCAATTGCAACGGGTATTGTTCGAACAGCTCGCCCGAATGCGGCCCCTCCCATGACGGTACGTATTTGACGATCGGCGGCCGCTCGGGGTCGACGAACCGCTTCAAGCTGTTGCATTCGAATTCGAGCTTGCCCGATTGGGTCTGCAGTCCGCGCAAATACTCCTCGCTGTAATCGGACGGCAGCGGCTGCGCCTCCGGCACGTCCTTCTTGCGGTTTTCCCAGAACCAGCGGAACGATACTGGCGCGCGCAGGTGCTCCTTCTCGGCCGGCACGACGTAGTAGCCCCGCTTCATGAACTTCTTCCAGGAAATCACCTTGGGCAGGTCCGATGCATCGAAATGCCGCTTGACCCAGTCGATTTCGTTAACGCCCTCGTTGAAGTAGTTGGCCAGACCGAGCCGCTTGCATATTTCGGTGAAAATCCAGTAGTCGGTCTTCGATTCACCGAGCGGCTTGATCGCCGGCGCCTGGAAGATGATGACGCGGTGATTGAGCTGCTGCTGGCCGTGGTGGCCGTAGCCGCCGAGCCCCGCCCATTCGCTGATATCGACGCGCTCGAAATTGGTGCAGGCCGGCAAAATCAAGTCAGCGAATTTCGCCTCACCCTCGAACCATATCGACTGGTTGACCACGAATTCGAGATTTTCCGATTGGTACATCCGCACATGGCGGTTGGTGTTGTTCATGGTGGCGATCATCGAGCCGCCGTACTTGTAGAGCATACGCACCGGCGAATGGCCGGGCGCCGGATAGCTAAATTTGGCGAACTGGTGCTCGATCGACTTGCCGATCCACGGCCAGCCTTCCGCCTTTCCGTCAGCGATCGCTTCCGGCATGAAAATGCGCGGGATGCGTTGGGAATTTGAATTCATGGTTGGCAGTTGCGGCATGCGTTGGTAGAGCTCGACCGGCATCGAGGTGTTTTCGAGATCGCCCGACATGCCGCCGTCGGCGTAGCCGGGGAAATAGAAATTGAAGTCGATCGGGCTGCCCCATTGCAGATTGCCCATGTTGATCCCGGGCTTGCCCAAGCCCTGCATCGACGCCAGGCACACCATCGTGCGCGCCCACTGGATGCCGGTCTGATTGCGGCAGGCGCCACCGTGGCCGTTGCCCCAGCCGCCGGGTGCGAGATAGACGCGCTTTTTGCCCCACTCGCGGGCGAGTGCGCGCACGTCTTTTGCCGGAACGCCGGTCTCTTTCTCCTGCCATTCCGGTGTTTTCGGAATGCCGTCTTCTTCGCCCAGCAGATACGCCTTCCAGACGTCGAAGCCGACGGTATGGGTCTTCACGTATTCCTTGTCGTAGAGGCCTTCCTGAATCCAGACATAGGCGATCGCCATCGCCATCGCCGGCGACGTGGTCGGCTTGGGCGCGAACCACTTACCGGGCAGGAACTGCGCCGACGCATTGTAATAGGGATCGACATGGACGACTTTGATCCCGAGTTTCGGATTCTTCAGCCATTGTCGGCGCACGGTGCCTTCCTGCGCGCCATACGAGCCTGACGTGCTCTCAGGATCGGCGGACCAGAACACGATCATTTCGCAGTTCTGCAGGCAGTCCTCGACCGTGCCGTAGGTCTCCGACTGGCCGACGCGCAGTGTGTAACCCCAGTGGTGCACCGCGCCCCAGTACCAGCCTTCCCACGAGTCGGGATTGTGATGAACGCGCGTCATGCCGACCGCATTGGCGAAGCGGTAAAGCGCGGAAAGGTAGTAGCCAATATTGCCCCAGGTGTGGTGCGAGCCATGCGAGGTCGCAATCGCGCCCGGTCCGTGCTCGCGCTTGCAGCGCTTGATCTCGCCGGCGACCAAATCGATCGCCTCGTCCCAGGAAATGCGTACGTATTCCGACTTGCCGCGGTTCTGCGGATTGCGCTTTCCCTCGGGGTCGAAGTCGACGCGCTTCATCGGGTACAGCAGACGATTCGGTGCGTAGACGATCGATTTGGCGTTCTGGCCGTGCGGCGCCAGCGTCGTCTTGCGCGGCGGTGTGAACTGCAATCCGCGTGCATTGATCGTCCACGGCTGCGGGTCGCTGTCGTCGAAATCAATCGGCGTCATGCGAACGATCTTGTCGTCCTTGACGGTGATGAAGACCGGGCCGCCATTTGTCATGTTGCAATAGCGCATCGAGCCGTCGGGCATCGGCGTGCCGTATTTCCAGCCCGCGGTCTGCATCATCATAAGGGTCTGCGCGAACCAGTTGGTCAGGTCCTCGGGACCGTCGACACCGAGCGTAAAATCCTTCTGCGCGTTGATCTGGGCGAGCCAGTTGATCGGCGGGGTCAGCAAGGACGCACCGGTCGCGGCATTCTTGAAGGAGAGCGTGATATCGGGCTTGGGATGCTGTCCGGCGCCTGAGCGGATCTTGCCGTTGCGGATGTCGATCCAGCGGCCAGTGCCCTCGTCACGCGCCTTGATCTGCGCAACCAGATTGCGCTCCTTGAGGTGGGCGGCGAAATGCGGATGCCGCCAGCGGGCGTATCTGAGCACCAGCGTGAGCGCGAACAGAATGATTGCAAGTTTTAGCTGCGAGAACATCGTGCGCTTCCTCACCCTGATCGATACGCGTATGGACTGTCCGCCCCGCAACCCGGCGGGCGCGACAGCGGTCAGTTCGCGATTATACGATTTTTGGTCACCCGTTCACTCGCTAAGTTTCGATTACTATCAGTTACCCTGGAACACCGGCTTCTGCTTGGCGACGAAAGCCTCGTAGGCCCTCTCGTAGTCCTTGGTCTGCATGCAGATCGCCTGCGCCTGCGCCTCGGCCTCGATCGAATCGTCGATCCCCATGCTCCATTCCTGATGGATGCAGCGCTTGGTCATGGCGTGCGCGAAGGTCGGCCCGGCCGCGAGCGTCTTCGCCATCCCCTGCGCGTCCCCGACGAGCGCATCAGGCTCGCTGAGCTGGTTGAAGAAGCCCCAGCGCTCGGCCTCGGCGCCGTCCATGGCGCGCCCCGAATAGAGGAGCTCGGCGGCTCGCCCCGCCCCGATGATGCGCGGCAGCATGTTGCAGGCGCCCATGTCGGCGCCGGCGAGGCCGACCCGCACGAACAGGAACGCCACCTTGCTGCGCGCCGTGCCGTAGCGCAGGTCGGAGGCCATCGCCAGGATCGCGCCCGCCCC
>DATISB010000060.1:0-21118 GCA_035469145.1 Pseudolabrys sp.
GGGCAGGATGCCCTTGTCCTCGATGGCGAATGTGAGTGCCACGGCGCCCCTTCACGCTGGAAGTGCCGATCTAACCCGATGGGTGCCTTGACGGGAAGCAGCCAGGCCCGTTACAAGCAGCTTATCCCGTGGTCATTTGAGCCGGCCGGCTTGCAGCCACGTTAAATAAATCGCTAAAAGGCCGGGGACGCGTGTGCCCGGCCGAGAATTTTTCTCCGGCCGGTTTTTTATTGGCCAGCGCATGGTCCCGAAAAGCGGCTATCGGTTTTCGGAAAGGACCATGCGCAAAGCCTAACGGAGGCCCGCATGCCCGCGTCGAACGTCAAAAACTACCGCCCGGAAACCCGCCTGGTTCATGCCGGCACGTTGCGCTCGCAGTTCGGCGAGACCTCGGAGGCGCTGTTCCTCACCCAGGGTTACATCTATCCGAGCGCCGAGGAATGCGAGGCGCGCTTCTCCGGCAAGTCGCCCGGCTACGTCTATTCGCGCTATTCCAACCCGACCTTGAGCATGTTCGAGCAGCGCATGGCCGCGCTCGAAGGCGCCGAGGCTGCGCGCTCGACCGCGACCGGTATGGCGGCCGTCACCACCGCGCTGATGGGGCTGGTGCGCGCCGGCGATCACGTGGTCGCCGCCAAGGCGCTGTTCGGCTCCTGCCGCTGGGTGATCGAGGAATGGCTGCCACGCTTCGGCGTCGCCTCGACGCTAGTCGACGGCAAGAACCTCAATGCCTGGAAACAGGCGGTGCACAAGAACACCAAGGCGCTCTTCATGGAAACGCCGACCAATCCAACGCTTGAAGTCTATGACATCGCCGCGGTCGCCGATATCGCGCACGCGGCCGGCGCTAAGCTGGTGGTGGACAATGTATTCGCCACGCCGCTTTACCAGAGCCCGCTCGCGCTCGGCGCTGACTGCGTGGTTTATTCGGCGACCAAGCACATCGACGGACAGGGCCGCGTGCTCGGCGGCGTTATTCTGGCATCGGAAAAATTCATCATGGATCACGTGCACCAGGTAATACGCCAGACCGGGCCGTCGCTGTCGCCGTTCAATGCCTGGGTGCTGCTGAAAGGACTGGAGACTTTGTCGGTGCGGGTGCAGCGGCAGACCGAAACGGCCGGGGCGGTTTCAACCGCGCTCGACGGGCACAAAAAGATCAGCCGGCTGATCTATCCAGGCCGGAACGACCACCCGCAAGCCGACGTCATCGCCAAGCAGATGCGTGCCGGTTCGACGCTGTGCTCGTTCGAGGTCAAAGGCGGCAAGGAAGGCGCCTTCCGCTTCCTCAACGGCCTGCAGCTGATTGGCATCACCAACAATCTCGGCGACGCCAAGAGCCTGGTCACGCACCCAACCACGACCACGCATCAGCGGCTCACGCCCGAGCAGCGCGCCGAGCTCGGTATTGGCGATGGGCTGATACGGTTCTCGGCCGGCCTCGAGCACCCCGACGATCTGATCGAGGATCTGCTGGCGGCTTTGGACGCGGTCTAGTGCAGCGTCGAGCGCTCAGGGCACCAGATATGACATGGCGGCCGACACCACCGGCCGCTCGGCGGCTTCGGCGATGGCAAGGCCAAGGCCCTTGGCCATGCAGGCATAGCTCCAGTCGTTCATGTGCAGCCCATCGGGCGACACAAACGACTCGAACGCCATGTGATCGGTCTCGCGCCAACGCTTCATCACGTCGAAGCGGCGGAACAGGTCGACATTTTCTACCTTGGCGGTCTCAGCAATCAATTCGACCATGTGCTTGGCTTCCGATTTCACGATCACTTTTGGCGCGAATTGCGGATCGATCAGCACGACGTCGGCGCCAGTGGTGCGAATCTTATTGAGGCCGTCGCGGATCGTGGCGCCGTGGTCGGGGAACATATGATCGCGGATGACCGAATTGGTGCCGAGCTGCCACAGGACCAGATCGGGCTTGGCGGCCACCACCGCCATATCGAAGCGCTTGAGCATGTCGGCGACTTCCTCGCCGTTCGCGCCACGATTGAGCACGGTGATAGAATTATTCGGAAATTGTTTCTTGAGTTCTACCGCCAGTTGGCTCGGGTACGACTTAGCCGGAGAGCTCGCGCCCGCGCCCGCGGTCGACGACGAACCGATGGCGACAATGGTGATCGGCGCGCTTGCTGTCAGTTTTTGCGCAACGTGCGATAGCGGATTAGCGAGGCGGATCAGGTCAAGCGGCATATCGCACGACAGCGCCGGTGTCTCGGCGCGCGCCGACAGCGGCAATGCCAATGCAGCAAGTAGCGCGGCGACAGTGGTTCGCTTCATCACCCGATAGGCGAGATCAATTCCTGGCACGGCCGTTTCCCCTAGATTCCACTTAACGACCGTTCTCGGCATGCGGCTCGTCTGGCTTTGCTGCCTCGACAACGAGATCGGCCAGCAATCGTCCTATGCAATCATGAACACGCTCGGCTATGTCAAGTTTTTTCGTAGCCGAATACAAATCGAACGTCCCAAGATCGGCCCAAAGCTTCATGATGCTGAATCGGTCGAACAACGGCACTTCTTGCTGCAGTGCAACCCAACGCATGTTTTCAGCATATGTACCAAGGGCTATCATCGATTCCGTGCGCGGACTGTATTGTGCATTGATTAAAACGACATCAGCGCCTGCGGAACGAGCACTACCAATACCATGAACGAGCGCAGCGCTGAATTGATCTGTATCAATCGATTTCATGGCGTCCACGGTTCCGGTCTGCCAGACCATCAGCGCAGGCTTGGCCGCCGCTAAAATCGGCGCCAGCGTTTTCACCATTTGGCCGGCGGTGCGCCGTGCCTGCACATCGGTCGTGACGTTGACGGCGACGCCCGGCAGTTTCTCGGCGAGCGCTATTTGCAGCCGCGCCGGATAGGCGTTCTTGATGCCATTCGCTCCCGGCAGCAGCGAGGAGCCGGCGCCGACCACCAGGATGTCGAGCCGCTTGGCGGCCAGCGCGCGGGTGACTTGCGGCAGCATAAAATCGCGCTCGACCAATTGCTCGGCGATGCGGCACTCGGCCGGATGCTCGGCCAAATTCTGAGAATTGGCCGGGCCGGCCAGCACCAGCAGCGCCAGCGAAATTAGAACACGCCCCGTCATGCGTCGCCCCCCGCGTAGCCCGGCTTGATCGAAGGCGGACGCGGTCCCGGTCCTTGTCGCTCCATGCGTTTATACCACGAAACCAACGCTGCCGCGGCCACCATAATGGCGATGCCCGACACGCTGACGATGACATGCGTGAGCAGGCGGTTGGACACTTCGGTGAATACGAAGTGGCCGGCGAACGCCAGGAACACGCCGAGGCAGAAGGTTTCCAGCGAATGCTGCCCGCATACGATCGCCGGCCAGACTACCCGCGATCGCAATACCGGCCAGTCGCGCGGCACGAACCACAGCGTGATCACCGCCAGCGACAAGAAATGCAGGATGCGTAGCACATCGAGGTTGGTCTTATCGATCGGATAGATCGCCTCGCCGACGAATTTAGGCACAAACACCGCAAGCCGCGGAAAGTACCAGGTCATCGCGATGCCGAACGCAAATAGCAAGTAAGCGACCGCAAGCCCGAAAACCACCGGGGAATTGAGCCAGCGCGCAAGCCGTTGCGCGCCGCCGAGAGCGCACCAGGCGCCGAACACGAACAGCAATTGCCAGGCAAAGGGATTGAACACCCATTCGCCTTGCGGATAGGCCGGAATATTCCATTCGAATTGCCACATCAGCGAGTAGAGGGTGGCCGAAGCCACGAGCGCAATCGAGGGCGAGCGCAGTAATAGCCACAGCACCGGCGGGAACCATAGCAGCAGCACGATATAGAGCGGCAGCACATCCATGTTCACCGGCTTGAATTTCAAAATGAGCGCCTGAAAAATGGTAACTTCCGGATTCTTCAGGAAGTCGAGCACGCCCATTTCCTCGGTGTAGAGCGGATTGTCGAAACTGTGCGCAACATAGGCGATCTCGGCGAGGTAAATCGCGAACAGGAACACGTGCGCGATGTAGATTTGCCAGGCGCGCTTGAGCACGCGGGCGCTGGCGACGATGAAGCCATGCTCACGCATGGCGCGGCCATAGACGAAGGCTGCGGTATAGCCGGAGATGAAGACAAAAATCTCGGTGGCATCGCTGAAGCCGTAATTGCGGATGGTGATCCAGCTCACCGCATTGGAAGGAATGTGGTCAAGGAAGATCAGCCAGAGAGCGATGCCGCGGAATAGGTCAAGCCGAAGATCGCGTTCGGTTGATACTTTGATCATGAACGGCTTTTCTTTCGTGCGGTCTTTCAGTCATAATCCCGGAGCGAGAACGAATGGCAAGCCCTGGCGATGTCAATTGTACGGTATATAAATAGATGTACCGCGCCGTAACCCGCAAGATCGAGGTAACCGTGACGCCCCGCTTCGTTTCGGAGCGCTCGTCGCCCGGTAACGGCTATTACTTCTGGGCCTACACCATCGATATCGCCAATCTGGGAACCGAGACGGTGCAGCTCAAGACGCGCCATTGGCGCATCACCGACGCCTTCGGGCGGCTGCAAGAGGTCAAGGGTCGGGGTGTGGTCGGCGAGGAACCGACCCTCAAGCCGGGCGAGTCGTTTGAATATACCAGCGGGGTCCCGTTGCCGACGCCGTCCGGCTTCATGACCGGCAGCTACGGCATGGTGACACAAGCGGGCGAGCATTTCGATATCGAGATCCCGGCGTTCTCGCTCGATTCATCCTACGCCGAGCGCACGATCAACTGACCGGCCTCGCCTTCAGCCCGCTTTCGCCTCGACCTCGCCCGGCGCAAATACGTATTTCGCGCTGCAGAATTCACAGGTGACGGAAATCTTGCCGTCCTCGACCATGTGATCGCGGTCGTCCTGCGAAAAGCTTTTCAACATGGCCTCAACGCTGGCGCGCGAGCACGAGCACTCCGCGCGCACCTCGCTGCCGCGGAACACGCGCACGCCCGGCTCGTGGAACAGCCGATAGACCAGCTGCTCGCTGGAGAGCGCCGGGTCGATCAATTCGACGTCCTCGACGGTGGAGACCAGCGCGCGGCCTTCCACCCAGGCTTCATCCTCTTGCACCGTGTGCACTTGCGTGCCTTCCGGCGCATCGCCGGGGTCGAGATCGGCGACGCGTGCGCGTTCCGGCGCCTTGGGCAGGAATTGCAGCAAGATTCCGCCGGCCCGCCAGCGATGGCTAGTGCCGCCTTGAAGCGCGCGCAATTCCTCGGCCACCGCCAGCCGCACCCGCGTCGGGATCTGCTCGGAGCGGTGGAAATATTCGTGCGCCGCGTCTTCCAGCGAGCCGCCTGCGAGCGCGACCATGCCCTGGTAGCGGTTCATGTCGGGGCCCTGGTCGATGGTCATGGCGAGATGGCCGTGGCCGAGCAGCGCGCCGGCGTCGGCCTTGCCCGCCGCGATCGCCGCGGCGACGCGATCCTTGTCGATGCCCGCGCAGGCGCGCACCTTGCCGGGAGCGGTGAAGTCCACCACCAGCATGCGCACCGGGCCATTGGTCTTGGTCTGCAAAATGAAGCGGCCGTCGATCTTCAAGGCCGAGCCGAGCATGACGGTGAGCACCACGGCCTCGCCCAGCAGCTTGGCAACCGGCTGCGGATAGGCATGAGCGTTGAGAATCTGATCCACCATCGGCCCGAGTCGCACCACGCGGCCGCGCAGGTCGAGCGAAGCCACTTCGAACGGCATGACGGTGTCGTCGGCCGTGGTGGCCGCCGGTGCGCGCGAAGGAATAGCAATTTCGGGGTTGCTCATCGTCCTTATGTAGCGCTGTTCGCGGTGATTGCTACCGGGCGTCCGCGTGCAGGCACCAAGCCAGCAGGCCCTTCTGGGCGTGCAGCCGGTTTTCCGCCTCGTCGAACACCACCGATTGCGGCCCGTCCATCACCTCGTCGGTGACTTCCTCGCCGCGGTGAGCCGGCAGGCAGTGCATGAACAGCGCGTCCGGCTTGGCCTTGGACATCAGCCGGGCATTGACCTGATAGCGCTTGAGCACATTGTGCCGGTGCTTGCCGTCGCGGTCGCCCATCGACACCCAGGTGTCGGTGACCACGCAGTCGGCGTCCTTCACCGCGGTTTCCGGATCCTCGCTGAACTTGATTGCGACGCCGGACGATTTCACCCAGTCCATCAGCCATTTCTTGGGGCGCAACTCTGCCGGCGTCGCCACTCGTAGCCGGAACTCGAAGCGCTCGGCCGCGTGCATCCAGGATGCCAGCACGTTGTTGCTATCGCCGCTCCAGGCCACCGTGCGGCCGCGGATCGGCCCGCGCTTTTCCTCAAATGTCATGACGTCGGCCAGTACCTGGCAGGGATGCGAACGCCGGGTGAGCCCGTTGATCACCGGCACCGTGGCGTGGCGCGCAAGCTCGGCCACCGCCTCGTGATCGAGAATGCGGATCATGATCGCGTCGACATAGCGCGAGAGCACGCGCGCGGTGTCGGCCAGCGTCTCGCCGCGGCCGAGCTGCATTTCCTGCGCGGTGAGCAGGATCGCCTCGCCGCCAAGCTGGCGCATGGCGACATCGAACGACACGCGCGTGCGCGTCGACGGCTTGTCGAAGATCATCGCCAGCGTCTTGTCGGCGAGCGGCGCACTGATGACCCCGCGCGCCCGCGCGGCCTTCATGGCGCGGCTGTTGTCGATCAGCCCGGCCAGCACCGGCTTCGAAACGTCGATGAGATCGAGAAAGTGCCGCACGCCGTTTCCGGTCATGACGCCGCCTCCTGCTTGGCAGCCTGGTCAGCTTGCCGCGGATGCGCGCGCGCCAACCGCACGCAGGCCCGATCAATGCGCGCGAAGGCCTCCGCGATCTCGTTTGCGCCGATGATCAGCGGCGGCAGCAGCCGCACCACATTGTCGCCAGCGGCGACCGTGATCATCTTCTCGGCGCGCAATTCGTCGACCATCTCGGATGCCGGCGGCACCATGCGCAGGCCGATCAGCAGGCCTTCGCCGCGCACCTCGGCGATCACCGACGCGTGGCGATCTTTCAGCTCGGCCAGCCGCTGCTTGAGCGCGAGCGAATTCTTGCGCACCCGGTCGAGGAAGCCGTTCGCCGTTATCACGTCGAGCACCGCATTGCCGGCCGCCATCGCCAGCGGATTGCCGCCGAAGGTCGAGCCGTGGGTGCCGGTGGTCATGCCCTTGGACGCTTCCGCCGTCGCCAGGCAAGCGCCGATCGGAATTCCGCCGCCCAGCGCTTTCGCCAGCGCCATGATGTCGGGCGTGACGCCGGTGTGCTCATAGGCGAACAGGTTGCCGGTGCGGCCGATACCAGTCTGTATCTCGTCAAATATCAGCAGCAGGCCGTGGTCGTCGCACAATTTGCGCAAGGCGCGTAAGAAATTGTGCGGCACCACCCGCACGCCGCCCTCGCCCATGATCGGCTCGATCATGATGGCGGCTGTGGCCGGCCCGATCGCCTTCTTGGTCGCTTCCAAATCGGCGAATGGTACCTGGTCGAAGCCTTCAACCGGTGGGCCGAAACCTTCGAGATATTTCTTGTTCCCGGTCGCGGCGATCGCGGCCAGCGTGCGCCCGTGAAAGGCGCCTTCGAACGTGATAATGCGGAAACGCTCGGGCTTGCCGCAGGCGAATTGATATTTGCGCGCCATCTTGATCGCGCATTCGATCGCCTCGGCCCCGGAATTCTGGAAAAATACCGTGTCCGCAAAACTTAGCCTGCACAGCCGGTCGGCCAGCCGTTCGCTCCCCGGGATGCGGTACAAATTTGAGACGTGCCAGAGCTTCTGCGCCTGCTCGGTCAGCGCCGCGACCAAGTGCGGATGCGCGTGGCCGAGCGCATTGACGGCGACGCCCGAGGTAAAATCGAGATAGCGCTCACCGTCAGCCGTGAACAGCCAAGCGCCCTCGCCCCGCTCGAAAGCGAGGTCAACGCGCGCATAGGTCGGCAATAGATGCGAGCTCACGGCCTTTTTCTTCCGTCTAGACTTGCTTGCGCATGACCGTTTCCGAAAACCGGTACCCACTTTTCGGGATCATGCATGAGCCGAAAAGAAATGTGCCGCCTCGCCGGGCGGCACTTTTTTCATTCTATTGCCGGGCCTTGCCCTGTCAACACGGCCGCGGCGTACCTTTTGCCGACTCAATTATACCGCAAGTGTCGATTCTACTGGAAAAACTGTTGGTAGATGGGGATAGGGGCTTGCAAGCGCTTGCACGTGACTTACCCCATATTGTAGCCTTTCATTCAGCAAGTACGACATCTCGTACTGCCGGATCGATTTCTAGTTCATCCCTGAAGCGTATGCATCAGGCGCGCGAAGCGGCGCCCGACGACGGAGGCGGATTCTACCCAAGGCCTTGCCAAGGCCTTGAAAGGCTAGGAGAAAACCCGATGAGCTGGACCGACGAAAGGGTCGCACTCCTGACGAAACTGTGGGCGGACGGCCTGTCCGCCAGCCAGATCGCGGCCGAGCTCGGCGGGATCACCCGCAATGCAGTGATCGGCAAAGTCCACCGCCTCGGCCTCTCCGGCCGCGCCAAAAGCCCTTCCTCGTCCAGTCCAAGGCCGCGCAAGGCGCGTTCCTCCGGCATTCTGCGGGTGTCGAGATCGTCGATGCGGGGCAATACCGCGCTGGCTTACGATTACGAGGCCGAACCCGAGCCGGAACTGATCGAAATCCCCGTCGAGCAGCGCAAAACCCTGCTGCAACTGACCGAAAAGACCTGCCGTTGGCCGATCGGTGATCCGGGCAGTGCGGAATTCTTCTTCTGTGGCGGCGAAAACGTGGAGGAGGCGCCGTATTGCACCTATCACTCGCGCGTCGCCTACCAGCCCATGACCGACCGGCGGCGCGACAAGCGCCCTTTCCGCGGTTAGGTCAGAACGCCCGCCCGAAACGGTCGTCGAGCGCATAGCCCGCCCCGCGCACGGTGCGGATCGGGTCGGCCACGTGGCCACGATTGATGGCCTTGCGCAGCCGGCCGACATGCACGTCCACGGTGCGTTCGTCGATATAGATATCGCAGCCCCAGACGCCGTCAAGCAATGGCTCGCGCGAGAACACCCGGCCCGGGCGCTCCATCAAGAACTCCAGCAAGCGGTACTCGGTCGGGCCGAGGTCAATGGGGCGGCCGTTGCGTGAAACCCGTTTCATTTCGCGATCGAGCTCGATGTCGCCGATGTTGAGCACGAGCGCGACCCGTTCGGGGTTGGCGCGGCGCAAAAGTGCGCGCACGCGCGCCAGCAGTTCCGGCACCGAGAACGGCTTGACGATATAGTCGTCGGCGCCGGTGGAAAGCCCGCGCACCTTTTCGCTCTCCTCGCCGCGGGCGGTGAGCATGATGATCGGCAGTTGGCGGGTTTCCGGCCGCGCGCGCAGACGGCGGCATAGCTCAATGCCGGACAGGCCCGGCAGCATCCAGTCGAGCACAACCAGATCCGGGCTGCTCTCCTTGAGGCGGGTATCGGCCTCGTCGCCGCGTACGGCGGTCTCGACCTCGTAGCCCTCGGCCTCGAGATTGTAGCGGAGCAGCATGGTGAGCGGCTCTTCGTCTTCCACGATCAGGATGCGCGCGTTCATGCGAAGCCTCGTTATCTTTCGGTCGCCGTCCGCAGCGCAGGGATGGTCGTGGTGTCGCCCTTCGGCCTGTGCTCGGTGATTGGCCGGCCTTCGATAACGTAGTGCACCGTTTCGGCGATATTGGTGGCGTGGTCGCCCATGCGCTCGATGTTCTTGGCACAGAACAAGAGATGAATACAGAAAGTGATGTTACGCGGGTCTTCCATCATATAAGTGAGCAACTCGCGGAAAACCGAGGTGCAAACCGCGTCGATCTCCTCGTCGCCCCGCCACACGGCCATCGCTTTGCTGTCGTCGCGGCGTGCGTAGGCATCGAGCACAGCTTTCATCTGGCCGAGCACCATATCGGCCATGTGCTCGACGCCGCGGATCAGCTTGGGCGGTGGAAATTCGCCGTTGAGGGCGATCACGCGTTTGGCGATGTTCTTGGCAAGATCGCCGATACGCTCCAGATCGTTGGCGATCCGCAGGGCACCGACGATCTCGCGCAAATCGACCGCCATTGGCTGACGGCGAGCGATGGTCAACACCGCCTTTTCCTCGATCTCTTGCTGCAACGCATCGATATTGGCGTCCGCCTGCGTGATGCGTGTCGCGAGCGCGCTGTCGCGCTTGGCCAGCGCATCGACGGAATCGGCGACCTGCTTTTCGGCGAGGCCGCCCATCTCGGCGACCATGCGTGCGAGGTCCTGCAGATCGGTGTCGAAGGCCTTGGTCGTGTGCAGATCGTTCATTGTTGTTGTCCTTCCGTCGCCGGCTAGCCGAAGCGACCGGTTATATAGTCCTGGGTACGGCGATCTTTAGGCGTCGTAAACATGCGGGTCGTTTCGCCGTATTCGAGCAGTTCGCCGAGATACATGAACGCGGTGAAGTCCGACACGCGCGCAGCCTGCTGCATGTTGTGGGTCACGATGGCGATGGTGTAATCGTCCTTGAGCTCGTCGATCAGCTCCTCGATCTTGGCAGTGGAAATTGGGTCAAGCGCCGAGCACGGCTCGTCGAACAGGATCACCTCCGGCCGCACCGCGACGGTGCGGGCGATGCAAAGCCGCTGCTGCTGGCCGCCGGAAAGCGAGAGCCCGTTGGCGTTGAGCTTGTCCTTGACCTCCTCCCATAAGGCGGCGCGCTGCAGCGCATGCTGAACGCGGCCCTCCAGGTCGGATTTCGGCAGCCGCTCGTACAGCCTGATTCCGAAGGCGATATTCTCGAAAATCGTCATCGGGAACGGCGTTGGCTTCTGGAACACCATGCCGACCTTGGCACGCAGCAAATTGAGGTCCTGTGACGACGCCAGAATATCCTCGTCGTCGAGTTGTACATGCCCCGTGGCGCGCTGGTTCGGATAAAGGTCGTACATGCGGTTGAGGACACGCAGCAGTGTGGACTTGCCGCAGCCCGACGGACCGATGAAGGCGGTCACCTTGCCCTGATAAAGCGAGCAGTTGATGTTCTTCAGAGCGCGGTTATCACCATAGAAGAAATCAAGGTTCCGGATCGAAACCTTTTCCAACATACCTTCGGCGCTGGATGCTGCGTGGGTGACGGTCGGTACCGTGAATGATGCTACGCTCATGATGATTTTCTCTGTGCCGCTAAAAGCCGGGCGATGATGCTGAGCGCAAGCACCGCCAAGGTAATGATCAGCGCGCCGGTCCAAGCCAGCTTCTGCCAGTCCTTGTAGGGACTGAGCGCGAACTGGAAGATGACGACCGGGAGGCTGGCGACCGGAGCATTCATGTCGGCGCTCCAGAACTGGTTGTTGAGCGCGGTGAACAACAACGGCGCAGTTTCGCCGCTGATACGCGCGATCGCCAGCAGCACGCCAGTAATCATGCCGGCGCGCGCGGCGCGGTAGGCGACCTTGGTGATCATCAACGCGCGAGGCAGGCCGATCGATGCGGCGGCTTCGCGCAGCGTATCGGGCACCAAGATGAGCATGTCCTCGGTGGTGCGCACCACCACCGGCACCACGATCACCGCCAGCGAGACGGCGCCGGCCCAGCCGGAGAAATGGCCCATCCGGGCGACCATGATTTCGTAGATGAACAGGCCGACCACGATCGACGGCGCGCTGAGCAGGATGTCATTGATGAAGCGCACAACCGTGGTCAATTTGTCGTAGCGGCCATATTCCGCCATGTAGGTGCCGGCCAGAATGCCGAGCGGCGTGCCGATCGCCACCGCGATCGACGTCATGACCAGGCTGCCGATGATCGGATTGAGCAGGCCGCCGGCCGCACCCGGCGGCGGCGTCATCTCGGTGAACACCGCCAGCGACAGCCCGCTGAAGCCTTCCCACAGCAGCACGCCGAGAATCAGCACCAGCCAGCTCAGGCCGAAGGCCGTCGCGGCAAAGGACAGCCCCATCGTGATGACGTTGCGACGGCGGCGTTTCGCGTAAAGCGGAGAGGAGGCGCCTGATATCATGACCATGGTCAGACTCCGACCCGTGCGTTGAGACGCATTAACATCAATCGCGAGAAAGCGAGCACGATGAAGGTGATCACGAACAGAATAAGGCCGAGCGTGATCAATGACGACGTATAGAGGTCACCGACCGCCTCGGTGAACTCATTGGCGATGGTGGCCGAAATCGTCGTCCCTGGCGCCAGGATCGATCCGGAAATGCGGTGCGCATTGCCGATCACGAAAGTCACTGCCATGGTTTCGCCGAGCGCACGGCCAAGCCCGAGCATGACGCCGCCGATCACGCCGACGCGCGCGTAGGGAAGCACGACGTAACGCGCCACCTCCCAAGTGGTGGAACCCAGTCCATAGGCCGCCTCCTTGAGCACCGGCGGCACCGCTTCAAACACGTCGCGCGAGATCGAGGTGATGAACGGCAGCACCATGATGGCGAGGATCAGGCCTGCGGTCAGGATGCCGATGCCGTAAGGCGGGCCTTCAAACAGCGTCGAAAGTATCGGCACATTGCCGAACACGGTGATCAGGAAAGGCTGCACGTATTGCTGCAGGAAAGGGGCGAACACGAACATGCCCCAGATGCCGTAGATGATGCTGGGAATCCCGGCGAGCAATTCGATGGATATGCCAATCGGGCGGCGCAGCCACATCGGACACAGTTCAGTGAGGAACAACGCAATGAACAGGCCAATCGGCACCGCGATCAGCATGGCGATGAAGGAAGTTACAACGGTGCCATAGATCGGCGCGATAGCGCCGAATTTCTCGGTGACCGGGTTCCAGCTCTTTTCGTACAGAAAGCTAAAGCCGAACGTACGCAAGGCCGGCCATGAGCCATGAATCAGCGAAATAATGATCCCACCAAGAATAACTAGAACGGTTATTGCGGCGGCGCGCGTGAGATGGCGGAACCCTGCGTCGCTCAACCGCAGACGCCGCAGAACCCTGGCTCGGTCCACCCGCTCGGCGACCGAAATGGTTCCCCCCTGCAACGCAACGTCAACCACGGGGCGCCTCCCGGCGGGTTGCATTCGGCTCTCCCTGTGGCTCAAGCGCGTCCAGGAGAGCTACTCAAGCGGCCCATTAGCCGCAAGACAAGCCGCCTTGTGAGCAGCGGTGGACAAGGAAAGGACGCCAAATAGCAATATTTGCCGGCGCCCTCCCCTTGATGTCGTACGGATCACATCGACGCCTTGACGTCGCTCTTCCACTTGGCCTCGATCAACTTCACGACGCTGTCGGGCATCGGAATGTAATCAAGGCTTTCGGCCATGTTGCCGCCGTTCTTGTACGCCCAGGCGAAGAACTTGAGCGCTTCGCTGGTGGCGGCCGCATCCTTCGGTTCCTTCGGCATTAGGATGAAGGTGGCGCCGGCGATCGGCCAGGACGCCGCACCGGCTGAATCGGTGAGGATCATGTAGAACCCAGGCGCCTTCGCCCAATCAGCACTGGCGGCGGCCGACATGATGGCCTCGGAGGTCGCAGCAACGACCTTGCCCTCCTTGTTGACCATCTTGGTGGTGGTCAGCTTGTTTTGCTTGGCATAGGCGGTCTCGACGTAACCGATCGCGCCCTTGGTCTGAGCCACGTTATTGGCAACGCCTTCGTTACCCTTGGCGCCGATGCCAGCCGGCCATTCGACCGAAGTATTGCTGCCGACCTTCGACTTCCAATCCGCGCTCACCTTCAACAGATAATTCGTGAAGATGAAGGTGGTGCCGGATCCGTCGGAGCGGTGCACCAGCGCGATCGCCTGCGACGGCAGTTTCACATTCGGATTCTGCTTCTTGAGCGCCGGATCATCCCAGGTCTTGATCTCGCCGAGATAAATCTTGGCAAGGGTCGGACCATCGATGGTCAGATCGCCGCTCTTTATACCGTCGAGGTTTACGACCGGGACGATGCCGCCCATGACGGTCGGAAACTGGATGACGCCGATCTTATCCAGCTCCGCCGGCTGCAGCGGCATGTCGGACGCACCGAAAGTCACGGTACGGGCAGTGATCTGCTTGATGCCGCCGCCGGAACCGATCGACTGATAGTTCAGCCCGTTACCGGTTTCCTTTTTGTAGGCGTCGGCCCATTTGGCGTAGATCGGATAGGGGAAGGTGGCGCCGGCGCCGGAAATGTCGGCGGCCTGAGCCGGAACGAAAGCAGCGGCGGCGATGAAACCGGCGGCTGCCCATGTCGTCCAGTGTTTCACGGGTCTCTCCATGTTGGCGGCCAAAAGCGTGCGCGGGGCTTGATGCCCGTGATTTCCGCCTTTGTGCCCGTGGGGCGGGTAGCCGCTGTTGTTTAAGACGCACTCCAAGACTGAGCTTCGGACAGATCTTTTTGTCGCGTTGGATCGAGAAGTTCCGAAGTCGAGGTCAGCCATAGGCGTCGCATGTCACCGTTCTATAAACGTTTGGTGACAGTCACATGACAGTTTAAGCTTTTGATTTTACGTCCAATTCGCTCATCGACCGGAAATCGGCGGTGTGCAATGGCAGATGCATGGTGAAAGTGGCGCCCTCGCCCGGCGTGCTCTCGATACTCAATCGGCCGCCATGCCGGGTGAGCACGTGCTTGACCAGCGCCAAGCCCAACCCGGTTCCGCCCTGGGCGCGGCTGTCCGCCACGTCGACCCGGTAGAACCGCTCGGTCAGCCGCGGCAGATGCTCGGGCGCGATGCCTGGACCGTAATCACGTACCGCCAAGCGCGCCTCCGGCACACCGGCGCGGGTTTGGCTACGCTCAAGCGTGATATCGATCCGCTTACCGGCGGCGCCGTATTTAAGTGCATTCTCAACCAGGTTTTCGAGCGCGCGGATCAATTCGTCGCGCTCGCCGAGCACGATCAGGGCGTCCGGCGGCGCGGCGACCTTAATCACGACGTCACGGTCGCGCGCCAGCGTCTGCAAGCCGTCGGCCACCTGGCGCACGATCGGAGCCAGATCGAGCGGCGTGTTCGGCGGCAGATGCGCATTGAGCTCGATTCGCGACAATGAAAGCAGATCATCGATTAGGCGCGCCATGCGGGTGGCCTGCCCCTGCATGATGGCGAGGAACTTGGCGCGCGCCACAGGATCGTCCTTGGCGGTCCCCTGCAAGGTCTCGATGAAGCCGAGCAGCGCCGCCAGCGGCGTGCGCAGCTCATGACTGGCATTGGCGATGAAATCGGCGCGCATTTCCTCGACTCGGCGCAGCGGCGTGAGATCATTGAACGTCATCAGCAGAATGTCGGAGCGCCCGTCGCCGACGGTCGCCAGCTCCACCGGCGTCACGAAGGCTTCGAACCAGCGGTCGAGCGGTACACGCTCGAAGAATTCCACCCGTTGTGGCGTCCGGCTGGCGGTGGCGCGCCGGATCGCGTCGACCAGCTCGGGCATGCGCAAGGTGATCAAGGCCGGTTCGCCGCGGCGCAGCGACGGTGCGATCGCCGAGGCCGCCGTGTTGAAGGCAATGACGCGGCCGTCGCGGTCGAGCACGATCGCCGGTCCGGGCAGTCCGCCGATCAGCGACTCGATCAGCAACGCCTGCGGATGTGCGGCGGTGCGGTCATAGATCGGCGTCAACCGCCCGGTATTGGCGTCCGCACCCAACCTGCCGAGTAGCGCAAGCCAAGCCCTGCGCAGGCGGCTCGGCCAATCCGCGCCGCGCGGCAAATTTGCGCTGTTGTCTTCGCCCGCCATGGTCATTCGGCGTTGGTTTTCTCGGCCTCGATCTCGCTGCGGATCGGCGCGGTCACGCTCGTCACCGGATGCAACGCGGGTTTCGCACGCGCGCCCTGCATATTCAGCCATATTTCGCGGGTGCCCAAAATAATCAGCGCAATGACAAACGGCGCCAAATAATAAAGCACCCGGAACAACAGCAGTCCCGCCAGCACACTTTCCTTGTCGAACTGCCACAAGGCCACCAGCATGGCTGCGTCGAACACGCCGAGACCGCCGGGCGCGTGGCTGGCAAAGCCGAGCAGCGTCGCCATCACGAACACCACCGCCAGCGTCACAAAACCGATATTCGGCTCGTTCGGCAGCAGCATGTACATGGCGAGCGCACAGCAGCCGAGATCGAGAATGCCGATGCCGATCTGTAGCAAGGTGGACGGCCCGCTCGGCAAATTCACTTTCCATTCGCCCCGCCCGATCTCGCGCGGCGCGCTCCAGACCCAACCGACATAAGACGCGAGCACCAGCAGAATCGCGCCCGCGATGCAGCGGTTGACCCAGGGCGGCAACTGGTCGACCCAGCCCGCGGCCTGCGGCGTATAGGCAACGCCTAGCCCCAGCACGGTGGCGTTGCCAAGCCAGAACGTCAGGCCCGCCACGAAACAGATCTTCGCCACCTCGATGGCGTCGATTCCGTAGGCCGAATAGATGCGGTAGCGCACCGCGCCCCCGGTGAACACGGTGGCACCGATATTGTGGCCGATCGAATAGCTGGTGAAACCGGAAAGCGCCGCGATCCGATACGGGATTTCCCTGCGACCGATCGTGCGCAGGGCGAACCAATCGTAGAACGTGAGCGTGAAATAGCCGCAGGCGACGAACACGGCGGCGGCGGCGATGTGGTACGGCTCGGTCGCCTTCAACGCTCCGATCACCTCATCGACATTGATGTCGCGCAGCATGTGGACCAGCACCACCACCGCCACGGTGATGATGGCCAGACTGACAAACACGCCGATTCGATTCCAGCCGATATAGTTCTGGAAAAATCGCGCCCCCGCGCGCAGCGAATTGAACATCTTTCCTCCGCATTGGCGTGTGGGCCCCGGCTAAATGACCCGCGACACCGCGCGCTATCACAGCGCGATTTTTACCCACTAGCAGAACTCTCCCCTCCGCGCGAGTGGACTGCCACCGGCCCCGGCGATTTGCTAGTGTGCACGGTAAACGGCCGCTTGGCTCAACCACGGCCGATTGGAGAACACCCCATGAGCGAGTTTGACTGTTCCTTGCCCCGCCGCACGGTACTCCAGGGCGCCGGTATCGGCATCGGCGCCGGCCTGTTGTCCGGCCTCACCACCGCTGTACAGGCGCAAACAGTCCCGGCCGGCGGCGAGATCTGGCACCAGGACTATTGGGCCAAAAAAGACGACGTGAAGCTTAATCTTTGGCGTAAACGCACCGCTGAGCCCCGCCCCGGCGAACCGGCGCTGCCGATCGTGTTCCTGGTGCACGGATCGTCGAACTCGGCGCGCTCCTCCTATGACCTCACGGTGCCCGGCAAGGGCGAATACTCGCTCATGAACGTGCTGGTGCGCTACGGTTACGACGTCTGGACCATGGACCACGACGGCTACGGCTATTCCGGCTCATCCGGCAACAATTCCGACATCGCCAGCGGCGTCGAGGACCTCAAGGCTGCGATGTTGGTGGTGACGAAGGAGACCGGGCAGCAAAAAGCGCATTTCTACGGTACTTCATCCGGCGGCATTCGCGCAGCTGCTTACGCACAGGCTCAGCCCGAACGCGTCGGCCGGCTGATCCTGTCCGCCTTTACTTACAAGGGTACTGGCGCGGCGGAGATCGAACAGCGGCGTAAGCGAATTGACGAACTACGCGCCAATCCCCGCCGCAAGCGCGACGCTGCGATGATCCGCTCGATCTTCACGCGCGACGGCTATTCAGCGGGCTACGACCCAGCGGTGGCTGAGGCGATCATTGCCGATGAGAAGAAATTCGGAGATCAGGTTCCGAGCGGCACCTATCTCGACATGGCGGCGAACCTACCGATCGTCGATCCCAAGAAGATATTGTCGCCGGTGCTGATGCTGCGCGGCGAGTTCGACGGCAACTCGACCAATGACGATCTGATCGATTTTTATCGTCAACTGCCAAACGGCGACCGCCAGTTCGCCATTCTACCACTGACCGCGCACGCCGTGGGCTACGGCATAAACCGCCATCTGCTCTATTACGTCCTGCACAACTTCTTGGCTGCGCCGGCACCGACAGCGGCTTAGCAGGCCGCTCGGTTTACTCGTCTGCCGCGAAAAACTCGCGCAGCGCCGCGGTGGTCTCCGCCGGCGCTTCCTCGGACAGATAATGTCCGCAGGGCAGCGCCTTGGCGTCGACTATATTGGACGCGTAGCTTTTCCAAATCTCGGCAGGCCCGGGATTGTGGCTACGCCCGACGCCGCCGGTCACGCCCCAGAGCAGCAGCACCGGACATTCGATCTTATGCCCGGCTTCGAAGTCCTTCGCATCCATCTCCAGGTCGATACCGGCTGCTGCGCGGTAGTCCTCGCAGATCGCGTGGATGGTCGCCGGATTGCGGAAGCAACGCTTGTATTCGGCGAGCGCATCCTTATCGAAAAAACTCAGACCCTGTTTCGTTTTCGCGAGCTTCTTCTCGATGAACCAGTCGGGGTCCGCGCCCATCATGTGCTCGGGCATGTCGTAGGGCTGGATGTTGAAGAACCAGTGCCAGGAGAATGTCGCCCATTGCATATTGATGTTGTTGTACAGGTAATGCTGCGGGATGATGTCGAGGATCGCGGCGCGCGTGACTTTCTCCGGGTAATCGAGACACATGCGGTGCAGCACGCGCGCGCCGCGGTCGTGACCCGCTGCGAAGAAGCGAGGAAAGCCGAGCGCCGCCATTACTTCGACCTGGTCCTGTGCCATGGCGCGGAACGAATAGCCAGAATGGTCGTCGCCGCCGGGCGGCTTTTCGGAATCACCATAGCCGCGCAAATCGGTGGCGACCACTGTGAACTCACGCGCCAGCGTCGGCGCCACCTTGAGCCATGACAGATGGGTGAACGGGTTGCCGTGCATCAGCAGCAGCGGCGGCCCGTTGCCGCCGGTGACGGTCACGATGCGCGCGCCGCCGGTTTTGATCTCGCTGCGTCTGAACCCGTCCAGCACTTTAAATTCCGAAGTATTGCGAATATTTCTTCTTGATCTCCTCGGTCGCCGCCTCCTGCGCGACCGGATCGGACGGCATCAGCTTGATCTGCGAAATCGGCACGCGGCCGGGCTTTTCCTTCACGTCCGGATGAAACGAGCGCAGGCCGGCGGCATCGACGAGATATTGCTGAGTCTCGCGCGAGAACATGAAGCTGATGAAAAGCCTCGCCGCGTTGGGATGCGGCGCGTTCTTGGCGATGGCCTCGCAGGAGGGAACGAACGGCGTTCCTTCACTCGGATAGACGATTCCGATCGGCGCGCCGCCTTCCTGAAGTTGGATATACACGTATTCGAGACCATCGGCGGACACTGCGCGCTCGCCGAGCGCCAGCTTCTTCGGCGGCTCGGTCGACGATTGCACTTGCAGCACCTTCTGCTTGCCGAGTTTCTCGAAATAACCCCAACCAATGGCGTTCACGGTCTGGAATGTCGAGGTCACGATGCCGCCTGAATAGCTCGGATGCGCCTTGACGATCTTGCCGATCCATTTCGGATCGAGCAGGTCGGCGAAGCTCTTCGGCGCATCTTCCGGTTTCACCAGATTGGTATTGATACCGATCGGCATCAGCGTGAAGCGCACGCTGGCATAGGCGCCATCGGGATCGCGCTGGTCGGCCGGCCACTTCATCAATTCAGCCGGAATGTAGGGTTCGAGAATCCCCTGCCTCTTCCAGGTCAGGAACTGTGCCTGATCGGTGGTGTCGAGCACGTCGGCGGCGAAGATGTTGCTGGCGCGCTCCTGCGACACGCGCTGGAAGATGCGCTCGCTGCCGGTACGTTCGACCTGCACCGTGATGCCGGGATATTGCTTCTCGAAATTCTTGGCCAAAGCTTGCGCGACTTTGATGTCGATCCCGGTGTAGTAGACGATCTTGCCTTCCTTGGTGGCCGCCTCGATCAGTTGCGGCGTGACCGGCTCCCCCGCCGGCGGCGCGGCGAAAGCCGGGCCCAGCAACAAAGCGAGCGCGCCCGCTGTGGCGGCAGCGCGCATGGTCAACGCGGTTGTCATGACATCCTCCCTGACCTCCACCGGCCTGGCGCGTGCTCCCGCTGCCTGTCGGCTTGTTTGCTGGCCAGCATAGCAAAGTCTTAGCGTGGGAAGGGTTGGCCAGCGGCCTCCGCCCATTTTTAGACAAAAACACCGTAAAACGGGCGCTTGGCGGGCTTTGGCTTGCTGAGCCATGCCGGAACAAGGGAAACCGCCGCCACCTGCCCCCTGGCCTGGGTGGGCTGATGCCAAATTTCTTCGATTTTGCTTGAAACTAGCCGCCGCCGCCAGCGACCCATTCACGAGCCGATAAGCCTGCGATGCAAACGACTTCGGATGAAGTTCTGATCGCAAGGATCGCAGGCGGCGACCGGCTCCGCCATGCAGGTGCTGTTCGCACGGCACCAAGTTCGTGTGTACCGGTTCGTGCTGCGTCTGGTGCGCAACGAGGCGACGGCGGAGGACTTGATCAGCGAGGTGTTCCTCGACGTCTGGCGGCAAGCCGGAAAATTCGAGGGCCGCTCGGCTGTCTCCACCTGGATGTTGAGCATAGCGCGCTTCAAGGCCCCCTGTCGGCGCTGCGGCGCAAGCCGGAGCAGGAACTGGATGAGGAGGCGGCGGAGCAGATCGAGGATCATACCGACAACCCCGAGGTCGCTCTGGAGAAGAAGGACAAGGCCAGTCTTGCGACAAGCCTTGAGCAAGCTCTCCGCGGAACACCGGGAGATCGTGGACCTGGTCTACTACCACGAAAAGTCGGTGGAAGAAGTTGCGGGAATTGTCGGCATCCCGGAAGCGACCGTGAAGACGCGCATGTTCTACGCGCACAAGAAATTATCGTAACTGCTGAAAGAGCAAGGAATCAATCGAGGTTGGCCATGAATACAAAAAACAAAGAAACGCAAAGCGACATCGAAGAGTTGCTGCCGTGGCACGCGGCGGGAACGTTCAGCCGTCGCGACACCCAGCGCATCGAAGAGGCGCTGGCCCGCGATCCGGAACTGGCTCACCACTACGCGCTGGTGCGCGAGGAACTGGGCGAGACCATTCCTGCTCAACGAGACAATGGGCGTGCCCTCGGCGCTTGCGATGGAAAACAGGCCGGGCTGATCGCCAGCATCGTGATCAAGGAGAAGAGCGCCAGCGGCTATGAGACCGCGTCGGCGCCGAGCACGGATCCTGGCTTCGGCGCCTTCACAATCATCCGCTTTGCGCCGCAGGCCTCATCCGACGACATC
>DATISB010000061.1:0-74887 GCA_035469145.1 Pseudolabrys sp.
AGCCGCTACTACGACGCCACGCGCAACGCGGTGCATTTTTGGGGGCATGACCAGTCGATGGAGGCGTCGTTCTCCGTCAGCGCCGAAGCCTTGCAGTTGCTGACGCCGAAGGCGGCCAACAACGAATCATCGCTGCTCGAGGCTTTCGACCGCAATCTCTCATGCATCCGCGCGGCCGCCGCCAGACTATACGGCAGCGGACGCAAAGGCGGCTCCTACGATCTGCATTCCTCCAATTTTTGAGATGACCATGCCATTCACCCAGCACTTCGATGCCTGGCTGCCGGACGTTGCCGCGCCGGTGCGCATCACGTCGATTTACGACGCGCAGATTTTCACGCGCCGGTGGGTGATCCGCGACAAGGATCCAACGCTGAAGGTGTTGCTGCGCAAGCTGGAAAGGGCCAATAGCGCGGCGCTCATCGAGGAGGCGATGGAAAGCTTCAAGCTGGCGCTGACGGCGCGCGCCCTGATGCCGGCTGCCGTTCTGTAAAGCGATAGCGCGCCGATCCCTAGCGAATGCCCGCTTTCCGGCTCCGGATGACGGTCAGCACGGCAAGGTAAAGCAGCAGGCCGCTGGGGAAGACCCACATCCAATTCTGCGCGGGCAGGCCAAACAGGCGGCAGTCACTGATGAGCCATTGCAGCACGGCGCGGAGCATGTCCCTGGTGAAACAATCCGGCTGACTGTAGGCCCGGCCGTCGCTCACATTCAGTAAATTGGAAATAAAATACGCAGCTATATACGGAAAAAGCCGGGTTTTCGCGGCGCGCCATGGTTAGCAAATACCAACGGAAACATTCGTATTTCGACGCTCAGTTTCACCGTCGGCTAAACCGCCAAGCGTATGATGATCGTATGGGTCAAAACGTCTGACCTCACATCGGCACGATTGTGCAGGAGCGCACGAATGTCGATTTCGACGGAGGATGTCATGGCCGAAAGACGCAAGTTCCAGCGCCACGCTGAAAGCGGGCAGCATTATGTTCAACCGCGACGCCGGCGTCGACTGCCGCATGCGCAATCTGTCGCCCGCCGGCGCTTGCCTGGAAGTGGCGAGCCAGCTCGGTATTCCGGACGAATTCGTGCTGGTGGTCGAGATCGATCACGTGAAAGCGCAGTGCCACGTAATCTGGCGCACCGCAAAGCGGCTGGGCGTGGCGTTCCACGCGCAGGAGCAGCTCCGGCATGCCCACGCAGGCGCGAGCGCGGCTGGGTGACAGGAAGAAGACGGCAGCACAGCCTCAAATTGCGCCGGCGTCGGCGGTATGTCGCTGTAACGCCGCCCGCAGCGCCGGCGACGCGCGCGAGTATACGGACAACCATTTGAATTGGCGTTTGTTTTAGACCCGCCGGGGAGCGAATAAGACGCTCCCGAGGTCTGTGGCACGTTTGCCACATCTAGCCAGAAATTTGTGCAATTTTTTGTTTGTGGGCGGCCATCTAGCCACGGGCCATTGTCCGCGGCCGACTCCAGGGGCACGATATTTTCAGCACGCGCTTGATCGGGATTGGCGCAGCATTTTTTGGGGGGCTGGGAAATGTCTTTTTGTGGTTTGAAGGCGGTCCTGTTGGCGTGCAGCGGCATTGGCGCATTTCTTGCCGCGACAGTCGATGCGAATGCCGGCGGTTTAGCCGTTCACGAGCAGAGCGCCTACGGGCAGGGCACGAGCTTCGCCGGCATCGCGGCGGGCGGCGACCTGTCGGGAATGTTCTGGAATCCGGCAGTCATGACGCAATTCGCCGGCATCCAGAGTTCAGTCAGCACCTCGGTGATTTTCCCCTACGCATCGAACAGTCCAAGCGCGGGCAGCATTTATGTCGGACTACCCTATGCATACGGCGGCACCAGCAATACCGGCAATGCGGCGCTGGTTCCTAGCGTTTACTTCTCTTACCAGCTCAACCCGAATCTTTGGCTCGGCATGTCGGTCAACTCGCCGTTCGGCCTCTCGGTTAGTTTCCCCGAGCTTTGGGCTGGCCGCGATTACGCGGCGGGTACTTCAAACCTGACTACGTACAATGCGACTCCAAGCGTTGCCTATCGCATCAATGATTGGATCAGCGTCGGCGCGGGCGTACAGATTCAATATGCCAAAATGGCTTTTGATCACGGGGTGACTGTTCCTGTGCCCTGCCCTTGCCCTCCCTCTCCCGGTTTTGCCCCGGTCGGTGATGCATATTTGTCGACCAACGGATGGGGTTACGGATTCACGGCGGGCATCACTTTGACACCGACGTCCGCCACAACCATTGGTCTCGGCTACCGTTCAGGAATCGACCAAAAATTCTCGGGGACTTTGGCAGTGCCGACGTCGCTGACGACCATCGGCAGTTTTCCAGCGAGCTTAACGGTCAACGCGCCTGGTATACTTTCCCTGGGCGTCAGGCAGCGCATCGATCCACGATGGACTTTGCTGGGCACCGTCGAGTGGACCAACTGGAACCGCATCGGCACCTCCGTTATATCCGGGCCGCCGCTGACAGTGGTGCCGGCGGCCGCCTTGAACCTGCCGTTCCAATACCAAGATGGTTGGTTGTTCTCGGTCGGCGCTGAATATATAGCTTCTGATCGGCTGACCTTGCGCACCGGCGTCGGCTACGAAATTTCGCCGGTCACCGACCAGGTGCGCACACCGCTCATACCGGATAATGACCGGTTCTGGGCATCGGTAGGAGCGAGCTGGAAGATTGGGATGGGCATAACTGCCGACCTAGCCTATTCGCATCTGTTCGTCCGCAGCACGCCGATCAATATATCTGCGAGTTCCGGCAATCCCTGGTTCGCTACGACTGGCGGCGTCACCTATATCGGCAGCGTCGAGTCGCACGTCGACATCCTGTCGATTGGTGTGAAATATCGCTGGGACGAGCCGGCAGCTCCGGTGAAGACGGGCCTGATTACGAAATAATCCGCGATGCGCGCGGACCGAATACAAGGTCGGCAGCGACGCCGGCCTTTTTCGTTTGGCGCGGGAATGAGCGGACGCGGTTCGGGTGGCGCGGAAGAATTCCTTAGAACGCGCCGGGAAACACGCCGCCGTCGATCAGCAAATTCTGTCCGGAGAGGTAGCCGGCCTGCGCCGAGCACAAGAAGGCGCAAGCCGCGCCGAACTCGGCCGGATCGCCGAAGCGCCGCGCCGGAATGGTGGCGACGCGGGCCTTGGCGGCTTCCTCGACGCTCACGCCCTTCTGCTCGGCGGTCTTGCCCAGCACGCCGCGCAGCCGGTCGGTGTCGAACGCGCCGGGCAATATGTTGTTGATAGTGACGTTGTTGCCGGCCACCGTGCGCGCCACGCCGGCGAGGAACGCGGTCAAACCGGCGCGCGCGCCGGACGAGAGATCGAGGCCGGCGAGCGGCATCTTCACTGAGCCCGAGGTGATGTTGACGATGCGGCCGAACTTGCGCTGGCTCATCGGGTCGATCACCTTCTGGATCAACTCGATCGCCACGATCATGTTGGCGATCACGCCGTCAATCATCTGCGGACGGGTCAGCTCGCGGAAGTCGCGCATCGGCGGGCCGCTGTTGTTGTTGACCAGGATATCGGGGCTAGGGCAGGCGGCTAGCAGCGTCTTCTGGCCTTCCGGCGTGCCGACGTCGGCCGCCACTACGGTGACTTTCGCGTCGGTGGCCTTGGCGATCTCAGCGGCGGCGGCTTCCAGCTTTTTGCCATCGCGGCCATTGATCACCACCTCGCAGCCGGCTTCGGCAAGCGCGCGCGCGCAGGCCTTGCCGAGCCCGCGGCTCGACGCGCAAACGATGGCCTTGCGGCCGGCAATTCCAAGATCCATGGGGGTTCCTCATTATGCGAAATGGCGATGGTTCGGCTGCGAGTGTTAGGGTCGGCAGACGACGCGTCAAGGGTAGTGCATGGGAGCGCTGCGAATGCGGACTAGCCGCCGCGTGTCCCGGGCGCAGCGCAGCGCGATAGCGGTGCGCTGCACCGCATCCGGGACACGTGCTTCCAGCGACCTTAAATTCGCTATAGCCTCGCCCTATGGGCGCCCTCGACACCGCATTCCTGCCGACCGCAGCCGATATCGAAGCCGCGGCCAAGCGACTTTATGGCGTGGCGGTGCGCACGCCGCTGATCAATGCGCCGGTGCTCGACGATCGGCTCGGCGCGCGTGTGTTCCTGAAGGCCGAGACGCTGCAACGCACAGGTTCCTTTAAATTTCGCGGCGCCTATAACAGGATTTCCTCGATCCCCGTGGAGCGCCGCGCCGCCGGCGTGGTGGCCTATTCGTCGGGCAACCACGCGCAGGGCGTGGCGGCGGCCGCGCGTCTGCTCGGGATGCGCGCCACCATCGTGATGCCGAGCGATGCGCCGCGGCTCAAGCGCGAGCGCACCGCGGCGCTCGGCGCCGAGATCGTGCCTTACGATCGCGACACCGAGGACCGCGCGGCAATCGCCAAAAAAATCGTGGTCGATCGCGGCGCCACGCTGGTGCCGCCTTACGACGATCCGCTGATCATCGCCGGGCAGGGCACCATCGGCCGCGAGATCGTCGAGGATCTCGGGCAGCTTCTGCTCGAGCCGGAGATCGTGGTGGTCGGCGCCTCGGGCGGCGGATTGGCCGCCGGTATTTCTCTCGGCGTCAAGGCGCGCGTGCCGGCGGCGAAATTCTACACCGTCGAGCCGGAGGGTTTCGACGATACGCTGCGCTCGTTCCAAAGTGGTCGGCGCGAGGCCAATGCGCGCATGAGCGGCACCATCTGCGACGCGCTGATGAGCAACACGCCGGGCGAGTTAACCTTTCCGATCAATCGCGAGCTGATCGGCGCCGGCATGACCGCGAGCGACTCGGAAGTGGCCGCCGCAGTGCGCTACGCATTTCACGAATTGAAGCTGGTGGTGGAACCGGGTGGGGCGATCGGGCTCGCCGCGCTGCTCGGCGGCAAGCTCGATGTTAAAGGCAAGGTGGTGGTTGGCATCCTCTCCGGCGGCAATGTGGATGCGGAGTTGTTTGCTCGGCTGATTACGTAAACAGCGCCAGCCGCTCGTCGTCGCTCAGCGCCATGATGGCGGCCAGCGGATCGGGCGGTGGCGCGGCGACACTTGTCACGATCACCGCCGGCACCCTAGGCGCGCAGGTTTTTTCGAGATCATGCACGAGTACGATCACCGGCGCTTGCGCGCTGGCGAGCGAGGGGATCGGCAATTCCGGCTCGTCGGGCGGCGGCACCACGGCAAGATGCACGCGCGATTTCCGCCGGTTCGTCCGGCATGGCGTCGGCTGGTTTCGCCTCGGCCATGGCATCGATGCGCCGCTCGAGCAGGTCGAGCAGTTTCGTCAGTTCCGCTGGCTGCCTGGCCGGGTCGGCAGCGTCGATCTCCGGGCGGGCGAGCCGGATGTCGATGAGCAGCATGCGCAAATCGTCGCGCAGGTGCTGCACGGCGGAGGCGTCGGCGCGTAGGCGCGCCTCGATGCGCCCGATTGCCACGAGCAGCGCCTCGGTGTCGGCATTGCGGTTTCGCCGAGCATATTCGGCCAGGAACACGCGGCCGCGCGCGCTTTCCGAGAGCGCAGCGCAGAGCGTCCGAAAGTCGTCCTCGCTCGGCGCGGCCGGCGGCTTGATCGCCAGTGCTAAGGGCTCGTTAGGCATGTGCAATCCTACACGGCGCAGTTTATCAATCAGCCGGCCTGATTCGGGGAGTCATGACGGCGATATGCGGCCTTATATCCAGATGCAAGTCGGTTTCGCGCCGCGCCTGGCGGCGTTCTATGCCGGCCTATTCATCATGGGCGGCATCCAATTGCCGTTCTTTCCGGTCTGGTTGAAGGCCAAGGGCCTCGACCCGCAGATGATCGGCCTGGTGCTGGCGGCACCGATCGTCGCGCGAATGATTTCGGTTCCGCTGGTGGCACGCGCGGCCGACCGGCGCGAGGCCTTGCGCGCGGCCATCATCGGGGCGAGTTTTCTGGGGGTCGCCGGCTTTGTGCTGGTCGGCCTGGCCGAGGGGGCGTGGGCGATCCTGATCGCTTACGCGCTGGCCGCGCTGGTGCTAACGCCGGTGATGCCGCTAGCTGAGACCTATGCGCTCAAGGGCCTCATCGCGCGCGGACGCGCCTATGGGCCGGTGCGGCTGTGGGGCTCGGCGGCCTTCATCCTCGGCACCTTCGTGGCTGGCCATGCCACCGATACGCTTCCCGCGCGCCATCTGATCTGGCTAATCACCGGCGCGAGCCTGCTCAGCGCGCTGGCCGCGCTGGCGTTGGCGCCGCTGTCGGCCGCAGCGCCGCCGCTAGGCGTGCCGGAGAAGTCGCGTCAGCATTTGCTGCGCGATCCTGCCTTCATCGCCGTACTAGCGGCGGCCAGCCTGATCCAGGCTAGCCACGCGGTCTACTACGGCTTCTCGGCGCTGGAATGGCACGGCGCCGGCCTCGACGGCACGGCGATCGCGGCGCTGTGGGCGCTCGGCGTGATCGCGGAAATCGTGCTGTTCGCGGTCTCGGGACGGCTGCCGCCGTTCTTTCAGCCGAGCGTGCTGCTGATGATCGGGGCGCTGGGCGGCGCGCTACGCTGGGCAGCCATGGCGCTCGATCCACCGGCCCTCGTTTTGCCTTGGCTGCAACTGCTGCACGCGGCCTCGTTTGGCGCCACCCATCTCGGCGCGCTCGGCTTTGTCGCGCGCCATGCGCCGGTCGGGCAAAGCGCGACCGCGCAAGGCTATCTGGCGATCGTGATCGGTGTGATATCGGCGGCGGCGACCGGACTATCGGGATGGCTTTACGGCGCCTACGGTGGCCGCGCCTACGCGGCCATGGTGCTAGCGGCGGTCGCTGGCGGCGTTTGCGGGTATGTCGCTCACCGGACGCTCCGAGTAGCGGCGCTCTGAACGCAGATGCACGCGCTGCGTCGGGCGCTCGCAGCTCGCCACGATGCCGTTGAGCGAGCGGCCCTCCAGGAAGATCATCTTGCGCGACAGTCCGCCGTGCCGGCTGATCCAGTGCCGCACCGAGACAGGATAGATATTCCACAGCGCCTGCGTTCCCATCGGGCTGGTGACCGGGCGGCCGTTGGTGTCCGGCATCCAGGCGGCGTGGAAGCCAAAGCGCGCGCGCGGCGTTGCGCAGATGTTTTCGCGCGCGATCAGCCCGAGTACCAGCGTGCAGGCTGACAGGCAATTGCCGTCGACGATCACGCGTTCGCCACTCTCGCGCACTGCGGCGAAGCTTTGCAGGTATTGGCCGATCTGGCCGCCGCGGTCCTCGGCGATGCGCATGGTGGCAGACGCCGAGGTGACGCTGCATGCCAACAGAACGGCACAGCGCAACAGGCCCCGAATTCGCATGACCCTGTCCCCGTTATCGGTACCCCGCCTGTTCCGGCGGCTGAGCGATTTAAGCGCAAGTCTAGGCTGGAGGGGCGGCTGATGGAAAGACTTGGTTAATAAAGAAAAGTGGACAATGCGGGAATAAAATCAGCCAGTTGCTCGGCGGCTCCCGGCCGGGCTGGGTAACATTTCTCGCTGCGGCGCGGGCTCGGCGTCGCGGGCGGCCCGGATGCAGTCCTCGGCCAGACGCTCGAGTTTGCTCGCCATTTCGTCATTCAAAGTCGCGTTGGCGATCTCCCGGCAGAGACGGGCATGGGCGAGCAGGTTCTCACTGATGGTCGAGGGTGGCAACATGCTGACTTAATGCCTGCAACCGCGCGTCGTCGCATTGAGAAATATCAATCGCATCGGAATACCGGCTCGCTCAACCCCACAGTGCCGGTGCGGGCGGGAAAACCAGACTGTCGCGATAGGTCAACCCGTCGGGGCGATCCCTGGCCAGCAAGAGCGGGCCGTCGAGATCGACGTATTGCGCTGTCTGCGCCAGCAGCATCGCCGGCGCCATGGCCAGCGAGGTCGCCACCATGCAGCCGGTCATGATGGCGAAGCCGAGCCGCTCGGCTTGCTCGGCCATCGCCAGTGCCTCGGTCAGCCCGCCGGCCTTGTCGAGCTTGATGTTGACCGCGTCGTATTTGCCGGCCAGCGCCGGCAACGAAGTACAGTCATGCGCGCTTTCGTCCGCGCAGACCGGGATCGGCCGCTTGAGGCCCGCCAGCGCTTGGTCGCCGCCATCCGGCAGCGGCTGCTCCACCATCACCACGCCGGCTGCCGCGCAGGCGGCAAGATTGAAGCCAAGATTGCGCTCGTCCCAGCCTTCATTGGCATCGACAATGAGCGTGGTCTTGGGCGCTGCGGCGCGCACCGCGGCGATGCGCGCGGCATCGCCGCCATGCGCGTCAGAGCCGCCGAGCTTGATCTTGAGCAGCGCGCGGGAGGCGGCTTTGGCGGCTGCCTCGGCCATCGCTGCAGGCGGGCCAAGCGAGATCGTATAGGCAGTGGTGAGCGGGTGCGGGGCGGGCAGCCCGGCAAGCTCATGAACCGGGCGCCCTCTGCGCTTGGCGTCGTAATCCCAGAACGCGCAGTCGAGCGCGTTGCGGGCGGCGCCCGGCGGCATCGCGCTTTGTAAGGCGCGGCGATCCAGCCCGGCGGCAAGTTGCGGCCGTAACGTCTTGATCTGCGTCATGACGCTCTCGACGCTTTCGCCGTAGCGAGTATAGGGCACGCATTCGCCGCGGCCGCTTGCCTTGCCGTCGCCTAATTCGGCGACCACGACCACGGCCTCGGTCTTGGCACCGCGGCTGATGGTGAAGGAACCGGCAATCGGCCAACGTTCAGCGGCAAGGGCAAGGGTTAAGGTCATTTTCAGGGTTAAATTCTAGTGTCTGCGGACGGTAAGAGGGTGGCGGTGACCGCCAAAACCTCGACAGTTTCGGGGCCTTGGGTCAAGTATTGCCCTGCGCTCAACCTACCCCGTCGCCGGGGAAATGATGTTGAATCAAAGGCTTGGGCACATGAGCGACATATTGCTTGAAGCCACGGCGCAGGGCGAGCAGCTTAGGCTTGCCGGCACCGGCGCATGGACAGCCCAGAACGCGCACAACCTCGAGGCGTTGATCGACAGCGAGATTCGGCGGGGCGGGACCATCAGCCACGTTGTTATCGACATGGGCCGGGTCGATCGGCTCGATACCTTCGGCGCCTGGCTGCTGGAACGGCTGACGCGAAGCTTCACCGCGCGCGGCTGCGACACCAAGGTGACCGGGCTCAAGGTGGATTATCGCGCGCTGATAGACGAAGTGCACGGCGTCAAGCCGGAGCACAAGGCAGAGCATCGCGGCAGCACGCTTGCTTCCACGATCGCCTCGGTCGGCGAAAACATCGTGTCGGTCGGCCACTCGTTCGGCGCGATCGTCAACATGCTGGGCGCGCTGGTGATCGTGCTGGCGCGCATCGTATCCCATCCGCGCCGGTTCCGCTTCACCTCGATGGTGCACCAGCTCGACAATGTCGGCTGGCGCGCGGTGCCGATCATCCTGCTGATCACGTTTTTGATCGGCTGCATCATCGCGCAGCAGGGCATCTTCCATTTCCGCAAATTCGGCGCCGACATCTACGTGGTCGACATGGTCGGCATTCTGGTGCTGCGCGAGCTCGGCGTGCTGATCGTGTCCATCATGGTGGCCGGCCGCTCAGGCAGCGCCTACACCGCCGAGCTCGGCTCCATGAAGATGCGCGAGGAGATCGACGCGCTGCACACCATGGGCTTCGACCCGATCGAAGTGCTGATCCTGCCGCGCATCGTGGCGCTGGTCATCGGCGTGCCGATCCTGACCTTTCTCGGCTCTATGGCGGCGCTCTATGGCGGCGGCCTGGTGTGCTGGCTCTATGGCGGCATCGATCCCGATATCTTCCTGTCCCGGCTCAAGGAGGCGATCACGCTCGACCACTTCAAAGTTGGCTTGATCAAGGCGCCATTCATGGCACTGGTCGTCGGCGTGGTGGCCTGCGTGGAGGGGCTGGCGGTCAAGGGCAGCGCCGAATCGCTCGGGCTGCAAACTACCGCCTCGGTGGTGGAGTCGATCTTCCTGGTTATCGTGCTCGACGGGCTGTTCGCGATCTTCTTCGCGTCGATCGGGATGTGAGCGATGGTGAAGGGCAACGGCGGCAAAGACGTGGTGATCGAGGTGCGCGACCTGTTGGTCGGCTTCGGCAACCACATCGTGCTCGACCACGTCGACCTCGATGTCTACCGCGGCGAAATTCTCGGTTTCGTCGGTGGCTCCGGCGCCGGCAAATCGGTACTGATGCGCACCATCATCGGCCTGCTGCCCAAGCGCGAGGGCGCAATCAAGGTCTTCGGCACCGACATGCAGGCAGCCAGCGATACCGCTCGGCGCGCGATCGAACGGCGCTGGGGCATCCTGTTCCAGCAGGGCGCGCTGTTTTCCTCGCTGACGGTGATGGAAAACCTGCAATTTCCGGTGCGCGAATATCTCGATTTATCGCAGGACCTGCTCGACGAGCTGGCGGTGGCCAAGCTCGCAATGGTCGGGCTGGACGCCAGCGTTTGCGACAAATTCCCCGCGGAACTGTCCGGCGGCATGACCAAGCGCGTGGCGCTGGCGCGCGCGTTGGCGCTCGATCCCGAGATCGTGTTCCTGGATGAGCCGACCTCCGGCCTCGATCCGATCGGGGCGGGTGAGTTCGACAGCCTGATCGCGACTTTGCAGCGCACTCTGGGACTGACCGTTTTCATGGTGACCCATGACTTGGACAGCCTGCATACGGTCTGCGACCGCATCGCGGTTTTAGCCGACGGCAAGATCATTGCCGCGGGAACCATGGACACCATGCTCGCGTCCACCCATCCCTGGCTGCAAGCCTATTTCCACGGCAAGCGGTCGCGTGTGAATCAACTCGAAACAGGAATACCGATCCCATCGTCGACTCGCGCCTAATTATTGCTCAACTGCTTGCGATGGGTGCTAGTCGAAGCGCCCGGCCGCATGCGCCAGCATGGTGTAGACCTTGCCGGTTTCCGAGGTGAGGTAGGTGCGCGCCACCACTTGGCCGCGGTCGTCGCGCGCGACCTCATCGAGCAGGTGCTCGAACTCGCCGATATAGCGGTCCACCGTCTGCTTGAATTCGCGGTCGGCGCGGTACTTCTTGCGGATCTCGTCGAACGCCTGCTGGCCCTGCAAGGTGTAGAGCCGGCGGGTGAAGACGTTGCGCTCGCCGCGCTTGTAGCGGTCCCACAGATCGGCCGCCGCGTCGTGATCGATCATGCGGGCGATGTCGACCGAGAGCGAGTCGAGCGACTCGATGCTGTGCCGGGGCGTGCGCTCCTCGGGCCCGCGCAGCGGCTCGCGCGCGGTTTCACGCGGCAGATCGCGTTCCGGCTCGCCTTCCTCGCGCGAGGCGCGGCTGAGCAGATCGGCGAGCCAGCCGGTGCGGCCGGTGGCGCTAGCGAGCGGGCCAAGTGAGGACGTCTCAGTGCGGCGGGCGGCCGGCGCGAAGTTGCCGACGTCGTTGCGCGGGGCTGGACGCGGTGGAAGTTCGCTGCGGCTGCCGACGGCGAGCGGAGTTTCCTCGCGTGGCGGACGGCGCGGCTCGACCGCGTCGAGATTGCGGCCGTGGCGAGCGACGATGCGGTTGAGCTCGGCCAGTGCCTCGATCTGGTCGACGATGACGCGGCGCATTTGCGCAGTGCTTTCGGCGGTCTCCTGCGGCAGCTCGAACATGCCGCGGCGCAGTTCAGCGCGCGTGGTTTCGAGCTCGCGTTGCATTTCGGCGGCCATCTGCTTCATGCCCTGCAGCGTCTCGGCGAAGCGCTCGTTGGCGTCGCTGAACATTGCGTGGGTGTCGCCGGCGGTCTGATCGTAGATCGTGCGCATCGCCTCGATGGTGCGGCGGCGTTCGTCGTCAGCGTGTTCGCGCACGCGCTCGTACTGTTCGCTGATCACGCGGCCGCCCTCGGTGGTCGTTTCCGACACCACGCGGGCGATGTCGCGCGCGCGGGCTGACGCTGCCTCGAGCGACTCGTCGAGCAGGCCGGAGAAGCGCTTGAGCCGCTGGTCGAGATCCTCGGTGCGGAGGTCGAGCGTGGCGACCAGCGAATCGAGCGTGACCCGGCTCTCTTTAATGCCGCCCTCGGTGCGCTGGTTGCTGCGGTCGATCTGCTCGGCGGTGGTAGCCAGGTCGCGGCCATGGGCATTGAACTGTCTAGCGAGCTCGCCGAGATCGGCGATGACCCGCGCAGTGATTTCGCGGAAGTCGGCGATGTTGGCTTCCACCCGGGTGGTGACGGCGCCAGTCGCGCCGGTGACCTCGGTCATGGCGGTGACGAATTCCGACACGCGCAGCACCAGCGTGTTCTCGAGCGCGCTCATGTTCGCGTGCGAGCCGGTGAGCACTTCCTGCAGCATGATGTTGGCTTCGCGCAGCCGCTCGAACAAGGCGGTGGTGTCGGCGCGCAGCATGTTGTGTGTTTCCAGCATCTCGCTGACGGTGGCGGTCGCGGTCGATTTCGACAGTTCGATCGCCTTCTGCGCGGTGTCATTCAGATCGATAAGGGTGCGCTTGACCGTATTGGAGGCGGCTTCACCCGCGCTGTTGATCATTCGCGACATTTCGGCGCTGTTGTCCAGCATCGTGCGCGTGAAGACGAAGCCCTTATCCTCGATCGACTTCATCGCCTCATCGGTGGCCTTGGTGACGTCGTTGGCAAATTGCTGGCCCTTTTCGGTGATGGCGGCGAGCACACCGCCGCTCGTGTCGGACAACACGGTGGCCATCTCGTTGGTGCGCCGGCTGACCGCGTCCGCGATCTCGTCGGCCCTGCCGACGAAGTTGCGAGAGACTTCGGCGCTCACGCCTAGAAGCGTGTGCTCGACCTCGCTGGCGCTGGTACGCAGCGTCTCGCTGGTGGAGAGCGCGAGCTGGCCGAGCGAGCGTTCAGCGTCCGCCGAGTTGCTCTTGATCGACTGGCCGAGCTGCTCCAGGCGGGCATGCAGCGCGTCGGCGGCAGCCTTGGTGCGGGCCTCGAGCTGATTGGTGACGGTCTCGGCGCGTCCGACCAGCAGATCCTCGAAGCGGGTGACGCGGCTGTCGAGCGTGTTGGCGACCTCGAGCGCGCGTGCGCCCAGGGTCTGGTCGATCTGGGCAATCTTGGCACCGATCGCATCCGCGACCTCGGCGCCGCGCGTCGTGATGGTGCCGGTCACCGCGCCGATGCGGCTGTCGAGCGTGTCGACGACCCGCTTGCCGCCGTCGGTCAGGCGGGCCGTGAGATCGGACACGCGTGAGCCGAGTTGCTCCTCGAACTGCGAGAGCCGCACGTCTATCGAGCCGGTGAGCTCGCCGGCGCGGCTGTTCAGGCTTTGATCGAACGTATCGACGTAATTGCGCATCGCCTCGGCTACATCCTGGGTGCGCTGGCCCAGGCGTTCCACCAGTTCGCCGCCATAGGTCTTCACGGTGCGGTCGAATTCGGCGATGTGACGGGTGATCAGGCTGCCGAGCGTGCTGGCGTCGCGCGAGACCTTTTCGCTGAGCGCGGTGCCGCCCTGGTTGAACATGTCCTCGAAGGCTTGCAGGCGCGCGGCCAGCATGTCCTTGACCGCGTCGCCGCGGTTGTTGAACAGCTGCGCTAGGGCTTCCGCGTTTTCCCGGAAGTTGTCGGCCACCGCGTCGCTGCGGCCGACGAGGGTATCGGTGATGCGCACGCAGGTCTGCTCCAGCTTGGAGACCACGTCGTTGCCGCGCAGGCTTAAGTCGTGCACCAGCGAGTCGCCGGTCGAACGCAGCGTGCTGTTCACTTCCTCGGCGCGGGCGGCGATGGTTTCGGCCATCTGGCCGCCGGTTTGGGTGAGGGCGTCGTTGAACTGCTGCGAGCGGCTCGCCATTGTCTCAATGGTGACGGCGCCTTTCTGCGCGAAGCTTTGCGCGACCTGGTCGAGCCGGGCGTTCATCATCTGCTGTAGGCGGGCGGCGAGTTCGGCGAACTCGTCATGCACGTGCTCGGACTTGAAATTGAGGCTGTTCGTTAACTGGTCGCTGGCGGACAAAATGGCGGTGCTGGCGCGGTCGCCGGTGGTCTCCAGCCGGTCGAGCATGGTCGAGCCGCGCTCGGTCAGCGTATCGATCATGGAATCGCTGACCTGACCGAGCGCCATCGTGATGTGCTCGCCCTTCTCCGCGAGCGAGCGGGTGACGCGTTGAGCTATCTCGCTGACCTTGTCGGAGACCAGATCGCCGACCGAGGTGATATCGTGCGACAGATCGAGGTGCACGCTGGCGATGGCGTTGCGCACGTGCTCGGCCTGGTTGACCAGGGTCTCGCGCTGATTGGTCAATTCGCTGAGCAGGTCGCGGATGCGCACTTCGTTGTCGCTATAGGCGCGCTCGAGCGCGGAGACTTCGTTGTGCACTAGCGATTCCAACTCGGCCGCGCGGGCGAGCGCGCGCTCGACGCCGTCGCCCATGGCGGCGACCTCGCGGCGGATGGCCTGGCCGACGGTCACGATCTGCTCGCGCGCCGAGGTCTCAGGTTCGGTGAGACGCATCGCCACTTCCGCCATGGTCTCGGCGACCAGGCGCAGGTCCTGCGAGCGGCGGAACATGTGGGCGAGCACGTAGAAGAAGGTCACTGGCACGGCGATGGCGCTGGCGAGAACGATCATGGCGGCAAAGCCCATGCGCGGGGTCGCGAACACCGCCTGCAATTCGCCGCCGTAAAGATAGGCGGTGGCGAGGCAACCGGCGGTCCAGAGGAAGGCGGCGACGCTGGCGGCGATATAGGGTACGCGCGTCGGGCGGCCGTGGATGGCCTGCAGCATCTGGCCGAGGCTGGCGCGGTCGTCATTGGCGGCGCGGCGCGTCAGGGTGCCGTCGGAACCCCAGGTGTCCGGCTGCGGCTCCTCGTTGAACAGGTCGGCGGTTGCGCTCGGTTGGGTTTGCGCGGGATCGCTATCGCCGGTGGGCGGGACTGGCGGCACAGCGAGGCGTTCGGGTTGGTCGGTAACGAGCGCTTCCCGGATGGCGGTCAGCGCCTCTTCGGTCGGATCCGGGGATTTCTGCGGGATATTCGCCATTTCGGTCGTCGCCTCGTCATTACGCCGGACTGTCGCGGCCCGAACCATCACCTTGCGCGGGCCGCGCCAGGAGCGCGAAAACGTTTGGAGCCGCGGCCACCGCAATCAGCTTTATATCGCCGGCCGACCATCCTATCGGCTTGGCATTGCGAAAGAAACCGCGATGGTAAGGACTTTTTCATCATCGTTAACTTCCTATTAACCTTGGCATATCGAGCGCGCGCGGCGACAGCGCCCATTAACTATGCCACGGAAACCCAGCCTGCGGTGGCCGCGCATTTACCCCGTGTTGATCCCGCGCGGGTCAAACTGCGCGGCAACAGAAGGGGCCGTAGAGCCCCCGGAAGGTTTCATGGCGCAACACGCCAGCAAGATCATCGACCAGGAGCCGGCCGCGCCGGCTGCCGCCATCGACCTCGGCCAGCTCGCGCGCATGACCTTCGGCGACCGCAGCCTTGAGCGCGAGGTATTGCAACTGTTCGATCGGCAAGCCGGCCTGCTGCTCGCGCGCATGCACACCGGAGAGTCGGCGGCGGTGGCCACGCTCGCGCATACGCTGAAAGGGTCGGCAGCGAGCATTGGCGCGACCGGTGTGGTGCTCGCCGCCGCAGCGGTCGAGCGCGCCGCCAGCGCGGCCAAGCGCGATCTCGCTATCGGCCGGCTCGCCATGGCCATCGACGAGGTGTGTGCGGCGATCGCCGGGCTGCTGGACGCGTCGAAGGGATAGCGCCCCCGGTGGAATGACTATATACGGGGCGCCGCTTAGCGCCAATTCAGGCACGACTTCCCGCACCCGTTCCTCATGCCGAAGATCACTTACATCGATTCCAGCGGCACCGTCCGCACGGTCGCGGCCGAGGTCGGCTCAACCGTGATGGAGACGGCGATCCGCAACAATGTTCCCGGCATCGAGGCGGAATGCGGCGGCGCCTGCGCCTGCGCCACCTGCCACGTATATATCGACGAGGCCTGGCGCGCCAAGACCGGCGAGCCCTCGCCGATGGAGGAGGACATGCTCGACTTCGGCTACGACGTGCGGCCGAATTCGCGGCTATCCTGCCAGATCAAGGTGAGCGACGAGCTCGACGGGCTGGTGGTGAGAACGCCGGAGAAGCAAGCGTAAGCGCGCGCTGATCGGCTAGCTTTTCATCCCTGCCGGCGCGACCTGCGACGACTTCAACCCCATCTCATCGAACGCCTGGCGCACTAGGCCGGAGGCTTTGGCCGCCTCGATGAATTCGTTGACATAGGTTAGCGCGTCCGGCTTGCCCTTGGGCACCGCCACCAAGGTGGTGGAATTCAAAAAGCCGCCGTCGAGGATGCGCGAGCCCGGCACTTTCGGCTGCAGCACGGTGAGTGATTCGCGCGAGAATGCTAGCGCGTCCACTTGCCCATCGCGCAGCGCCGCCACCGCGGCATCGGTCTTGTCGAACGAGACGTGAGTGACGTTGGGCGCGGTTTTGTTGGAAGTGCGGAAGGTCGCGGTATTGGCGACGCCGCCGATGCGCACGCCGGCGCTGTTGGCGGCCGCGATCGAGGCGATCTTAGCCGAAGGTCCCACCGGGTAGGTGCTTTACAGCAGGTGATAGGCATTGCCGAAGTCGACGAATTTCTTGCGCTCCTCGTCGACTGGTAGGAACGCCACGTCCCATTTGTTGTCGCCGCCGAATTCTGGATTTCGCCGGAGCCATTGTGGGCGACCAATTCGACCGGCACGCCGAGCTTGTTGGCCAGAGCCGTGCCGAGGATCACGGCGACGCCGCGATAGGCGCCGGTGTCGTCCTTGATAGCGAATTGCGCGGAGGGCGACGGCACAATGGCGACGCGCAGTTTTCCGGTGGGGCGAGTTGGGCCGCGGGGGGTTGGGCATTGGAACCGAATCCGTTTAATTGGCAGCGGGCCGCGCCACCGCCGCCGACTGGCCGCTGCGCTTGAGCGCCTCGGCGACAAAGCCCGAAGCCTTCACGTCCTCGACGAAGGCGCGCAGGTAGTCCGCGCCGGCCGTGCGGCCCTTGGGCGTGCCCATGGCCTGCTGGATTTCCATGAAATGGCCGTCCATCACCCGCACTTCAGGATGGTCCTTGGCATAGGCCACCAGCGGCTGCTTCACCCCGGCCGCGACTTCAAGCTTATCGTTGACGAACATATCGATCATGGCGCGCCCGCCGCCGGCCGGCGCGCGCACGACAGTGGCGTTCTTGATCGTGCGCGTCAGATAGAGATCGTAGGCCGATTTGAGACCGACGGCGATGCGCACGCCGGGGCGATCGACGTCGGCGATCACCTTCAGGGATGAATCCTTCGGCACCATGTAGGTGCCCTCGATGATGACATAGGGCGCGCTGAACTCGATCACGGCGGCGCGCACCGGCTCGATCGCGACGAAGGCGATGTCCCATGCCCCGGTGCTGGCCGCGTCGAACACCTTGCCGGCGGCCTCGTATGTGACGAGCTCGACCGGAACGCCCAGCCGCCGCCCCAGTTCGCGCGCGAGATCGGGCGTGATGCCTTTGGGCTGGCCGGTGGCTTCGTCCTTCTGCGCCAGCACCGAATTACCGAGGTTGATTGCTGCGCGCAGCTTGCCGGTGGGGGCTAGGTCCTTCAAAACTTTATCCATCGCGGGTTCGCTAATAGCTGTGGATGTCATGCCGCAGGCTAGCACGGCGGCAATGGCAATGGCGCGCGTTTGAATAGCCACGATGTTTCTCCCCGGCAGTTTATATTTATTGACTAAAGCCTAGGCGATATCGGGGGCGATACAAGGCGACGCTCCCAGGCGGCGCCACGCTGCCGTGCGATCAGCAGCGCCACGGCAAGCGGGGCCAGCAGCACCAGGCGGCTTTGATAGCGGTCGACCGGATGCGAAAAGATGCCGCATATGGCGGCGTTAGCGGCCAGCGCGAGCAAGATGGTGAGGCATAGCGCGGCGGCCTCCGGTGCGATCTTCAGCCGGCGGCGGAAGATCAGTGCCCCAGCGATACCTGCGATGGCGAGCGCGGCGATCGGCACGTGCAGATAATTGAGCGGCGCCACGTTGAAACGGTCTGCCTGCTGGCGCGCGCGCATGAATTGCGCAAACAGTTGCGGAAAGTGCACGCTAAACATGTATGTCGTCGGCGCGTTATTATCCACGCCGACTTCGGTCCGGAAGCTGAAGAACTGCGTGACCGCGGCGGTGACGGCGGTCGTTGTGTGCAAGAGCGGATAGCGTCCGATGGACGCCATCGTGATGGCACGCTCTTCGCTGCCCAAACCCGCCTCGTCGCCCAGTATGCGAAACGGCGAGTCGCTATCCCAAAGCCAGCCGTCGGCGTCGTCCGGAAGAGTGGCTTTGTAATCGCACAGGCGCAACGATGCGTCCGGGCACCGGTCGGCAAGATAGCGGGCGACAATGCCGTCCTCGATCAGGCGGCCGAACAGGAAGCTCGAGCCGCCGGTCGTGAAGGCGAAACTGCCGGTGACGGTGAGATTGGAGATCGGGCAGAGCGCGAGACCGGCAGCCACGCTGCCCGCCGCAAACCATAGCCGCGGCTTCGGCAGAGCAAGTCGCTTGAAGCCCGTGACAAGCCACAGCGCCGCGATGACGGCGACGCACATGCCGGCGGCCGCCATGTGGCTGGGAATGGCGACGACGATCACCGCCGCAAGACAGAAGCGCTCCCATGGCGCGAGCCGATCGCTGCGGAAGCTCAGCAAATAAAGTGCCAGCACGGCCATCGGGAACAGGATGTCGGGCATCAACTGGCCGGCGAACCAGGGCAGGCCGGTGCCGACGCTGAGCACCGCCACGATGACAAGTGCGAGCCAGGGCCGCCCGCCCAGGCCGTTCGCGCGTAGGGTCAAGACGATCAGCCATGCCGTGAGCGCCGACTGCAGGACTGCGTTCGGCCAGAACGACAAGGGGACGCCGGCATATAGAAACAGGCCGTAAAGCGCCGAACGGCCCATGCCCAGCGTGCCGAGGACCGGCCGGTCCAAATAGCCGCCGGTATCGGGGAAGATGAGTGGAAAGCCGTTCCACAGAGCCGGCGCCATCAGCGCCAGCACCATGGCAATGCTTGCCATCGTCCACGCCACAATATTGGGTCGAAAGTCAGAATAGACGGCAGCAGCGGTGACGCGCGTACCACCGATTGAAATATCCGCCATTACCAGCCCCAAAGGTGCGGCCGGTTCGCAGGGCCGGGCATCCTCAGCCAGAAGACGCCATAATAAGAACGCGGGCGCTTTGATTTAGTTCATAGCAGGGGGGCGGATAAAATGTCACGGACGGCCGTGCGCCGTTCGTAGGCGCACACCAAAGCGAAGACGGCTGCGAAAGTCGCGAGCCAGACCATGCGCGTGCCGTAACTGTCCTGCGGGTTGGACAGCGCGCCGCTGACAAAGGCATTGCCCATGAGCGCGAGCGCGAGGGTGGTGGCGAGCTCGCCGAGAGGGGCGGGTATTGTCTTGCGCCAAGCCAGCGATACGAGGAGCGGCAGCAGCGCCATCGCGACCAGCGCGAGCGGATATAGCAGGGCGTTGATGGCGGTGAACGAGATCTCGTTTTGCTGCTGGCACGCCGCGCCATGGCGGGCACCAGCTGCGGCGTGTAGCGCTCGATGATGCGGTAGGTGTTCCAGATGCCGGTGAGTACGCCTTCGCCGGTGTGCACGATGATAAGTTGCCTAGCGGTGGCGATGGCCGCGGTCTTGGCCTGCAGCGCGGGATAATCGATCGCACCGGCGACCGCGATCTTTTTCATTTACTTGCCGAGGCCGGCGAAACGGCCGAGCTTATCGAACAGGTCACTGCCCCAGAACCAGACATCGGCATCGTCGGGCAACCGGTCCTTGTAGGCGCACAGTTGCAGCGCCGGATCGGGGTAATGCTCGTCGAGATATTTCTTGACGATGCCATCATGCAGCATGCGTCCGAACGAGAGCGCGAAGCCGCCCGGCTTCCAGGCCAGCCACTTGGCGACGATAAAGTCGGCTGCATATACCAGCACGACACCGAGCGCGAGCGCCAGCAGCCCGTGCCCGAGGCTGGCGAGCGGCATGATCCGGCGGTCGATCAGCCACAGCACAGCTGCGGCGGCGGTCACCCCCCAGCAGCACCGCGAACGTGGCGCTATGAGTTGCGGTAGCCACCGCGATGAAAACGATGAGGGCGACGCGCTCGCGTCGGCTGAGCGCATCGTCGCGCATGATGACGAGTTAGAGCGCCAGCACGCCGAGCCCGCAGAAGATGTCGGCGAGCAGGATCGAGGTCAGCCGGAGCAGGGTCGTGAACACCGAAAGCGCAGCGATGACGCCGAGCTAGAGCAGCGGCTTTCGCCCCAGTGCATGCGCGCGCAGCATCAGCGCGACAATCCAGACCGTGGCTGCCGCGAGCAGCATCGGCCAGAACGAGAGCGGGACACCGGCGGTGAACATGAGGCCATAGACCACCACGCGGCTCGGCACCAGTGTGCCCTCGTACCAGCGCGCCAAGTAGCCGCCGGTGTCGTATTGCAGCAGCGCAAAGCCGTTCCACAACGCCGGAGCGATCAGCACGGCAATCGACAATAAAGCGGCAAGCGCCCACAGGGCGCGGTCGCGCGCTGGCATCCTCGAATCCCCCGGCCTTACGTTTGTTATGTTTTCTTGGGATCATTTGTAACCGGCTTGACGCCGCCGGAGCTAGGGGCGAATTCTCTCTCCATGTTCGTCACCTTCTTCCAGGAACTCAAATCCGCCGGCGTGCCGGTGACGCTGCGTGAGTACCTCACGCTGATGCAGGCAATGCAGGCCGATCTCGCTTCGCGCCGGGTGGAGGATTTCTACTACCTGTCGCGCGCCACGCTGGTAAAAGACGAGCGCAATCTCGACAAGTTCGACCGCGTGTTCGGCCACGTCTTCAAGGGGCTAGAAAGCCTGAGTGACGCCGCGGAGGCGAACATTCCGGCCGAATGGCTGAAGAAGCTGGCCGAGAAATATCTCACCGAAGAAGAGAAGAAGCAGATCGAGGCCATAGGCGGCCTCGACAAATTACTCGAAACGCTGCGCAAGCGGCTGGCCGAGCAGAAGGGCCGCCACCAGGGCGGCTCGAAATGGATCGGCACCGCAGGCAAGTCTCCGTTCGGCGCCTATGGCTACAATCCGGAAGGCGTGCGCATCGGCCAGGACGCCAACCGCAACTTCCGCGCCGTGAAGGTGTGGGACAAGCGCGAGTTCAAGGATCTCGACGACGAGGTCGAGCTCGGCACCCGCAACATCAAGATCGCGCTGCGCCGGCTTCGCAAGTTCGCCCGCACCGGCGCGCCCGAGGAGCTCGATCTCGACGGCACCATCAAGGGCACCGCGCACAAGGGCTATTTGGATATTCTCATGCGGCCGGAGCGGCACAATGCGGTGAAGGTGCTGCTGTTCTTCGACATTGGCGGTTCGATGGATTGGCATATCAAGGCGACCGAGGAGCTTTTCTCGGCCGCGCGCTCCGAGTTCAAGCACATGGAGCATCTCTACTTCCACAATTGTCTGTACGAGAAAGTGTGGAAAGAAAACCGCCGCCGCTTACAGCAGACCACGCCGACCTGGGACGTGCTGCACACTTATCCGCACGACTACAAGGTGGTGTTCGTCGGCGACGCCTCGATGTCGCCTTACGAGATCACCGCGCCGGGCGGCTCGGTCGAGCATTTCAACGACGAGCCGGGCGCTACCTGGCTCGAACGCGTGACACGCACCTATCCGGCGGCGGTGTGGCTCAACCCGGTGCCCGAGCAGGAATGGGATTTCACCTATTCGATCCAGATGGTCCGCCAACTGATGGGCGGGCGGATGTATCCGCTCACCTTGGAGGGCTTGGATCGCGCAATGCGGGAGTTGGTGCGGTGAGGGGAGCCTTACGTATTTTTGCGTAAACTTTTCGAGCACTACCGTTGCGTTGGATCAATGCCGCGTTGGCAAAATCGGTCCACACAGCAACCATGGTGCTTTATCCACATCAACTCAGTTCACTGATGCAGGCCGATACCGTCCGCAATCTGCTGGCGTTGGCTGGGAGGCACGATCTGGTGACGGTCCCAGCCGCCTGGCCGATCGGGGTGTCGGCACTGGCGCAGGCTGTTGACGCCTGCCAGCGCTCCGATAGCGAGCAAGTGTCTACGGATTGGCTGGCGCGCGCCCAATCCAATCGTGCCGACGCCGGCTTTCTGCCCGGCTGACTAGCGCGGTACCCAGATATCGCCGGCCTTGACGTAGCTGCGCTTGACCGCCGCCCAGGCGATCATGTGCGCGCGCTTTTCGCGATCCAGTTCGCCGGCATGGGTGGCGTAGGCGTGGTTGAACGCCTCGCGGTAGATGTCCTGTGCGTGGTCGGGCAGATGGTTGCGTACGGAAGGCGGCAGGTCGCCATTGACGCGATACGGCATATCGAAAAGCTCTCGGCCCCCGCCGGGATGACGCGGCCGCAAGCTAGCGGAGCTGACGCGGCCTGCCTTGCGGTAAATCAATTGAGCCGCGACCCGGCGATGCGGCAGGTTCTGTCGAAATCCTTATGCGGCGTTGGCCGCGTGCCGCCGCGGGAAGAAAAGCCGTTGCAGATCACCCGTTTGCGCGCATCGCCACGTGGCGGGCCAGGCCCGCTTTTTTATGTTCGCGCGCTTACGCGCGCCTGGCGATGAACAGGCCCTCGCAGAGGCGGAAGGTGAGCTCAGGCCCGACGCCCTTCGGCTCCAGCGTGGCTTTCACCTCGGGCGTCGCCTGCGCCAGCATCGCGCGCAGGAAGGCCTGCATGTTGGCGTCGTGGCGGCCGGCCCAGCTCTTGAATTCCATCTGCTTGTAGAGCTGCTCCTCGTGGCCGATGGAAAAGCCGTGCTCCTTCAATGCCGCTCGCCATTCCTCCATGGTCCAAGCGCGCAGATGGCTGGGATCGCGGAACCGCTCGAAGGCGTTGACGTAATCGCCGACGCTGCCGGCCGGCACCACATTGTCCACCACCGCGAATAGCCCACCCGGCTTGAGCACGCGGTGTACCTCGTCGAGGAATTCCGGGATCGAGTCGAAGTGATGCGGCGCGATGCGGGCGGTGACCAGGTCGAAGCTTGAATCCTCGAAGGGGAGCGCCTCGGCCTTGGCGTAGGCGGTGCGGACATTGGCGAGACCGCGCTTGGCCGCTTCGCCCTTCACCATGTCGAGCATTTCCTGGGTGATGTCGGTCGCCCACATGCGCTCGACATGCGGCGCGAAGGTGTAGGCGACATGGCCGCCACCGGTGGCGACGTCGAGCGCGCGCCAGGTCTTCTGCGGGGAGGTCAGCGCCACCAGCCGCTCCAGGCTCTTGCCCAGCGCATGCGGGGTGCTGGTGAGATAGGTGGCAGCGGTCTTGCCGAATTGTTCCTGGACCAGGGTCTTGTTCATGGGGCTTTCCGGGTGGGTTTGACGGCCGGACTATAGCGCGCGGCATAAGAAAAAGCCCTGCATCTTTCGATGCAGGGCAGTGTTGCATTGAACTCCCAATAGACGGTGTCTAGTACACCATTTGGGTGAATGGCGACACGTAGGCCTGCAGCATCACCAGGATTCCGACCAGGCAGGCCAGCGCGATCGAGTGTAGGAACACGAAGCGCAGGATCGAGCCTTCGTGGCCGAACCAGTTGGTGGCGGTGGAGGCGACGACGATCGACTGCGCATCGATCATCTTGCCCATGACACCGCCGGACGAGTTGGCCGCAGCCATCAGGATCGGGTTGAGGCCCAGTTGCTCCGACGTGATCTTCTGCAGGTTGCCAAACAGGATGTTCGATGCCGTGTCGGAGCCGGTGAGTGCGACGCCGAGCCAGCCGAGCAGCGTGCCGAAGAAGGGATAGAGCACGCCGGCGCCGGCGAAGGCGAGACCGAGCGTCGCGTCGATGCCGGACAGCCGCGTGAGCGTGCCGATCGCCAGCATCGCCGAGATGGTGATGAGCGAGTAGGCGCAGATCTTGATCGTCCGGGCATAGACGCTAACGAGCCGCACCGGCGAGAAGCCCATGAAGAAGCCGGCGATGATTGCAGCGATCAACATCCCCGAGCCGGTGTAGGACAGCCAAGTGAACGAGAACACCGCGCCCTCCAGGGTCGGCTTTGCGACCACCGGCGGCATCTTATTGATTACGTTATGCAACTCGGGAACCGCATAGTTCCAGGTGGCGTATGGATTGACGAACGCCTTGAACCAGCCCGTGCCCCAAACCAATAGAACGGCACAAACGATGATCCACGGCATGAGCGAGGCCCAGACCTGCGCGCTGGTCGGCTTCGCTCCGGCCGGGCGCGGTGGAGCCATCGTCGCCGCTGATTCGTCATGGCTGCGCAAAGCCGGCGATGTCCAGATTTTCTTTGGCTGCCAGATCTGCAGGAAACCGACGAGGCACGCCATCGACACCAGCGAGGCAACGATATCGACGAACCACGGATTGACATAGTTCGACACCAGGAATTGCGGGATCGCAAAGGATACGCCGCACACCAGGATTGCGGGCCAGATCGCTATCATGCCACGGAAGCCGGCAAAGGCCCAGATCAGCCAGAACGGTACAATCAGCGAGAAGAACGGCAATTGCCGTCCGACCATCGCACCGAGGATGTAGGGGTCGATGCCGGTGACGCTGGCAAGACCGGCGATCGGGGTGCCGAGCGCGCCATAGGCGACCGGTGCGGTATTGGCGATCAGCGACAGGCCCGAAGCCGCGAGCGGCGAGAAGCCGAGCCCGATCAGGATCGCGCCGGTGACCGCCACCGGGGTGCCGAAGCCGGAGGCGCCCTCGAAGAAGGCGCCGAAGGAAAAGGCGATGAGCAGAAGCTGCAGTCGGCGATCCTGGGTGACACTGCCGATGGTGGTCTGCAACGTCTCAAACGCGCCCTTCTCCACCGTCAGCTGGTAGAGGAAGATGACGTTCAAGACGATCCAGCCGATCGGGAAGAAGCCGGTGACCGCGCCGAGCACCGTCGCGCGCAGCGACATGTTCGCGGGCATGGTGAAGATGTAGATCGCGATTAGATTGGCCACGATCAACGCGACGATGGCGGCGATATGGGCCTTCACCTTGCCCGACGCGATCAGGACAAGCAGCGTGATCACCGGCAAGGCCGCGGCCACGGTCGACAACGTCGCATTGTTGAATGGATTATAGATTTGGTTCCACATCGTTCCGTCCCCGTTTTAAATCGACTTGTGCTGATTTCGAGTTTTTTTCGTCGCTTACCGACCGGGCGGAGTATAGCGGCGCAATTTCAAAACCCAACGAGATATGTAATTTTTGCACTGCAATAAGCGGGCAATTTTGCCTGAACAAAATGCCGGGTGTGGGCGAAATTCGGTGGGAGCGAGCGGCTCAGCCCCGCTCGCTGTCGCCCCCGCTGAGGTCATCGTAGCCGTGGCGGCTCGAGTAGAACACCAGCGCCATCAGCCCGCCGCCGACCAGCAGCGAGAACAGTGCGCCGCCGGCGATGGCGATATAGCCATAGAACGGGATGGCGTCGCCGCCGAGCCGTTCCCACGCGGCGCCGGCGAACCAGACCGATGCCCCCAGCAAGGCGAATAAAGCGAGGATGATCAGGGTACGCATGGGGCTGATATAGGTCTCGCCTGTGCCGTTGTCACGGCGGCGTGTGCGCATCCACGCAATCGGCCGCCGATAAAAAAACGTCCGAACGCGGGCCTTGCACCCAGCGTTCCGAACATGGAGGAATGTCAGGTGCAGCGTGGCGCCGCGAGAATCCGATCGATGAGCATGGTCTTGTCTGAACCCGGGTTTTCATCCATGAGACCGGCGCGTGTTCGATTTTGTCACGCAGGCGGTCGATATGAGCATTGACCGCGCGAGCGCCGGCGAGGGTGCCGTCGCCTATGCCTACCGACCTTCGCTGATGGGCGCGGCCTGGGAGTTCAAGCTCGCCGGCGACGGCATCGATTGGGCCGCCGGGCGCAAAGCGGGCCATATTCCGTTTCGCAGTGTCCGCCGCCTGCGCATGTCGTATCGGCCGGTGAGCATGCAGTCGCATCGTTTCATGACCGAGCTGTGGGCGGAGGGCGCGCCCAAGCTCAAGATCCTGTCGAGCTCGTGGAAAAGCATGGTCGAGCAGGAGCGGAAAGATAAAACTTATGCGGCCTTCGTCACCGAGTTGCATCGGCGCGTCGCGCTGGCCGCGCCGCCGGCACGCTTCGAGCAGGGCAGCCATCCGCTGCTGTACTGGCCGGGCCTAATCGCGTTCGCCGGCGTGGCGCTCGGGCTGGCCCTGCTGGTTGTGCGCGCGTTGCAGGCCGACTCCAAAGGCAGCGCGGCGTTCATCGGTGGCTTTCTCGTGCTGTTTCTATGGCAGAGCGGCAATTTTTTTCGCCGCAATCGGCCGGGCCTTTATCGCCCCGAGGCGTTGCCGGCCGAGCTGATGCCGAAGGGCTGACACGGCGGTGCGCGCCGGCGGTCTCAGTTTTTAGCGTTGCGCACCACCAGCACCGAGCACTTGGCGTAACGCACCACATGGCCGGCATTGGAGCCGAGGAAATAAGTGCGCATGGCGGGCCGGTGCGAACTCATCACGATCAGGTCGGCGTTGATCGCTTTCGCCTCTTCCAGCACTTCGTGATAGATGCCGCCTTGCCGCACCGTGCCGGAAATATACGCGCTGTCGAGCCCGCTTTCGCGCGCGATGATGCCCATGGCTTCTTCTGCCGACTTGTGCTGCTGCACGTCGAAATCCGGCGGCACATATTCCGCTAGCATCACCGGCGTCATCGGCAGCACATTGACCAGGCGCACATGCCCGCCCGATGAGCGGGCCAACGTCACCGCGGCCTCGATGGCGGGCTTGGCCAAATCGGTGTCGGCAAGGTCGACCGGGACCAGGATCTGCTTGTACATGACAGCGCCCTTTTTTCGCTGTAGGGATGCGATCATGGCATGTTTTCAAACATTTTGCTTGCGCATGATTTTGTCCGAAAACCGGTACCCACTTTTCGGGATCATGCGCTCGTTGAAGGCGATCTATTGTCTTTTCGGGATCAAGCTCTAAGTGTCAGCTTTTAAACGGTTGTCCATCTGGCCCTGACCGGACATGGGACGGCCGTTTAACGACCTGTCTGAACTCCCACCCGGTCCCTTCCAGTGTGCTAGTTTGAACCGCTACGTTACTTTGTCCCGAGCCTCGGGGGAGGCAATGCGACGGCGCGAATTCATCACGCTTCTCGGCGGCGCGGCGGCGGCATGGCCGCTGGCCGCTCGCGCACAGCCACAGACGATGCCGGCCATTGGTTTGCTCGGCAGCTCATCTGCTGATGATTCCATCCAGGTTATGGCTGCGCTGCGGGCGGGTTTGAACGAATCCGGCTTCATTGAAGGCCAGAACGTGGCGGTTGAGTACCGCTGGGCGCATGGCAATTACGATCTCCTGCCGGCATTGGCGGCGGAACTGGTCAACCGTCATGTGGCGGTGATCGTCACTACTGGCGCTGAACCGTCGGCGCTGGTGGCCAAGGCAGCAACGACCAAAATTCCCATCGTCTTTGTCATCGACGGCGATCCGGTCAGTATCGGGCTTGTCGACAGCCTCAACCGGCCGGGTGGGAACGTCACTGGCATGAGTCTGATTGCGTCGGCGCTGGAGGCAAAGCGACTGGAACTGTTGCGTGAGCTGGTGCCTAACAACACATTGATCGCCGTGCTGGTGAACCCGGATTACCCGGACACCGACTTCCAAGTAGGAGGTTTGGAAGCGGCGGCGAGCGATAGTGGACAGAAGATCTATGTCCTGAACGCCCGCAACGAAGGCGACCTCGACACGGCCTTCACGACCATAGTCCAACAGCGGGCCGGCGCACTCCTCGTCGCTGCCGATCCGTTATTCAATCGGTTGCATCATGAAATCGTCGCGCTGGCGACGCGTTATAAAGTGCCGGCGATCTATGAATCGCGCGAGTTTGTCGCCGCCGGCGGCGTGATCAGTTACGGCGCCAGCATAGCGGGCGCGTATCGCGGGGCCGGTGTCTATGCCGGCAAGATTCTCAAAGGAGCTAAGCCCCCCGACTTGCCGGTGCAACAGCCAACCACGTTTGAGCTGGTCATCAATCTCAAGGCCGCCAGGGCGATTGGTCTTGAGATTGCGCCGACGTTCCTCGCGCGCGCCGACGAGGTGATCGAATGAGACGGCGCGAATTCATCATGCTTCTCGGTGGCGCGGCGATAACGTGGCCGCTGGCGGCGCGTGCGCAGCAATCCGAACGGATGCGGCGTATCGGCGTGTTGGCTCGTTTCAATAAAAATGACCCGGAATTGCAGGTTAACCTCGCGGCGTTCAAACAGCGTCTTGTCGACCTTGGCTGGACCGACGGCCGAAACGTTGCGATTGACTACAGGTTCACGAGCGGAAGCGCTGAATATATCCGTACCGTGGCGGGGGAATTGGTCGCGACCACGCCCGACGTGATCTTTGCCGGCTCCAATGTATCGGTAGCGGCATTGCCCCTGGCCGCCAACATTACCCCGATTGTCTTCACACAAGTGTCCGATCCGGTCGGGAGCGGCTTTGTCGCGAGCCTGGCGCGGCCAGGCGGAAATATCACCGGGTTCCAAAGTTATGAACCCGCGATTGGAGGAAAATGGTTGGAAGTGCTCCGGGAGATCGCGCCGGGGGTGAGCAGGGTAGCGGTCGTCCACAATCCGAACGTAACCGCCAATGTCGCGTTTCTGCATGCGGCCGAGACTGCTGCCACCTCGTTGGGGGTGACGCTGACAGCAGCCGGCGTGCGCGACGCCGCCGATATTGAGTGCATCCTAACGGCATTTGCGCGGGAACCGAATGGCGGTATCATAGTTACGCCGAGCCCGGTCACTAACACGACGGAAAAACGCGAGCTGATCATAGCGTTGGCTGCCTGGCTGGGTCTTCCGGCGATCTATCCGTACCGTTTATCTGCCGCGAGTAGCGGCTTGATATCCTACTCATACGATCAAATGGCACAGTGGCAAGGCGGCGCGTCTTACGTAGACCGCGTCCTGCGCGGGGCGAAACCAGCTGAACTTCCGGTGCAGGCGCCGACTAAGTACGAAATGGTCATCAACCTCAAGACCGCGAAGGCGCTTGGTATCACTGGCGTCACCAACGCTCCTCACGCGTGCCGATGAGGTGATCGAATGACCGATCACGCGGCACCGCTTCAAACAGGAACATCCGACACGCCGGCGCCGCGGAAGATCCGCAGCCGGCTGTTCCTGAAATATGCCGGGCTGTTCGTTGCCGTGGTCTGCGTGGCGCTGGTAACCAATGGCCTGTTTGAAATTTGGGTTTCCTATCGAGAACATAAAGACGCATTGATCCAGATCCAGCATGAGCAGGCGGAGTCGGCAGCGGCCAAAATCGGCCAGTTCATCAAGGAAATCGAAAGTCAGGTGGGCTGGACGACACAGTTGCTCTGGTCCGCCGGGACGATCGAACAGCGCCGCTTCGATGCGCTGCGCTTGTTGCGTCAGGTTCCTGCAATCACCGAGCTTGCGCAGGTCGATGCGAGCGGCAAGGAGCAATTGCGAGTGTCGCGACTGGCCATGGATGTTGTCGGCAGCGGTCTCGATCTGTCGCAAGAGGCGAAATTCGCCGAAGCGGTGAAGAACAAGGTTTATTACGGCCCGGTCTATTTTCGCCGCGAGTCTGAGCCGTATATGACTTTGTCGCTCTCCGGTACGCGTCGCGACGCCGGCGTGAGCATCGCGGAAGTCAATCTCAAGCTGATCTGGGACGTGGTGTCGAAGATCAAAGTCGGTGAACGCGGACACGCTTATGTGGTGGACGCGCAGGGCCGTTTGATCGCGCACCCGGACATCAGTTTGGTCCTGCGCAAAACAGATATGACGCGCCTTGCTCAGGTTCAGGCGGCGCGGCGATTCGCGACCGGCGCCGCGGCGGCGGAGGACATCGAAACCGCCACCGATATCCAGGGCCGGCAGGTGCTGACCGCCTTTGCGCCGGTGGCCCCGCTCGGCTGGACGGTGTTTGTCGAGTTGCCGGTCGATGAAGCTTATCAGCCGCTGATTACATCGATACAGCGCACGGCTCTGGTTCTGTTTGGCGCGCTCTGTCTCGCAGCGCTCGCCGGGATATTCCTGGCGCGACGGATGGTGGTGCCGATCCAGGCTTTACGGGCCGGCGCTGCACGGATCGGCAGCGGCGATCTATCGCAGCGCATCTCGATAAAGTCCGGCGACGAGCTGGAGGCGCTCGCCGATCAGTTCAATGACATGGCCGGACGATTGCAGGAGTCCTACGCCGATTTGGAAAAGAAGGTGGAGTTGCGTACGCACGAGCTGAGCGAGTCGCTGGAGCAGCAGACGGCAACATCCGAGGTGCTCCGCGTCATTAGCAGTTCGCCAGGCGAGCTGGAGCCGGTTTTCGACGCAATGCTCGACAACGCGACGCGGCTCTGTGAGGCCAAATTCGGTGTACTGCTTCTTTGGGAAGAAGGCGCATTCCGCACTGTGGCGCTGCACAACGCGCCGCCGGCGTTTGCCGAACAGCGTCGCTTTGAACCCGTAGTTCATCCCGCGCAGGTGACCCCCCTTGGACGTGTTGTTGCAACGAAGCAGGTGCAGCACGTCGCTGACATGCGGGCAGAGAAAGCCTACCTCGACGGCGAGCCTGGGCCTGTCTCGCTCGTCGAACTCGCAGGCGCTCGGACCGTGATCAATGTCCCGATGCTCAAGGAGAACGAGTTGATCGGCTGTATCTCTTTTTACCGCCAGGAAGTGCGGCCGTTTACCGACAAGCAGATCGAACTGGTCACGAACTTTGCGGCGCAAGCCGTCATCGCCATTGAGAATACGCGATTGCTCAAGGAGCTGCGCCAGCGCACCGACGATTTGAGCGAGTCGCTGCAACAGCAAACCGCGACCTCGGAGGTGCTGAAGGTCATTTCCAGCTCGCCCGGCGAGTTGGAACCTGTATTCAATGCGATGCTCGAGAATGCCACGCGCATCTGCGAAGCAAAATTCGGTAACCTGTTCCTGCTCGAAGGCGAGCGCTATCGCGCTGTGGCGGTGCAGGGCGAGCGGCATTATGCCGAGTATTATCGCACCAACCCGGTGGTAGAAGTGGAGGATACGACGGGCATTCCGCTCGATCGCGTCAGGAGAGGCAGACAGGTTCTCCACATCTCGGACATGCGGAACGATATATCTTACCACGAAGGCAACAAGCGCATTGTTGCTCTTGTCGATAATGCTGGCGCGCGCACATTCCTGGCTGTGCCGCTGCTAAAGGACAATGAGTTCGTCGGTGCCATTGCCATGTATCGCCAGGAGGTAAAGCCATTCACCGACAAGCAGATCGAATTGGTGCAGAACTTCGCCGCCCAGGCCGTCATCGCCATCGAGAATACGCGGCTGCTCAAGGAGCTGCGGCAATCGCTGCAACAGCAGACCGCCACCGCCGATGTGCTCAAGGTCATCAGCCGCTCAACCTTTGACCTGCGAACGGTCCTCGATACGCTTTTGCATTCTGCGGCCCGACTGTGCGAAGCCGATCAGGGCACTATTACCCAGCGCAAGGGGGATACTTTCTATCGCTCCGTCTCCTACGGCTTTCCGGCCGCATTCGCGGAGTTCGTCAAGGATCGTCCGGTTGAGCCGGGGCGCGACACCGGGACGGGACGCGCTTTGCTGGAGGGCAAGGTCATCCACATCCCCGACGTCCAGGCTGACCCGGATTACACCTGGAAAGAAGCCCAGCGACTGGGCGGCTTCCGCACCATGCTCGGCGTCCCGATGCTGCGAGAGGGCATCCCGGTCGGCGTCCTGACCTTGACGCGTTCCGAGGTGCGCCCCTTCACAGACAAGCAGATCGAACTGGTTTCCACGTTTGCCGACCAGGCCGCGATCGCCATCGAGAATGTCCGGCTGTTCGAAAACGTGGAAGCCCGCACGCGCGAGTTGGGGAGGTCGCTGGAGGAATTGCAAACCGCGCAGGATCGCCTGGTCCAGACGGAGAAGCTCGCTTCACTTGGTCAATTGACCGCCGGGATCGCGCATGAGATCAAGAACCCGCTCAATTTCATCAACAATTTTTCGGCCATCTCGGTCGAGCTTATTGATGAATTACGGGAGGCGCTTGCTGGCGTCAAACTCGGCGACAAGCTGCAAGCCCAGGTCAGCGAGATTGCGGATATGCTACAGGGCAATCTCGATAAGGTCGTGCAGCACGGCAAGCGCGCCGACTCAATCGTCAAGAACATGTTGCTGCATTCTCGTCAGGGCTCAGGGGAGCGCCGGCCCGTGGATATCAACGCCGTCGTCGAGGAAAGCCTCAATCTCGCCTATCACGGCGCACGGGCCGAGAAGCAGGGCTTCAATATCACGCTGGAAAGGTCGTTTGATCCGGCTGCCGGCGAGGTCGATCTGTTCCCGCAGGAGATTACGCGGGTTCTACTCAACCTGATTTCGAACGGTTTCTACGCGGCGACCAGGCGCAAAGCGGAAGCGAATGGAGGCGACTATGAGCCCACGCTTGCTGCCACCACCAAGAACCTCGGCGACAGCGTCGAAATCAGGATCCGCGACAACGGCACCGGCATTCCGCCCGAGGTAAAGGAGAAGATGTTCAATCCGTTCTTTACGACGAAGCCCGCCGGCGAGGGAACGGGTCTCGGCCTTTCGCTGAGCTATGATATCATCGTCAAGCAACATGCCGGGTCTATAGAGGTCGATACGCAGCCGGGCGAGTTTACTGAGTTCAGGATTGTTCTGCCGCGTGGGGCTGCAACCATTGCCAAATCAGGAGAACGCCCGTGAACCTTCTCATCCTCGTGGTTGATGACGAGCCGGATGTCGAGGTGTTGTTCCGCCAGCAGTTTCGGCATGACCTCCGCGCCGGCCGCTTCACGATGGAGTTTGTCCTGTCTGCTCCCGCTGCACTTCAGCGCATCACTGATGCGGCGGACATGTCAATCATTCTGATCCTATCCGACATCAACATGCCAGGGATGAGCGGCCTTGAGCTTCTGCCCAAGGCGAAGGCCATGCGGCCGGATGTTCCAATCATCATGATCACTGCTTATGGCGATGCGGAGACGAAGCGCCAGGCGCTGGAGAATGGCGCTGAGGCGCTTCTGACCAAGCCGATCGATTTCGGGATGCTCCGCGGCGAAATCAAAACGCGGGTTGAACGCGCCGCATGACCGCACGGATCCTGGTTGTCGACGACGAACCGGACCTGGAAACGCTCATCCAGCAGAAGTTTCGGCACCAGATCCGCGATGGCGCCGTCAGCTTTCTGTTTGCGCGCGACGGTGTCGATGCCCTAACCGTACTGGAGGCGAACCCTGACGTCGACTTGGTGGTGACCGACATCAATATGCCGAGGATGGACGGGCTGTCACTCCTCCAGAAGCTGCAGGAAAGCGACGAGAAGCTCTCCACCATCATCGTCTCGGCCTATGGCGACATCGCCAACATTCGCACCGCGATGAACCGGGGCGCGTTCGATTTCCTGACCAAGCCCATCGATTTTCTTGATCTCGAGACGACGATCGCCAAGACCCTTCGGCATGTCGAAGTCCTACGCGAAGCGCGGCGGCGGCAAGCGGAGGCCGAGCGGGCGCATGCATCGCTCTCGCGTTACTTCTCGCCCAATCTGGCTGAACGGCTTGCCAGCGACGCAGATACGATAGATCTCGGCGGACAACGTCGCGAGATCGCAACGTTGTTCACCGACATTGCTAGCTTCACCGCCTTGGTGGAGACGCTCGAACCCAACGTGCTTGGGCCGCTTCTGAATGACTATCTCACGGGCATGACAGATCTCGTGTTCGCGCACGACGGCACCGTAGCAAAGATCGTCGGCGATGCCTTGCATGTGATATTCGGAGCGCCGGGCGAGCAGCCGGACCATGCTGCCCGAGCTGTCGCTTGCGCATTAGCTTTGGACGAATACGCACAATCATTCCGCGGGCGCTGGCAAAAAAAGAGAATTGCGCTGGGGGTCACACGTATCGGTGTTCATGCAGGACCGGCGATCGTCGGCAATTTCGGTGGCGGCCGCTTCTTCGACTACACCGCCTATGGCGATACCATCAATATCGCGGCGCGGCTGGAAGCCGCCAATAAACAACTCGGCACCCGCATTTGCGTCAGCGCAATCCTTGCGGCAAAGGTCAAGGAATTCCGGGGCCGTCCGGTGGGGGACCTTTTGCTGAGGGGCAGGTCGGAGGCTCTGCGCGCCTTCGAGCCTTTGCCGGCGGAACAGTACAAAGATCCCTCGACAAAGAGTTATCTGGAGGCATTTGCCAAACTGGAAGCGGGCGACCCCGGCGCCATCGCGGCATTCGCAGCGCACGTTGGTAAGTATTCCGATGATCAACTTGCCAGCTTCCACCTCAAGCGGCTGTTGAATGGCGCAACCGGCACGCGGATCGCTATGGACTAAAGACGCCGCCACGCCACAAGACTAAGCTGAAGTCCGCACCTGATGAGTGGAACGGCTCTGCCACTGCCCGTTAATCTTGATTTATGAATCCACGGCCTAATTGGCCGCTGCTTCCAGCGACTTCGGACTCACGAAGCGCTCCAGCCGGCCGGACTGCGGATGCAGCTTGCTCCAGTTGTCGAAGGCGAAATCAATGATGACCAGCCCCGAGGTCGGCAGTTTCTCGCGCAGCAACTCGCGCGCATCGACATCACCGGCGGCGACCAGCATCAGCGCGAGCTCGTGCAGTCCGGGATTGTGGCCGATGACCATGAGCGTATGGGCGGACGCAGGGGTGTCCTTGATGACCGCCAGGATACAATGCGGCGTGGCATCGTAGATCCGTTCCGCCGACATCGCCGCCGGCGCGGGATGGAATGCGGTAGCGACGTACTTCCAGGTCTCCTGGGTGCGCGCGGCGGGGGATAGGATCACCCGGTCGGGAACCAGCGCATGGGCCGCCATATAGGCGCCGATCTTGGCGGCATCCTTGCGCCCGCGATCGATCAGGACGCGGGAAAGGTCTTTGGTTCCGGGTTCGGACCGTTCGGCCTTGGAATGGCGTAGCAGCAAAAGGCGGCGCAGTGGTGTATCGGGATAGTGGGGCAGGGGGACGCCGAAGCGTCGATTTCGAATCTGCGGCAGTCTAGCATGCCGGCCTGCGGCCACAGCAGCGCCGCGTCGATGTGAACAACAGGACCGATGAGCAAAGACGAAAGCACAGCGGCGGGCTGGTACGAAGCGACCCGGGTTGTAAGCCCGGAGCGTCCGCGCCTGAATTTCGATCTCGACGTCGATGTCTGCGTGATCGGCGCCGGGCTAGCGGGCTTGACCGTGGCGCGCGAGGTGGCGCGGCGCGGCTGGTCGGTGGCGGTGCTGGAGGCCAACCGGGTGGCGTGGGCTGCATCCGGACGCAATACCGGCTTCGTGCTGCCGGGCTTTCAGGAGGATATTGACAGCATGGTCGAGCGCATCGGGCTCGATCACACCAAGCAGCTCTGGGCGTTGTCGGAACAAGGCCTCGATTATGTGCGGCGCATGATTCATGAGACCGGCATGCCCGGAGTCGATCCGGTTCCCGGCTGGCTGCATATCTCGAAGACCGACAACGGCGATGCGATCCGCAGCGAGGTCGAGCGACTGCGCTGGATCGGCGCCAATGTCGAAGCTTGGTCGACCGAGCGCGTGCGCGAAGTGCTGCCGAACGGGCGCTATTTCGGCGCGCTGCATTTTCCTGGCGCCATCCATATTCATCCGCTCAACTACGCGCTCGGTCTGGCCGCCGATGCGGAGGTAGCCGGCGCGCGCATCTTCGAGGACACGCCGGCGGTTGCAGTCGATCCCGCCGGCGTTCGCAAACGCATCGACACGCCCGGCGCACGTGTTCGCGCCACCCATGTGGTGCTTGCCTGCAACGTGCAACTCGGCGACCTGATGCCGCGGTTGGGCGCAACACTGCTGCCGATCACGACGTTCGTGCTGGTGACCGAGCCGATCGGGCCGGTACTGCACGAGGTGGTGCGCTATCGCGGCGCGGTCAGCGACACCAACCGCGCCGACAATCATTATCGCATCGTCGGCGGCAACCGACTGCAGTGGTCGGGTCGCATGCGGGCGTGGCAGGCCGATCCTCGCTGGGTCCGCCGCGGGCTAGCCGCCGACATGCGGCGTAATTTTCCAGATCTCGGGAAGGTCGAAATCGCGCATTTGTGGCGTGGCACGTTCGGGCGCGCGATCCATCGCATGCCGCAGATCGGCGAGATCGAGAGCGGCTTGTGGGTGGCGAGCGGCTTCGGCGGACACGGGCTCAACACCACCGCGATGGGCGGCGAGCTGATCGCGCGCGGCATCGTCGAGAATGACCCGACTTGGCGGCTGTTCGCGCCCTACGAACTGGTTTGGGCCGGTGGGATCCTCGGCCGGGTGCTGGCGCAAGGCATCTATTGGGGGACGCGGCCGATCGACCGGATAGAGCAGGGCCTGGCGCGCTATCGCGAGCAGGCGCGCACGCACAAGCGGGCGCGGCTCGCCGCCCGCAACGGGCATGACCGGCCGTCTGCGCCGGAAGCGCCGCCGGTCGCCAGCGCGCCATCGTCCCAAAAGCCACCCGCCGTCCCGCCGGCCTGACCGGCGGATTCAGGCAGCCATCCGCGCCACCCGTTCTTTCAACCTGCCAGGCTGTGCTAGGCTTGCGGTCGAATGAGCCCGTCGACCCCACGTTTCATCACCATTGGCCTCGCCATCGCCGCGCTGGGGCTGGCCGGCTGCGTCAATACGGGCGGTGCGAACGGCCTGTTCGGCGAGACGGCGACGCGGCCCAAGACTATTTTGGTGGCTGATTTCGTGGCGTCGCCCGAAGTGGAGGCGATCGACCGCGGCTTCAGCGCGCGGATGGATCGCAAGGGCATCAATTACCCGATTCTGGAGCGCAAGCGGCGCACGCTCGGGCGCGTGAACGACGAGATTGTGGCGAGCGCCGTCGCCACCCTGCGCGAGGCCGGGCTCGATGCGCAGCTCGGTAGCGAGGAGGGGCTCACGCTCAACGACGAGTCAGTGGTGGTGAGCGGGCGGCTGCGCGCCGGTGACCAAGGCAAGCCCGCGAAAAACCAGCAGATCGGTTTCGGTGCCGGCCGCGGCGGCGTGGTCGCCGACATGACGGTGTCGTATTTCTCGGGCGGCGGAAAGAAACAACTGCTCGCGTTCAACGCGGATGCCAAGGCCGCCGGCAAGTCTCCGGCCGGAAAACAGGCGGCGGCGCGCAACACGGCGATCGCCACGGTTCTGGCGGCTGAAAAGGCCGCGTCGGAAAAACTTTCGCCCGACGTGGAAGCGCAGGCGCGCCGGCTCGGCCTAGCGGTGGGCGAGAAGGTCGTCGCGTTCGCCAAGGAGCAGAGCTGGCTCGGGACGCCGGAGGTCGCCAAAGCTCAGCCGGAGGAGCGGGTGAAGCTGCCGGAACCTAAGCTGGCGCAAAAACAGGCGGCCGCGAAGAAGCCGGCCGCTCAGAAGTCAGCCGCCCAGAAGCCAGAAGCACCGGAAAATGAGGAACCGCCGGACACGGACGTTCCCGACCAGCCCGGCAAGAGATAAACGCTCAGCGCCCTTCGCGCCGCGCCATAAACGCCAGCCGCTCGAACAAATGCACGTCCTGCTCGTTCTTGAGCAGCGCGCCGTGCAGGGGCGGGATCAGCTTCTTGGGATCACGCTCGCGCAAAATCTCGGGGCCGATGTCCTCGACCATCAGCAATTTCAGCCAGTCCAACAATTCCGAGGTCGAGGGCTTCTTCTTCATGCCGGGCACGTCGCGAATTTCGTAAAATAATTTCAGCGCCTCGCTCACCAGGCGTTGTTTGATGCCGGGGAAATGCACCTCGATGATCGCGGTCATGGTGTCGGGATCGGGGAAGCGGATGTAGTGGAAGAAGCAGCGGCGCAGAAACGCGTCGGGCAATTCCTTCTCGTTGTTGGAGGTGATGATCACGACCGGGCGGCGGCGCGCCTTCACGGTCTCACTGGTCTCGTAGACGAAGAACTCCATGCGATCGAGCTCCAGCAACAAGTCGTTGGGAAACTCGATGTCGGCCTTGTCGATCTCGTCGATCAGCAGCACCGGACGCTCGTCGGCGACGAAGGCGTCCCACAATTTGCCGCGTTTGATGTAGTTGCGGATGTCCTGCACGCGAGCGTCGCCGAGCTGGCTGTCGCGCAGGCGCGACACCGCATCGTATTCGTACAGGCCCTGCATCGCCTTGGTGGTGGACTTGATGTGCCACTCGATCAGCGGCGCGCCGATGCTCTTGGCGATCTCCAGTGCCAGCACGGTCTTGCCGGTGCCGGGCTCGCCCTTGACCAGCAAGGGTCGCTCCAGCGTGATCGCGGCGTTGACCGCGATCTTGAGATCGTCGGTCGCCACATAGGCCTTGGTGCCTTCAAAACGCATGCAATTCCTCAGTTTTCAACGCGACACTAGGCAGGGCGCGGGCGGCCAGCAAGGTGATTTGTGGCTCGCACAACCGTGATGGCCGAGTGATGGCAAGTTGAATGGCTATTATGCGCGAAGCGTATATGTCATGGGCCGATATCATCGAATTCGGGAGGATCGGATGCCCTGCCTTCTGCTCAGCTTTGCTCTTATTCTTGCGGGCCTCGGGTTTGCAGGCGCGCAGATGGCGCCGCTGCCGCAACCGGGTCCCGGGCAGGCGGTGGCGATCTTCGCCGGCGGCTGCTTCTGGTGCACGGAATCAGATTTCGACCACGTGCCGGGGGTGATCTCGACCACGTCAGGCTACACCGGCGGGAACGTCGCCAATCCGAGCTACGAGCAGGTCTCGGCCGGTGGCACCGGGCACGCCGAGTCGGTGCAAGTGATTTATGACCCGAGTATGGTCTCCTACCAGCAATTGCTCACGCATTACTGGCACTCCGTCGATCCGACCGTGAAAGACCGGCAGTTCTGCGATGGCGGCAACCAATACCGCACCGCGATTTTCGTGGGCAACGACGAGGAGCGCAAACTCGCGGAAGCTTCCAAGAAAGAGGTCGAGGCCGAGCTCAAGAAATCGATCTATACGCAGATCGTCGTTGCCGGCCCGTTCTACGCGGCCGAGGACTATCACCAGAATTTCTATCTGAAGAATCCGACGAAATATAAATTCTACCGGTGGAATTGCGGCCGCGATCAGCGGCTGGAGCAACTATGGGGCAAACCGAAGGGAAACAGTTGATATGATCGATCGACGAACCCTGTTGACGGCCGGTGTGGCGCTTGGCGCCCTCATGGCCGCGAGCAAATTTGCCGAGGCAGAAATAATGACAACGACGACGCAAGATATCGACTATCGCAAGCTCACCGATGCCGACTGGCGCAAGCGCCTCAACGCCCAGCAATACGACGTGCTGCGCAAGCATGGCACCGAACGCCCCGGCACCAGCGCACTCAACCACGAGAAGCGCAAGGGCACCTTCGAATGCGCAGCTTGCGACCTGCCGCTGTTCTCGTCCGACACCAAGTTCGAGAGCGGCACTGGCTGGCCGAGCTTCTATCGACCGCTGCCGGACGCGATTGGCACCACGTCCGACCGCAGCTTATTCATGACGCGCACAGAGGTGCATTGCAGCCGCTGCCTTAGCCACCTCGGCCATGTGTTCGACGACGGCCCGAAACCGACGGGGCTGCGCTACTGCATGAACGGCGTGGCGTTAAAATTTGTGCCGGAGGTCGGCGGCCAGACGTAAAGCCCCTAGACGACTCAGTGCGACTTTTTTACCCCTCAGAAGAGGGAAGGGCATGCCGCAACCACTGCCGAAGCCAGAGTCGCTGAACGTCCCGCAGGCCTTCGCGCAGGCGCTCAAGCTTCATGAGCAGGGGCGCCTGGCCGAGGCCGGAACGGCTCTATGCCGCCGTTCTCGGTCAGGCCGGATCACTTCGACGCCTTGCAGATGATGGGGCTGGCCAAGCTTGCGGCCGGCCAGCCGGCCGAGGCCTTGCGCCTGGTCTTGGCGGCCATGGGCGCGCGCAAGCCGTCGCCGCAAGTCCTGCTGAACCAGGGTCTGATCCTCGAAGCGCTCAAGCGCTATCCGGGGGCGATCGAGAACTTCGACCAGGCGATCAAGCTGAAATCCAAATGCCGAGGCGCATAATAATAGGGGCACCACGCTCACCTCGCTCGGACGCGACGAGGAAGCGCTGGAGAGTTGCCGCAAGGCGATTGCCATCTAGCCGGATTATGCCGAGGTGCACTACAATGCCGGCACGGCGCCACGCGCGCTCGGCCGTTACGACGAGGCGCTCAAGAGCTTCGACTGCGCGCTGGCGCTGCAGCCGAATTATTTCAAGGCGCACAACAACCGCGGGACGGTGCTGGAGGCGCTCAACCGCATCGAAGAGGCGCTCGCCTGCTACGACCGCGCGCTGGCGCTTGCGCCGGAATTCACTGGAGCGCGCAACAATCGCGGCCGCGGCTCTCGGCTTCGACCTCGCCGTCGATGCGATCGAGAATTTCACGATCGCGCTTCGGCTCAATCCGATCGATGCCGAAGCATGGTACCAGCGCGGCCGACATTTATTGGATATCAGCCGAAACGACAAGGCCACCGCCGATCTCGCGCGGGCGCCGGCGCTGCAGCCCAGTCATGCCGAAGTGCGGAATGCCGTTTTTATCGCCGAATTGCCGGTGGTCTACACCGACGAAAGTGAGAACCCGCGCCGGCGCGCGGCATATGAGTAAAAGCTGCGCGCACTGAGTAAAGACGTTGATTCTGGACTCCTGCAGGGCAATATCATCAAGGCAATCGGCGCCAAGCAGCCATTCCTGCTCGCCTACCAAGGCGGCAACGACCGCGAGCTGCAGCAGGTCTATGGCGAAATGGTTGGCCGCATTGTCGCTCGCCAATTTCCCCCTGCGCCGATGCCGCCCCCGCCGGCCCGGCGAGCCGATCCGCCTCAGCATCGTCAGCAGTTTCTACTACAGCCACTCGAACTGGAAGATTCCGATCAAGGGCTGGATCGGCCTCGGAGCCGCTTCCATATGACCGGCTGAATCGAATGGATCAGCGCTGGTGTCGGCGCCGGCCATGGCGTGCCGCAGTGCCGGCGGCGCCTTCACCGTCAGCGAGCAGGAGGCGCCGCGCAATTCCGCCGCGGCCGGCTCGCTGCGCGCAGTCTTGACCGTCGATGCGCTGATTGCCTTGCCTGGCATCGAGAGTCCAAGCGCGAGAAACGCGCGGTTGCAAAGGGCCGCAAGGTGCTCGACGTGCTCGATACGTTCAAGCTTGGGTTGCTCGATGGCAGCGTGGATGGCTCCACGCCTTCGCGCCTCAAGGTCGCAGTCGAGGGGCTGAACGAACAAACCGGCGACCCTCGGGCTGGACTCGGTTTTGGGCGATATCGACCCGCGCGTCGCGGCAGAACTGGCCAACGCCGGCATCCGATAGCCTCAAAGTTGCCCCCGCCAAGCCGGCCCATCGGCATAAGCCACTGAATTGTCACAATAATCCGTTCAGCCGGTCAGCCCCACTCGGATGTTGTCCGGGGCTTGGCACGCGTATATAAGCCTGCCGCGCGGGTGACAGAACGTCGCACCAAGAACAAAAGAAGTCAGGGAGTGAATGGGATGTTGGCCAGAACTAAAACCTATCGGCCGTCCGACAAGGAGCCGTTTATGAACGAGCGCCAGCGGGATTATTTCCGCATGAAGCTACTCGCCTGGCGTGAAGATATCTTGAAGGAGGCAAAGGAGACGCTCCTGCACTTGCAGGAGGAAAACCAGAACCATCCGGATATCGCCGATCGGGCTTCATCGGAAACCGACCGCCCCATCGAGCTGCGCGCGCGCGACCGCCAGCGCAAGCTGATCGCCAAGATCGACGAAGCGCTCGGGCGCATCGATGATGGCACCTACGGCTATTGCGAGGAGACCGGCGAGCCGATTTCGATCCGCCGCCTGGAAGCGCGCCCAATCGCGACGCTGTCGGTGGAGGCGCAGGAGCGGCACGAACAGCGCGAACGGGTGTATCGCGACGATTGAGGCGGGGCGCGCGTTTCCCCGTTTCAATTTTCAACCAACCAAGCGTTTCTTTCTTATTCCTCCCCCGCTTGCGGGGGAGGGCGGCCGCGAGCATCGCGAGCGGCGGGTGGGGGGCGATTGCAACTGACCCCACCCCGCACGCCTTCGCTAAAGCTTCGGCGGGCGACACTCTTCTTTCAGGGGAGGGATAAGAAAGCGCGCATACGTCATCGCCCGCATTCTTTGCGGCGCCGGGTACGCCGTAACCGATTTGCATTCCAATTTCGTTCCCCCCGAAAAAAACGAGGGCGCGCGGAACGCCGGGGCCTCAACAGCCCCGCAGTCCTGTGCATGTGTGTCTGAGTTCAGATGCGCAGGCGTACGAAAGCGGTGAGGAAGAGCGCGAGCGAGACGATCACTGCATTGGGCGGAGAGGTGGCGGTGCCGAGCGCGGTGCGTAGCAGCGACAGCACCACCACGATGCGGGTGAACGACGTCATCATGACGAGGATGGACGGCGCCAGCGACAGCACCGTGAGCAGCGCGATCAGCTGGATCACGCGCTCGGTCAGCCCGCTGCCTTGTGCGAAATTGACGTTAATATCCTGCGCGCCAGCAGGCTGCGTCGCCGCTGCAATCAGCCCGGCTACTCCGGATCAGCCACCGTCACAAGACGGACACGGCGGTCGGAAAAGCCTATCACTTCTTTCCTGGCGGACGGCCCAGCAAGCTGGCCATCTCCTCTTCAAGATTGTCGAAAGCTGCCTTACCCGGAGTGGGCGCGAGCTTGGGCTCGGCCTTTTGCTCAACCGGGGGTTCGAGCTTGGTCTCGATCTTTAGCTCGAATTTGGGTTCGAGCTTGGGCTCGCGATTGAGTTCGAATTTGGGTTCGATGCGCGGCTTGTAATCGCGCGCCGGCGCCGCTTTGGCTGGCGGGGCGGCGAGCGGATCGGTCACTGGCGGGCGGCTTTCCGGTATGGGTGCGCGGCGCAGCGCGGCTTCGAGCTGCTGCGCCATCTCCGCCAGGTTATGATCGGTCTGTGCCGGCGCTAGGGGCTCCGCGGGCGGAGGTGGCGGCACCACGGGCGCGAAGCTCGGCCGCGGCGCCGGTTCGCTGCGCGTTGTGGGCGCGGCGACCTCGGGCGGATTGAGCCGCGTCGACAATTCGGCGGCAAGACCGGTGAGGCTGTCGGCCGGGCGCGCCCGCGCACCCGGCTCGGGCGGCAGCCACGGTTCCTCGGTGGCGGACGAACGGGAGGGGCGCGGCGCCAGGACCGTCGTCGGCTCGCTCAGCGGCTGAAGCGACCATGAGCCATCCCCGTTTGGAGTTTGCCGTGTGGCGGGCTCGGGCGAGACGCTGACCCGCCCTGGCTCGCGCGCCAGGTCGCGGGCGCCGACCGCGCGCACGATGTTGGGCTCGACCACGACGTCGGTGGGGCCGCCGATCATCAAAAGATGCTCGACATTGTCGCGGCGGATCAGCACCAGTCGACGGCGGCCGTCGACGGTGGCCGCATCGATGACCGCCAGCCGCGGCTGGCGTCCACGCGTGCCGCCGCCCAGGCGGTTGGCGCTGAAACGGCGCACCAGCCAGGCGGTCAGACCGATCAGCGCGAGTACCACCGCGAATGCAATGAAGAATTTTGCAGCCAGCGGTATCTCCGGGCCGAATAAGTCGAACATCAATGCACTCCGAACTTGGGGCCGTGGCTCATGGGCCTGGAATCGCCCGAATGATTAATTCCGTAAAGCACTATTTGTTGCCGTCCGGAATACTAACAGCTCATTAACAAATATTACGACTTTTGCCATCCCACCGAGGGTTCCGCATAGCCGAGGATGGTAAGCGGCACCAGGGTCAGGACGTTCTGTCCTTATCCTGTTACCTATCGTTAATCATACGCCCGGCAAAGTCTACCTAGTGCGGCATTGCCGCGAACGGCGACTTTTAGGGGCCGGCCCATGTCGATCACCGACATTCCGATCCTGTCCATGCTGCTGCCGGCGCATCAGAAGGCCTATATCGTCGAGTTGACCGCGCTGGCGCCGTTGCTGACGATGCTGTTGCAGGAAGTCGTGATCGGCGCGGTGCGCTCGGCTTGACCGCGCGGCTGGCGATCTCGGCATTGCAGGTCGCCGGCTCGGTGGTGGCCCAGCAACTCGGCCTCGGTTTCGTCACCGCCGTCGATCCCTCGCAGAACCAGCAGGTCGTGCTGGTTCTGCAATTTCCTCACCGTACTCGGCATCACGATGATCTTCGCCACCGACCTGCATCACCTGGTGATTGCGGCGATGAACGACAGCTATACGATCTTCCAGCCCGGCGAGATGCCGCTGGTCGGAGACGCTGCGCAGCACGTCACCCGCATCGTCGCGACCGCGTTCCGCATCGGTATTCAGCTATCGGCGCCGTTCCTCCGTTCCTGGTGTTCGGATTGCTGTTCAATCTGGGCTTAGGCGTCTTGTCGCGGCTGATGCCGCAAATGCAGGTGTTCTTCATCGGCCTGCCGCTGTCGATCCTGCTTGGCTTTTTGCTGCTGCTGCTGGTAATCGGCGCCATGATGGGCACCTTTGTCGGCATATCGAAGGCGTGCTCGGCGGCCTGGCGCCGCACGGCTGACGGTGAGCGCCCATGGCCGACGAACCCGACAATACAGAAAAAACAGAAGAGCCGACGCAAAAGCGCCTGGACGAGGCGCTCCAGCGCAGCGATGTGGTCAAGAGCCAGGAGGTCAATACCTGTTTCGTCATCGCCGGCGCCACGCTGGTACTGATGGCGTTCTCCGGCGGCATGAGCTCCGAGCTCACCACCACCATGCGTGGGCTGATCGCCAACGCACATAATAAATATAAGTATGAACGGGCCGGCGCTGCCGTGGCTGTTCGAGAAGATCGGCGTTGAACTGATCGCGGCCGTTGCCATTCCCTTCCTGCTGCTGATGCTGGCGGCGCTCGGCGGCAACCTGATCCAGCATAGACTGGTCTGGTCACTCGAGGTTATGGCGCCCAAGCTGTCCAAAATATCTCTCCGGCCGCCGGATTCAAGCGGCTGTTCTCCGCGCAGGCGCTCGCTAATTTGACCAAGGGCATAGTTAAGCTGGTGCTGGTCGGCTCGGTGCTCACCACGCTGATGTGACCCGAGCGCGGCCGCATCATGGCACTCGAGCGCGCCGATTCGATGGCGGTGTTGCCGCTCGCCCAGTCGCTGGCGCTGAAACTGCTGGGCGCCGTGGTCGCCATCATGGCGGTGGTAGCGATCGCCGATTACCTGTTCCGATATCGGCAGTGATACGAGAAGCAGAAAATGTCGCTGCGGGAATTGAAGGAAGAATTCCGGCAAAGCGAAGGCGATCCATCCGGTCATCCGGAGCAAGATGAGACAGGTGCGCCAGACGCGGCAGCGCCGGCGCATGATCGCCAATGTGCCCAAGGCCACGGTGATCATCACCAACCCGACCCATTATTCGATCGCCCTGCAATATGAGCGCGGCATGGACGCCCCTGTCTGTGTCGCCAAGGGCGTCGATGCGGTGGCCTTAAAGATCCGGGAGGTCGCCGCCGAACATGCGATTCCCGTGGTCGAGAACCCTCCGCTCGCCCGCGCGCTGCATGCCACCGTCGAGGTCGACCAGCCGATCCCGATCCAGCACTACAAGGCGGTGGCCGAGGTGATCGGCTATGTCATGCGGCTGCGTCGGGCGGTTCCCCGATAGCGGCCAAATGGGCGCGATTATCCAAAGGGCGGGATTGCCGCAGGCTGGCTCTTGCGCCAGTAGGGCGGCTTGAGGCACTCAGGAGTCATGGCAGGCCTGCAACCCGCAACGCAGACGCAAGCACCGGACCGCAACGAAGGTCCGGGGCGGCAGGCTTTAGACAAAAGCCAGAGCGCCCCGCGCAGCGGTTCGGTTGGCCTGGTGCTGCTGGTCGCCCTGGCGTTGATCGCCGCCGCCGCCGGCCTGATCTTTATCGACCGCCCCTATGCCGGAACCTACATCTTGGCGCTGCTGGCCTTGCTCGGCACTATCGGCGTATTCGCGCTGTTCGCCATGGCCTCCGGCATCATGCAGCTTGCCAGCCGGAGCGAGCGCAATCCGCTGCTCAAGGCGGTGGTCGACGGTGCCTTCGACGGCATCGTGGTCACCGACCAGTCGGGTCGCGTGTTCTACGCCAACGCCACCTATCTCGACCTGATCGGGGCGACCGACAACAACGACGTGCGGCCGATCGAGCGGGTCTTCGTCGGCGATCCCGATGTCTCCGAATCGATCTACCGCCTGCTCAAGGCCGCGCGCGAGGGCCGCCGTCTGCAGGAGGAGGTGCGCATTCCCGCCGCCACGGCCGAACTCGCGCGCTGGCTTCGTCTGCGCGTGCGCCCGCTCGGCGAGAGTAAGCACGACGCGCGCATGACAGTGTGGTCGATTGCCGATGTGACGCGCGAGCGCGAACGCCAGGAAAACGTGTTCCAGGAACTCCAGCACGCCATCGACTATCTCGATCACGCGCCGGCCGGCTTCTTCTCGGTCGATGCGGCGGGATCGATCGTCTATCTCAATGCCACGCTGGCGAACTGGCTCGATCACGATCTCGCCCAAGTGGGGGCGGGGTCGCTCAAGCTTAATGATATCGTCGCCGGCGAAGGCGCCGCGCTGCTCACCACGCTCAATGCCGCGCCTGGCGAAGTGAAGACCGAGGTGCTCGACCTCGACCTCAAGACGCGCGGCGGCAAGCCGATGCCGGTACGGCTGTTTCACAAGGTGGCGTTCGGCGCCGACGGCGCGGCCGGCGCCTCGCGCACGCTAGTGCTCAATCGGGCCAAGGACGACGGCAGCGATCCGCAGCGCGCGGCGGAAGTGCGCTTCATGCGCTTCTTCCAGAATACGCCGATGGCGATTGCTACCGTCGACAAGGCCGGCCGTATCGCGCGCAGCAATGCGCGTTTCGCTTCCGCCTTTGAGGACATGCTCAAGGGCGACGAGCGCTCGATTCTTGCGGTGGTGGCCGAACGCGACCGTCCGGTGCTGGAAGCCGCGATCCGCAAGGCGGGCGAGGGCCAGGGCGACATCGCGCCGGTGGAGGCCGCGCTCGCTGGCAGCAGCGAGCGCTGGGCGAGCTTCTTCGTGTCCGCGGTTGAAGAGGAGGATCGCGATGGCGAGGCCGCCATCGTCTATGCGCTCGAGACCACCGCGCAGCGCACGCTGGAGAACCGGGTCATTCAGCAGCAGAAGATGGAGTCGGTCGGCCAGCTTGCCGGCGGCATCGCGCACGACTTCAACAATGTGCTCTCTGTCATCATGATGGCGACCGATTTCTTGCTCAACGCGCACAAGCCGACCGATCCCTCGTTCCAGGACATTATCCAGATCAAGCAGAATGCCAATCGCGGCGCGGCACTGGTGCGGCAATTGCTGGCGTTCTCGCGCAAGCAGACGCTACGGCCGCAGGTGCTCGACCTCAACGAGACGCTCAATGACCTGACGATGCTGTTGCGCCGGCTGATCGGCGAGAAAGTCACGCTCACTCCGGCGTTCAGCCGCGATCTGTGGCCGGTGAAGGCGGACATTTCCCAGTTTGAGCAGGTGATCGTCAATCTGGCAGTCAATGCCCGCGACGCCATGCCGAATGGCGGCAAGCTCACCGTGCGCACCGCCAATGTGCCGGCCAATGAAAGCGATACTTTCTCCTACAAGGGCATGCCGAGCGCCGACTACGTGCTGGTCGAAGTGACCGACACCGGCATCGGCATTCCGCCTGGCATCATCGATAAGATATTCGAGCCGTTCTTCTCGACCAAGGAGGTCGGCAAGGGCACCGGCTTGGGCCTTTCCACGGTCTACGGCATCGTCAAGCAGACCGGCGGCTTCATCTATGTAGACTCGAAGTCAGGCAATACCGCGTTTCGCATCTTCCTGCCGCGCTACGTCGCGGGCGCGGAAGAGGCACTGCCGCAAATTCCCGACGCCGACGTCCCGGCGATCGCCGGCGCCCTGGCGGCCGCCGACAGCATGGCGAAGGTCGCGACCGATCTAACCGGGCAGGGTACCATCCTGCTGGTCGAGGACGAGGAAGGTTTAAGGGCGCTCAACGCGCGCGGGCTCATCTCGCGCGGCTACACCGTGCTCGAGGCCAGCAACGGCGTCGAGGCGATCGAGGTGCTGGAAAAGCAGGGTCATGTCGATCTTGTGGTGTCGGACGTGGTGATGCCGGAAATGGACGGGCCGACACTGCTCAAAGAGCTGCGCCGGCGTGATCCGAACGTGAAGGTCATCTTCGTGTCGGGCTACGCCGAGGAAGCGTTCCAGAAAAACTTGCCCGAGCAGGAGCCCTACCAATTCCTGTCCAAGCCGTTCACGCTCAAGCAGCTGGTCTCGAAAGTCAAAGCAACCATGGCGGATTGAGCGCGCTCAATATCAATATCAATCGCACGATTGCGCAAGACGCGTTTTGGCGAAGACGTGCAAGCGGCAAGGCAATAAGCGTCCTGCGGCGGAAGGCGATTGCGGCGCACGGTAATAATTCTGCTCGAGCGTGGCGCCGGCCGGGCCGTTGGATAGCGCCAGATCGTCCGGCAAAATCCGAGCGGCTTGGGCCTCGAACGGCGCGTATTTGGCCTGCGCCGTCGCGCCGAGGGCCAGCAAAAGCGCCAAAGCGATCACGTTTCTCATTGGTCTAGCTCCGTCATCCTGTAAAGCGGCTGGGAGACAGGAGGTTCCGGGTCAGCCATGACATTCCCGTGACAGAAGCGCGCGCCGCCCCGGCGCCCCTTACAAAGCGTCGCGCGCACCCCTATGGTCATGGCCGCCGCTTCGGCCGGGAGATCGACACCATGTTTCGCCATCGTTGGCTGATCGCGCTTGCCGCGATCGCGACCGCGCTTGTGCTCCTTGCAGCCGATGCGCATGCCCGCGCCGGCGGCGGCTTCTCAGGCGGCAGCCGCGGCTTGCGCACCTTTTCGCCGCCGCCGAGCACAAGCACCGCACCCAATAGCGCGGCGCCGATCCAGCACACGATCACGCAGCCGGGCGGCGCCAACGCCATTGGCCAGAGCGCGGCGCGCCCCGGGTTGTTTGGTGGCGGACTATTCGGCGGTCTGGCTGCCGGCTTTCTCGGCGCCGGGCTGTTCGGGCTGCTGTTCGGTCACGGATTTTTCGGCGGCATGGCTGGCTTTGCCTCGATCATCGGCTTTTTGTTGCAGGTCGTGCTGCTGGTGGTGGTGGCGCAGCTGATCTTTGCCTGGTGGCAGCGGCGCAATATGCCGGCCTATGCGGCGGCGCATCCGGCGACCGGTCACGGCTTTGCCGGGCTCGGCGGCTTGCTGGGCAGCGGCGCGCCGGCAGGCCAGCCGCTCACCATCGCCAAAGAGGACTACGATGCATTCGAGCAATTGCTCGGCGACATCCAGGCCGCCTATTCGGCCGCGGACTTGTCCGCTTTGCGCGCCGTGATGACGCCGGAGATGGTGTCCTATTTCTCGGAACAGCTGACGCAAAACGCTAGCCGCGGGCTGATCAATCGTGTCAGTGACGTGAAGCTGTTGCAGGGCGATTTGGCGGAAGCCTGGCGCGAAGGCGACGCCGATTACGCCACGGTCGCCATGCGCTTTGCGCTCAACGACAGCATGGTGGAGCGCGCGAGCGGCCGTACGGTCGAGGGCGGCAGCCCGAGCGAGGTCACCGAATTGTGGACGTTCAGGCGCGCGCGCGGCGGCGACTTGCTGCTCTCGGCGATCCAGCAGACCTGATTATAGAAGATCGTTGGCGCGCAGCGGCGGCCGCGGCCTAACCGATTATTCGGTTTTGGCCGGTTCGACGATGGATGGCGCGGTTGCGGTGTCTGGCGCCGATACGTCGGCGTCGGCTTTTGGCACCAGCGTGGCGTTCGCGGCATCGGAGAGGCTGCGTTCGAATTTTACGCCGACCTGCGTGGGCTTGCGCCACACCACGCGGCAGAACCGCCGCGCGGCGCCGTTGCTCGAGAGCATCAGGACAAAATGGTCGGGAATCGTCTTGGAATCTTGCACGTCGATTCGCGCGCCAGTATCGGAAACGTCGGAAATCACGCAACCAAGCCGTTGCTCGGCGGTCACCGCCACCCAAGCGGTGTAACGCAATGGCTGTCGGCGTGCTTGACGTTTTTCCTTGATCATGGAGCCTCGTTGCCGCCGGATTGGGCACACGCAATTAAGGTGCAGGGCGGAACTATACCGGTTGGCCATTACCAATTCATAAAGTGTCTTTTGGCGCCGGCATCCGCTGCGCATATCCGCGCTTGGGCGTTGACCGAACGTCGAAATCCGTCTATGTCGCCGCCCGCAACCTGGTTTTCGGCTCACCTTGCTGACACGCTCCCGGCTTTGGGCTGCGCCTCAAGTGAACTCCTGAAACTTGGAGTGTTGCCGTCAACGCGATGCGCGCGCGGGGCGTTCAACGAGAAGCGTGAAAGGAACTAAGATGCCTGTCGGAACTGTGAAGTTCTTCAATACCCAGAAAGGCTTCGGCTTTATTCAGCCGGATGACGGCTCCAAGGATGTGTTCGTGCACATCTCCGCGGTTGAGAAGGCCGGCATGCGTTCGCTGGTCGAGGGCCAAAAGATCAGCTACGAAATCGTCACCGAGCGCGGCAAGCAGGCGGCTGGCAATCTACAGTCGGCGTGACGCCCCCTTAAGGACTTCACCGAGGCGAAAGCCCGGCGGCGACGCCGGGCTTTTTGCATGCGCGGCGGTCGTGCTAGACAAAGCCACGAAAAAACACGAGTTGATAAGAATACAATACGGGAAGGAAATAAACATGGACATTATTGCTTGCGGATCGCGGCCGTCGCGCCGCATGAGCGCGCCGAGCTTCACCGGAACGGTGTGGCAGGATCCGATCATCCAGACACCCGATCCCGCGCTTTTGCGGTCGGCCTGGGTGCGCTTCGAGCCGGGCGCGCGCACCGCCTGGCATACCCATCCGCTTGGACAGACTTTGCACATCACCTCCGGCATCGGCCATGTGCAGACCTGGGGCGGTCCGATCCGTCCGGTGCGCGCCGGCGACACGGTCTGGATTCCGCCGGGCGAGAAGCACTGGCACGGCGCCACGCCCGAGCACGGCATGGAGCACATCGCCATGCAGGAACATCAAGGCGGCGAACACGTGACGTGGCTGGAGCCGGTGACCGACGAGCAATACAAGACCAAGCCCGCGGGCTGACACAGCGGGCTACCACCTAGTCAGCAGATCAAGGGCGTGTGAACGCCGGAATAGCGACACATTGCCGGGGTTCTTTACTGCCATGGCGGGGCGACGGGCCGCGCTAATGTCGGGAGGAACTTCAATGACTGCTCTTCGGATCGGCGTGCCACTGGCGGCATGCTTGGCGCTGTTCTGTGCGGCGCCGGCGCAGGCGCAACAGGCGGCTATGAGCTTTTTCGTCACCAGCGTCGGACCGGGCAAGGGCGCCGACCTCGGCGGGCTTGCCGGCGCCGACGCGCATTGCCAGCAACTCGCAGCATCGGCCGGGGCGGGGGCCAAGACCTGGCATGCCTATCTGTCCACCCAAGGCGACGGCGCGGTGAATGCGCGCGACCGCATCGGCAAGGGTCCGTGGACCAACGCTAAGGGTGTGGTCGTCGCCACCAGCGTCGATGATTTGCACAGTGCCAACAACAAGCTCAGCAAGCAAAACAATCTTTCGGAAAAAGGCGAAGTGATCAACGGCCGCGGTGACACGCCGAACCGGCATGACATCCTCACCGGCTCGACGGCGGACGGCAAAGCCTTTCCGGCAGACAAGGACATGACCTGCAAGAACTACACGAGCAGCACGCAGGGTTCGGTTATGCTCGGCCATAACGACCGCATCGGCTTGCGTGACGACGCGGAATCCCATTCCTGGAACTCCTCGCATCCCTCGCGCGGACCCGACGGCGGCTGCAGCCAAGCCGACTTGCGCAGCACCGGCGGTGATGGGCTGCTGTATTGCTTTGCGGCCAACTGACGCAACGGCTAAAACTCGACAGAAGTCTGCTGGGAGTTGCCCATGCGCTATCAGTTATTCTACTGGCCGGAAATCCAGGGCCGCGGCGAATTCGTGCGGCTGGCGCTGGAGGATGCCGGCGCCGCTTACGACGACGTCGCGCGCAAAAGCGGCGGCATGAGCAGAATGATGGGGATGATGGACGGCGGGCGCGACAAGCACCCGCCGTTCGCGCCACCCTTTCTGAAGGCGGGCAAGCTCGTCATCGCGCAGGTAGCCGAGATCCTGTTCTATCTGGGGCCGCGTCTGAAGCTCGGCCCCCGTGACGAGGCCGGCCGGCTCTGGCTGCATCAGTTGCAGTTGACGGTGACCGACTTCATGAAGGAAATCCACGACACCCATCATCCGATCGCCGGAGGTCTCTATTACGAGGACCAGAAGGCGGAGGCCAAGAAGTACGCGCACTATTTTCTCAAAGATCGCGTGCCGAAATATCTCGGTTACTTTGAGAGCGTGCTGCAGAAGAGCGGCGGGCCTTACACGCTTGGGCGCAAGTTCAGCTATATGGATCTGTCGCTGTTCCAGCTCATCGAGGGTCTGCGTTATGCGCTTCCGAATGCGATGACGCGCATCGAGCGAAAAATTCCGCGCGTGGTGGAGCTACGCGACCGGGTCGCCGCGCGGTCGCGCATCAAGGCCTATTTGGCCTCAGCGCGCCGCCTGCCGTTCAATGAGTCGGGAATTTTCCGACATTATCCGGAGTTGGACGAATAGCCTGCCGTGTTACCCATGCGCGGTGAGCGTCTTGCCGCCCGCCGTCACCGGCTTCGCGGCAATGAGCGTGAACGCAATCACGCAAGGCTCTTTACCCTTGTTCACCCAGTTGTGGATGGTGCTGCGCTGCACCAGCACGTCGCCGGCCTTCAGGTGCACGCTGCCGATGTCGAGCTCCATGTCGATCTCGCCGGAGATCACCACCACGTAATCGATCGAATCAGTGCTATGGTTGCGCGGGCTTACGCCGGGTTCGAAGCTGATGACGCGGAACACCGTGCCGTTGTCGATGGTGGTGGCGATCTTCTTGGCTGAAGGATCGGCGTCGCCGTCATTGCTCACCGGAAAGCCTTCGGTCGACCAGATCACCGATGAATTGGCGCCCGGCCGGTTCGAGATCACGTTGCTCACTTGTTCGTCGATCAGCACCATGGCGTGGCCCTGGTCGTCGTGGCCGGTGACGACGCGGCGGATCTTCAGGCTCATCGGTTCATCCTCCCTCGCATTTTGTTGCGGCGATATTTGGCGCAAGCCTCGCGCAATTGCAATCTAATCCACCGGCAGCGGCTTCTTGCCGCTTTCGTGCCAGAGCAGGAACAGCCCGGAGCCGACCACGATCGCCGAGCCGGCGAGCAGGCCAATCGTCGGGATGTCGCCCCAGAACACGAAGCCCAAAACCATCGCCCACACCAGCGAGAAATAATAGAACGGCCCGACTGCCGACGGCGGTGCGAACGACAGCGCGCGCGTCCACCAATATTGCCCGAAGCCGTTTAAGACGCCGGCGCCAACCATGGCGGCCGCATCCTGACCGGTCGGCCAGCCGAATCCGAACACCGGCAGTGCGGTCAAAAAAAATCCGGACATGAAAAGCATCTGGTACACGGTCAGCGTCTCGACCGATTCGGTTGCGGTCATGCCGCGCACCGCGGCGGTGACGCTACCGTAGAGCACGGCATTGCCGATGGCGAACAGCGCGCCGATGCGGAAGCTGTCGGCGCCGGGCGAGGCCACCAGCAGCACGCCGAGAAAACCGACGAGCAGCGCCGCCCCACGCGCGCGCCCGATCTTTTCCTTGAGCCAGAGCGCGGCGAACAGCGTGGCGAACAGCGGCGCCGAGAAATTGATCGCGACTGCGCCGGCGATCGGCATCAGACTGAGCGCGATCAGGATCAGGCTCTGCGCCACGGTTTGGGTTGCGCTGCGTCCGGCATGGTCGCGCAGCCGCTGCGTGCGGAACACAGCGAAACCGTGGCGCGGCAGGATCAGCAGGGAAACGACGATGAGCGAGACACAGGTGCGGAAGAACAGCACCTCGGGGAACGGGTAGCTGGCGACCTGCCATTTCGACAGCGCGGTGGAGCCCGCATACATCACGGTCGCGCCGAGCATAAAAAGAATCCCGCGCGGCACGCGGTCGGCGCGCGCGGCGAGCAGGCGCTGGTCGAGGCGCTCGGATGTCACCGGGGGATAAGCCTCTGGCGGCGGGACGTTTGCCCTAGCATGGCCGCAGCCGAGCGGGCAGGGGCAAAAACGAATGGCGGGGTTGTCGGGTGGGGAGACCTATCGCTTGCGCTTGTGCACCAGTCGTGCCCGCCGCTGCTTGCCGGCCAAGCGCGCGGCCCGCCGCTTGAGTAGCACCCGCCGTTCGCGCGCCTTGCGCGCGCGGCGCCTCCGGCAGCGCCCGCATTTGCAGTTCGAGCGCCCGATCACGTTCTTGAGATAATCGACGCCGTAATCGTAGGTGATCTCCTCGCCCGGCTTGATGGCGCGTAGCGCGTAGATGAACACGCGGCGCTTCACCATTGTCGTTTCGGCGTTGGGATTGCAGGAATGGTTGGCGTAGCGCGCGAGATTGCTGCGCGGTGTGCCGTCGATAGTCCAGCGGCTGTTGATTTCGTAGAGGTAGCGGTTGCCGCGCGCCTCGGCCTTTTCGGCGTCTTTGAGTTTCAGCAGCCGGCCCTTGTATTCGGCGATCCTGGCGCGCTTGCGGATCGGCCGGGTGGCGAACAGGCCGAGGCCGGTATGCGAGCGGCCGACGCGGAACGGTCTTCTGGGCATTGAGGACTTTGCTGGCAAACGAACGGGCGTTGCGCATGGCAGATGAACGCGCGCGCGTCAACGCCGAAAAAACTTTGGCCGAAAAAACTTGGCCCGGATGTGCCGTGCCAAGGTCGCGTCGAATAGGGTGTTTTGAGGCCAAGGTTGCGGTCAACCATTATTGCTGCGCGGCGCCGACCGCTGCATGATGCCGCCATGTCAGCAAACCCCGAGCGCTGGCCCGAACTGCCCTATGCCGCCTGGGCGGACACCGCCGCCACGCTGCAGCTGTGGACGCAGATTGTCGGCAAGATAAGACTGGCGCGCACGCCCTGGCTCAATCATTCCTGGCACGTCGCGCTCTACGTCACCGCGCGCGGGCTAACCACCGGGCCGATCCCTGACGACGTGCGCATGTTCCAGATCGATTTCGATTTCGTCGATCATGTGCTCTGGGTGCGCACCAGCGACGGCCATGCCCGCCTGCTGGCGCTCAAGCCGATGGCAGTGGCGGAATTCTACGCCGAGCTGATGACCGCGCTCGAAGAGTTGGGGCTAGGCGTCGCGATCCGCACCATGCCGTGCGAAATCCCGAATGCCATTCCGTTTGAGCAGGACACCGTGCACGCCGCTTACGATGCCGGTTCCGTCAACCGGTTATTGCGCGTGCTGCTGGCGGCTTACGAGGTGCTGACGCATTTCCGCACGGGGTTTCTCGGCAAAGTGAGCCCGGTGCATTTCTTCTGGGGCAGCTTCGATCTGGCGGTGACCAGGTTCTCGGGGCGAAGGGCGCCAAACCACCCCGGCGGCGTGCCGCATTTGCCCAATGCTGTCGCTAGTGAAGCCTATTCGCACGAGGTATCGAGCGCGGGTTTCTGGCCGGGCAGCGCCGGGCCGGTGGAATATCCGGCGTTTTATTCCTACGCCTATCCGGCACCGGAGGGCTTTGCGGCGGCAAGCATTAAGCCCGGCGCGGCTTTTTTCAGTAAGGAGCTGGGCGAGTTCATTCTGCCCTACGACGCCGTGCGCAAGGCGCGCGACCCTGACGCCACGCTGATGGAATTCCTGCAGAGCACCTACGCGGCGGCGGCCGATCTGGCAAAGTGGGATCGCGCGGCGCTGGAGTGCGGGTTGGGAGAAGCGGGGAAGGTGCGGGTCATCGGCAAAACTATCTAAGCAAAATTCTGGATCAAATGACGGGTAAGAGTTGACACCGATATTCGCGGCGCTTTAGCTGTGTTATCTAATTAAAATCGGATTATGTTACCCGCATATTTTCGCATCGGGGGCCGCAATAAATGGATAAGCGGTATCAGGTCTTCGTGAGTTCGACGTTTGCTGATCTCAAAGACGAGCGACAGGCAGTCTTGCAGGCCTTATTAAGTTTGGATCATTTTCCGGCGGGCATGGAGTCATTTCTTGCCTCTGATGATGATGCTTGGACATTAATTAAGGGCGTGATCGACGACAGTGATTACTATGTATTGGTGTTTGGCGGGAGATACGGATCAACAAATCATGCGGGTGTTGGATATACGGAAATGGCTCCCCTAAAACGTGAAAGAATCTCGTCCACTCCAGAGTAGCAAATTGTCAGGCCTTAACCCCATGAGCGCCCCCGTCACCCCATCCCCCACCGCCCCCCCTTACCACCACACGCCGCTGTTCTCGATCGGCCCCGACAAGACGCCCTATCGCAAGCTCGAGGTCGGCGGCGTCAGCGTCGAGAAGGTGATGGGCAAGGACATGCTGGTGGTCGCGCCCGAGGCGCTGCGCGCACTGGCCGAGGCCGCCTTCACCGACATCAATCATCTGCTACGCCCGGCGCACCTCAAGCAGCTGCGCGCCATTCTCGACGACCCGCAGGCGTCGCCGAACGACAAGTTCGTCGCCTATGAGTTCCTCAAGAACGCCAACATTTCCGCCGGCGGCGTGCTGCCGATGTGCCAGGACACCGGCACCGCCATCATTATGGGCAAAAAGGGCCGCCTGGTGTTCAGCGACGGCTCCGACGAGGCGGCGCTCTCCGAGGGCGCGCGCGATGCGTATCTCAAGCGCAATTTGCGCTATTCGCAGCTGGCGCCGATTTCCATGTTCGAGGAGAAGAACACCCGCAACAACATGCCGGCGCAGATCGAGATCTATGCCGAGGGCCAAGAAAATGAAGCCGCCTACAAGTTCCTGTTCATCGCCAAGGGCGGCGGTTCGGCCAACAAGTCGTTCCTGTTCCAGGCGACGCCCTCGATCCTCACCCACGAACGCATGCTGGCGTTCCTCAAGGAGAAGGTGTTGACGCTCGGCACCGCCGCGTGCCCGCCCTATCACCTGGCGATAGTAATCGGCGGCACCTCGGTCGAGCTCACCATGAAGACGGTGAAGCTCGCCTCCACGCATTATCTCGACGAACTGCCGACCAAAGGCTCGGAGGACGGGCATGCCTTCCGCGATCTCGAAATGGAAAAGGAAGTGCTGGCGATGACGCAGTCGACCGGGGTTGGCGCGCAGTTCGGCGGCAAGTATTTCTGCCACGACGTGCGCGTGATCCGATTACCGCGGCACGGCGCGAGCCTGCCGATCGGGCTGGGCGTGTCTTGCGCTGCCGACCGGCAGGCATTGGGAAAAATAACGCGAGAAGGCGTTTATCTGGAAGAGCTCGAGCATCATCCGGCGCAGTACCTGCCCGACGTCGACCAGAACAAGCTTGGTGGCGCGGTGGTCAAGGTCGACCTCCACAGACCGATGAAAGAAATCCTCGCGCAGCTGTCGAAATATCCAGTGAAAACGCGCCTTTCTCTTTCGGGAACCATGATTGTGGCGCGCGATTTAGCGCATGCAAAATTGCGTGAAAGGCTGGAATCAGGAAAAGGATTGCCGGATTATTTCAAAAATCATCCGATTTATTACGCCGGACCCGCCAAAACGCCGGCCGGCTACGCCTCCGGCGCCTTCGGACCGACCACAGCCGGAAGAATGGACAGCTACATAGATCAATTCCAGGCCGCCGGCGGCTCGATGATTTCTTTGGCGAAGGGCAACCGTTCGGCGCAGGTGCGCGACGCCTGCCAGAAGCACGGTGGATTCTATCTGGCCTCGATCGGCGGCAGCGCGGCGAACCTGGCCGAGCACTGCATCAAGAAGGTCGAATGCAAAGAATATCCCGAGCTCGGCATGGAGGCGATCTGGCGCATCGAGGTCGAGGACTTCCCGGCCTTCATCGTGATCGACGACAAGGGAAACGATTTTTTCAAGGAATTGAACTTGGGCTAACAGGCCAAAGGGAGGATGCCGATGATCACCGCTATCGTGCAATTCGCCTTGCCGGCGCCGGTCTCGCTGCAAGAGGCCACGCGCATGTTCGAGTCGACCGCGCCGAAATATCAGAATCTGCCGGGACTGATCCGCAAGTACTATCTGCGTTCGGAAGACGGACGCACGGCTGGCGGCGTTTACCTGTGGGAATCGCGGCAGGCGGCGGAAAAAGTCTACAGCGCCGAGTGGCGCGAGCGCGTGGCCAAGCTCTACGGCAACGCGCCGCAGGTCGTCTATTTCAACACGCCGGTGATCGTCGACAATCTCGCCGGCGGGGCGATCACCAAGGCAGCGTGAGCGTGGAGTGCAGGCGATAGACGCCTGTCGTAGGTGGCGACCGTCTGTGGCCGCGTCGTGTTCTACATGCGCGCGATAGTCCTTGTTGAATCGCAGAGACGCGGTCAGCTTCGCCATCGGGCATTCTTAATTTACGGGAAATTGCACATGGTGAAAGCCAGCATCGATTTTGATGCGCCCGATCTCGCTGCGCGCGCCGAACGCGCCAGCCTGTTCGAGCTTGACCATCTGCCGTTCGGTGTCATCCGGCTCGCTCGCGACGGCACCGGGCAGTTCTACAGCGCCACCGAGGCGCGGCTGTCGAGCTATGGCGAGATCCCGTTGGGTAAAAATCTTTTCGCGATTTCGAATTGTCTCGGAAACGACGCCTTACACGGCCGCATCGAACGCGCCATGGAGCAAGGTCCGGTCGATCTCGAAATCGGTTGGCCCGGCGATTACGAAGACCCGCAGCGTGAGCTGCGAATCCGCGTGCAATCATCGCGCAATTGCGGTCTGTGGTTGTGCATCGAGCGCGACGACGCCACGCTCAAAAAAGCCGGCTGAGAGCGCCGTTCACAGCCCCGTGGCGAAGCGCGCCATGACGATGATAATCGCCACCTGCATGGTGCCCTGCGCCGCCACCACGCGCACGTAAGTGCGCATCCAACGCTTGAGCTTCTCATGGTCGGGCGTGGGCTTCATGATTTCAAAATAAAGCCTGAGATTCATCGGCAGAAGAATGCCCAGCCCTTGCAGCGTGAGTACGCTGACGATGGCGAGCGCGGCGATCACCCACCAGAATTGCGGGTAGCCGAGATCGAGATAGCCCATGCGCACGGCCAGGAACCAGCCGGAGGTGGAGGTGATGGCGGACAGCGTTGGCATTAAAATGAGCGTGCGCGGAATGATGCCGGCGATCATGGCGCGCCGGGTATCGAGCGTGACGCGGCGCAGCACCGGGCCGATCACGAAGCCCATGAACAAATCGATGCCAGTCCACAGCGCGCCGGTCATGACGTGGACGAAATCGAGGAACCAGAGACTGGGCGAAAGAATCGCCGCAATCATCGCAGCCAAGGCCGCCGCCGCGGCGACGATGTAAGCGGGCCGCAGCGGCGCGGCGACGCGCTCGGGCGGCGCTGCTATAATCGTATCGGCCAAGCGGACGCTCCCGTTGTCGAACGGCAGCGACGCTAGCGAGGGAGCGCCGCAATGCCAAGACCCGCGTTGCGCGGGCCCGGCCACGACACTCAGTAAGCGTCGGCGGATTCCGCGGCTTGTTGCGAGGCGGCGGCGAATTCTTCCGCCGAGGCTTGCCCGCGCAACTGATTGAACACGAATACGCGGATCGCCGAGGATAGGTTGTTGCCTTGCCGCCCTTGGTCGATTTGTCGCACGACGGTCGACAGCTTTGCCTTTTGCGCGTTGGCGATCTCGCGCAAGCCTTCCCAAAATTCGTCCTCGAGCGACACGCTGGTCTTTTGCCCGTTGCGGACGATCGAGCGTTTGATGTTGACGGAATTCATGGTCTCTCCAACGGTTATTCGCGGCGGGGAACCGCCGTTGCCACATTGCATCCCGCACCATGCCCGCGTTTCGCCGCGGCGGTATTGACTGAGATCAAAGCTACCTACTGCGCAATGGCTTCTCGCACAGCTCTATAAACGAAGGGTAGCCGGCACGGCGCCGGCAGCGTATCGCTTGGGCCCCGTCAGTGATTGTTTTTAATGGGCAATTTACCGCGATCTGGCGGCGCTGGGCGGGCATTTCGGCCGCCGTCAGTCGGCTGCGGTTTGGATTCGCGGATCACCGACTGGCAGCTCAGGCATTGGAACGTGTCGAAATCCGCCAAGTCCTCTCGGGATTTGCTCGCCTGCATGGCGATACCGCAAACGGGACAAGGGCGGATGCTGGGAAGCGGGCTCGCTGTCAATTTCCGATCCGGCGATGTGGACTCAATATAAAAAGATCACCGAATACAGCCGCGCCGGAATTGATCCAGATCAATGCGGATTGCAGCCGCTGCGGCCCGCCGCTACGCCGACCGCCCGCCACGGACCTCGCACAACATGATTTAGGTCAATGCGCCAGTTGATTCTGTGCCCACACTGATAAAATGTGGCAAAATGTATCCACCGCGCCTTTCGACCGCGACCTTGAACTGGCCGTCATCGATGATGACGGCCCGCATGCGCTCGTGTTCCCGTGCCGCCGCATTCTCAACGGCTGGATGAAAGTGGAGACCAAGGAACGGCTGGACGTGCGGCCGACCCATTGGCGGGAATGGGGGGGCACGAAGGAGGGCCGGTCCGCTCCGCTCGGACCGAATCCGGGTTCCGCCTGACATTTTTTCTCGCGCCTGATCTTTCCCGTTCCAGCCGGGGACAGGCTTTTCGGTGTCATGCGTTAGCGCATGGTTTTCCAGGGGTCGGGCTTTTCCTTGGCTTCCGGTATTTGTTTGAGCGCGTCCTTATAGGCCTGCTCGTCGGCTTTCTTTTTGGCCAGATCTTCCTTTTTTTCCGAGTCCGGGCGAGGGCTTGCCCCCTTTCGCGGTGCGGTGCCTTGGGCATGGGCGGCCACCGCCAATAACGCAATGAACGCCGCTGCTACGAGGATTCGCATGGCCAAAGCTTCTCATAGGTGGACCGGGTGCGCAGTTTAACGGCAAGCGAACCGTCAAACCAGGACGACGTTGGCCATCTGAAATAAAAGAGGCCGCCAAGCGGGACGGCCTCCAGGCCCGTAAATCACGTCGGCCAGCGCGGAGGATATTGGTGGCTCCACGCGGTCATAAGGACAGTACCCGCCTTACAAAAAGAACATATTGCGAACAGAGAACAAATAGTGTACATTGCGTCCTTCAGTCGATTCCGGCGGGGCGGCGCGGGCCGCGTTGTCGGGGGGTCGATTCCCGGCCATAAGGAGCGCGACATGAGTCAGCCTGCCCTGCGTATCGTCGAAGGATCGTCCATGGACAAGTCGAAAGCCCTCACTGCCGCGCTCAGCCAGATCGAGCGGCAGTTCGGCAAGGGCTCGATCATGCGGCTCGGCAAGAACGACCGGTCGATGGATATCGAGGTCATTTCGTCGGGCTCGCTCGGGCTCGACATCGCGCTCGGCGTCGGCGGGCTGCCACGCGGCCGGGTTGTGGAGATTTACGGGCCGGAATCCTCCGGCAAGACCACGCTGGCGCTGCACACCATTGCCGAAGCGCAGAAGCTCGGCGGCATCTGCGCCTTCGTGGACGCCGAGCACGCGCTCGATCCGGTCTATGCCCGCAAGCTCGGGGTCAATGTCGATGACCTGCTGATCTCGCAGCCGGACGCCGGCGAGCAGGCGCTCGAAATCGCCGACACGCTGGTGCGTTCCGGCGCGGTAGACGTGCTGGTGGTGGATTCGGTCGCCGCTTTGGTGCCGCGCTCGGAGCTGGAAGGCGAGATGGGCGACGTGCAGCCCGGCAGCCAGGCGCGGCTGATGAGCCAGGCGCTTCGCAAGCTTACCGCCTCGATCAGCAAGTCGCGCACCATGGTAATTTTCATCAACCAGATCCGCATGAAGATCGGCGTGATGTACGGCTCGCCGGAGACGACGAGCGGCGGCAATGCACTGAAATTCTACGCCTCCGTGCGCCTCGACATCCGCCGCATCGGCGCCATCAAGGAGCGCGACGAGGTGGTCGGCAACCAGACCCGCGTCAAGGTGGTTAAGAACAAGCTGGCGCCGCCGTTCAAGCAGGTCGAGTTCGATATCATGTACGGCGAGGGCGTTTCCAAGGTCGGCGAGCTCATTGATCTCGGTGTGAAAGCGGGTGTGGTGGAGAAGTCGGGCGCCTGGTTCTCTTATGACAGCCAGCGAATCGGCCAGGGCCGCGAGAACGCCAAGGCGTTCCTCAAGGAAAACCCCGACATCGCCGCCAAGATCGAGGCGCAGGTGCGCCAGAATGCTGGCCCGATCGCTGAGGCGATTTCGGCCGGGGTGCCCGCCGACAAGGACGAAGACGACGAGGCCGCGGAGGCCTAACGCATTGAACGAGCTGTAAGGCGTGGCGGCGGCGCCGGTATCATCCGCCGCACCAATTGGTGACGCGTCTCGCGTATCGCCCCCGTCGGCACCCGGCTGCGTAAAGCGGCCGCCACCGAGGACGGGGGCGAGGGCGTTTTTGGGTACTCGTCATTCAGGGACGGCCCGAAGGGCCGGACCCGGAATCCATAACCCCTGAGCTGCAGAGTATGGATTCCGAGCTCGCCGCTTCGCGGCGCCCCGGAATGGCCTTGTTGGATTGCGCCCTTCCTGGACTTCACCAACCCCCATCGCTAAATAGGCCCCGAAACATCAAGCCGGACGGGGATTTAGCCCCGCAAACGAGGGGCTCGCGTAGCGTTCCGATGAGCGGCGTCAACGACATCCGCAAAAGCTTCATGGATTTCTTCGCCCGCAACGACCATCAGGTTGTGGCGTCCTCGGCGCTGGTGCCGCGCAACGACCCCACGCTGATGTTCACCAATGCCGGCATGGTGCAGTTCAAGAACGTCTTCACAGGCCTGGAAAAGCGCCCCTACAGCCGCGCGGTGACAGCGCAGAAATGCGTGCGCGCCGGCGGCAAGCACAACGACCTCGACAATGTCGGCTACACCGCGCGACATCACACTTTTTTCGAGATGCTCGGCAACTTCTCGTTCGGCGACTATTTCAAGGAGCGCGCCATCGCGTTGGCCTGGGAGCTGATTACCAAGGAATTCGCGATTTCGCCCGAGCGCTTACTGATCACCGTCTATATCGACGACGACGACGCCTTCAAGCTGTGGAAGAAGATTGCAGGGCTGCCCGACAGCAAGATCCTGCGCATCGCCGGTGACGACAATTTCTGGGCCATGGGCGAGACCGGCCCGTGCGGGCCATGCTCGGAAATCTTCTACGACCACGGCGCCCACATCCCCGGCGGACCGCCCGGCAGTCCGGAAGCCGACGGCGACCGTTTTATCGAGATCTGGAACCTGGTGTTCATGCAGTGCGAGCAACTGGCCTCCGGCCAGCGGCTCGAACTGCCGCGGCCCTCGATCGACACCGGCATGGGGCTTGAGCGCATCGCCGCGGTGCTGCAAGGGACCCACGACAATTACGCCATCGACCTGTTCGCCACGCTGATCCAGGCGATCGCCGACCTGACCAAGGTCGGCGCCCACGGGCCGCAAAAGGCCTCGCACCGGGTTATCGCCGATCACCTGCGAGCTTCCGCGTTCCTGATCGCCGACGGCGTTCTGCCCTCGAACGAGGGCCGCGGCTACGTGCTCCGCCGCATCATGCGCCGCGCCATGCGCCACGCCGAACTTCTCGGCGCCAGAGAGCCGCTGATGTGGAAGCTGGTGCCCTTGCTCACCCGCGAGATGGGCCAAGCCTACCCGGAGCTGATCCGCGCCGAGGCGCTGATCGGCGAGACGCTCAAGCTGGAAGAGACGCGCTTTCGCAACACGCTGGAGCGCGGCCTCGCCATTCTCGAAGACGCCAGCAAGAACCTCAAGAAAGGCGCCATGTTCGACGGCGAAACGGCGTTCACGCTCTACGACACTTACGGCTTTCCTTTGGATCTCACGCAGGACGCGCTGCGCGCGCGCGGCATCGGCGTCGATGTCGCCTCGTTCAGCGACGCCATGGAGCGCCAGCGCGCCAAGGCGCGCGCCTCCTGGGCCGGCTCGGGCGAGGCCGCCACCGAAACCGTGTGGTTCGGCCTGCGCGAGAAAGTGGGGTCAACCGAATTTCTCGGCTACGAGACCGAGAGCGCCGAGGGAGTGGTGGCCGCGCTGGTGCGCGACGGCAAGGAGGTCGCCGAGCTCAAAAAAGGTGAGAGCGGTGCGGTGGTGATGAACCAGACACCGTTCTACGGCGAGAGCGGCGGCCAGGTCGGCGACAGCGGCGAGATGCGGCGCGAGGGCGTGTGGCTCAGCGTCACCGACACCCAGAAGAAAGCCGGCGATGTGTTCGCGCACATGGTCAAGGTCGAGCAGGGCGCGGTGAAGGTCGGCGACCCGTTGCTCCTGGAAGTGGATCGCGCGCGGCGCTCCGCCATAAGACAGAACCATTCCGCAACGCATCTACTGCACGAGGCGCTGCGCCAGGTACTCGGCGATCACGTGGCGCAGAAAGGCTCGCTGGTGGCGCCCGACCGCCTGCGCTTCGACTTCTCGCACCCCAAGCCGATGAGCGCGCAGGAGATCGAGCGCGTCGAGGATATCGCCAACGACATCGTGCTGCAGAATTCGCCGGTGACCACGCGGCTGATGGCGCTCGACGATGCCCGCGCCTCCGGCGCACGCGCGCTGTTCGGCGAGAAATACGGCGACGAGGTGCGCGTGGTGGCGATGGGCGAGGGGAGCGGCAACACGCTTGGCTGGTCGATCGAACTGTGCGGCGGCACCCACGTCAAGCGCACCGGCGATATTGGTCTGATCAGCGGCGTCACCGATTCGGGCGTCGCCGCCGGCGTGCGACGCCTGGAGGCGCTTACCGGCCGGCTGGCGCGCAAAGCCGCCGACAAACAGGTGCAGACCGCCAAGGCGGCGGCCGCGGAGCTTAAGACGCCGCTCGAAGAATTGCCGGCGCGTATCGCTTCGCTGCTCGACGAGCGTAAGAAGCTCGAGCGCGAGCTCACCGACGCGCGCAAGAAGCTCGCCATGGGTGGTGGCGGCGGGCTTAAGAGCGCCGACGATGGCTTGCGCGAAGTCAACGGCGTCAAGCTGATTGCGCGTTCCGTTTCCGGCATCGAATTGAAGGACCTGCGCAGCCTGGCTGACGAGGGCAAGAAGCAAGTGGGCTCCGGCGTGGTCGCCATCGTGGGCCTCTCCGTCGACGGCAAGGCCGGCCTGGTGGTCGGCGTCACCGAGGATCTCACCAAGCGTTTCAACGCGGTCGATCTGGTGAAAAAGGGCGCCGAAGTGCTCGGCGGCAAGGGCGGCGGCGGGCGGCCCGACATGGCGCAGGCCGGCGGTCCGGACGGTTCCAAGGCCGAGGACGCGCTCAAGGCGATCGAGGCGGCGCTCGCCGGGACTTGATCGAGCGCAAGGCGGCCGCCGCCGGGCGTTGTATCAATAGCGTTGCTGAAACCATGAGGGTGTCGGCGCCATGGCACGCACACGGGTCACGGAAATGCGGCGACGAATCTATCTGGTCCTTGAGCAGGGCCCCGTTGGCAATCGCCTTGGCGTGGTTATAGACCGTCTGCTCGTCCTGCTTATCTTGATCAATCTGGTCGCGGTTGCTGCCGAATCGGTCCCGGAATACGGCCGGCGCTACGCGCTCGCTTTTATTTTGATCGAAATTTTCTCGCTCGTCGTGTTCACGGTCGAATACGGCCTGCGGCTGTGGGTCGCCATCGAACATGGCCCGCACCGTCACCTCGCCGCCATGCACTCACGGCTCAAATACGCGCTCAGCCCCGCCGGCATCGTCGATCTCGTCGCGGTGCTGCCGTTCTGGTTCGCGCTCGTGCTGCCCGACGAGCTGCGGTTGCTGCTGGTGTTACGCATCGTGCGCTTCTTCAAGATCGCGCGCTATTCGCCGGCGATGCGCTCGCTGCTCGACGTGCTCTATCGCGAGCGCCGCGCGCTGTTCGGCTGCCTGGTTATCACTATGGGCAGCGCGCTGGTCGCCGCCGCCTTGATGCATCTCGCCGAGGGCAAGGTGCAGCCGGACAAGCTCGGCACTATTCCGGACGCCTTGTGGTGGGCGATCGTCACGGTCGGCACCATCGGTTACGGCGACGTGGTTCCGATCACCGCGCTCGGCAAGCTGATCGCCACCGGCACCATCTTTCTCGGCCTGATCATGATGGCGCTGCCGGTCGGCATCATCGCCACCTCCTTCGCCGACCAAATCCATCGCCGCGATTTCATCGTCACCTGGGGCATGATCGCGCGCGTGCCGCTGTTCGCCGAGCTCGACGCCGCCGCGATCTCCGACATCATGGGGCTGCTGCGCGCGCAGGTGGCGGAAGCTGGCGAGACCATCGTGCGCGCCGGCGATCCCGCCCATTCGATGTATTTCATCGCCGCCGGCGAGGTGGAGGTGGCGCTCAAAAAGGAAATACTGCGGCTCGGCGTCGGCCATTTTTTCGGCGAGGTGGCGGTGCTGCGCCGCGCCCGCCGCTCGGCCACCGCCACTGCGCTCACACGCACGAATTTGCTGGTGCTCTCGGCGCAGGATCTGCATGCGCTGATGCAGCGCGACCCGCGCATCGCCGCCCGCATCAAGGACGTGGTGGAAAAACGCGTCGGCCGCGATGTGGTAAGCCCAAAGGGCGACATCGTGATGGAGGAGATTGAGTAATTAATACCAAATCGCGTAATCCGCAACCCGTCTGCGCGGCGGGTTTGTGATTTTGATTTGATTCACGTTTACGATGCAATCATCCCCGCACAACGTCGGGTTACATGAGTCAAGGTTTCTGAGCTTTGGTATAACGGCGTCATTCCGGGACGGCCCGCAGGGCCGGACCCGGAATCCATATCCTCGAACTGTGTTTATGGATTCAGGGCTCGCCGCAGCGCGGCGCCCGGAATGACTCGACAAAGGTTTACGTCATCGCCTTTTTCAGGTTCTCGTCGACCTTGTCGAGGAAGCCGGTGGTCGAGAGCCACTTCTGGTTGGGCCCGATCAGCGACGCCAAGTCCTTGGTCATGAAACCCGATTCCACCGTATCGACGCAGACCTTCTCCAGCGTGCCGGCGAATTTCGCCAACACCGCGTTATTGTCGAGCTTAGCGCGATGCGCGAGGCCGCGCGTCCAGGCGAAGATCGAGGCGATCGAATTGGTCGAGGTCTCGCGGCCCTTCTGGTGCTCACGGTAGTGGCGCGTCACCGTGCCGTGCGCGGCTTCCGCCTCGACCACCTTGCCGTCCGGCGTAAAGAGCACCGAGGTCATTAGCCCGAGCGAGCCGAAGCCTTGCGCCACGACGTCCGACTGCACGTCGCCGTCGTAGTTCTTGCAGGCCCAGACATAGCCGCCCTGCCATTTCATCGCGGCTGCCACCATGTCGTCGATCAACCGGTGTTCGTAGGTGATCTTCTTCTTCTCGAATTCGCTCTTGAATTCGGCGTCAAAAATCTGCTGGAAAAGTTCCATGAAGCGACCGTCATACTGCTTCAGGATGGTATTTTTGGTAGACAGATAAAGCGGATAACCGCGGTCGAGCGCATAGTTCATCGAGGCGCGGGCAAAATCGCGGATCGAATCGTCGAGGTTGTACATCGCCAGCACTACGCCCGATCCTGGAGCCTTGAATACTTCGCGCTCGATCACCTTGCCGTCGTCGCCGACGAACTTGAGCGTGAGCGTGCCCTTGGTCGGGAACTTAAAATCGGTAGCGCGATACTGGTCGCCATAGGCGTGGCGGCCGATGATGATAGGCTTGGTCCAGCCCGGCACCAGCCGCGGCACGTTCTTGCAGATGATCGGCTCGCGGAAGATCACGCCGCCGAGGATGTTGCGAATGGTGCCGTTGGGTGAACGCCACATCTCTTTAAGGCCGAATTCCTTCACGCGGCCTTCGTCGGGGGTGATGGTCGCGCACTTGACCGCCACGCCGACCTTCTTGGTCATTTCGGCGGAGTCGATGGTGATCTGATCGTTGGTCTCGTCGCGTTTTTGGACGCTGAGATCGTAATAGAGCAAGTCGATATCCAGGTAAGGATGGATCAGCTTGTCCTTGATGAGTTGCCAGATAATACGGGTCATCTCGTCGCCGTCCATTTCGACGATGGGGTTTGTTACCTTGATCTTCGCCATTTCGGATAAAACCTTTTGCAAGTCGCGCGGACAGCGGGGAATAGTGGCCGGCGGGCCGCCTATAGCACCTCAAAACGCACGGCGGAAGCATGCTTTACGCACACTTCCCCCGCTCGGCGAGCGCGGCTATACCGCCCGCACGGAGGGGTGAGCCATGCCGGGGGCCGGCACCGACAAGACCAAGCGCTGGATCGAACAACCGGCGCCGATTGTCGTGCTGGTCGAGCCGCAGCTCGGTGAGAACATCGGCGCGGCGGCGCGCGCCATGGCCAATTTCGGACTGTCGCGGCTGCGACTGGTCAAGCCGGTGCAGGGCTGGCCGAATGAGAAGGCGCGAGCCATGGCGGCGGGCGCCGACCGCGTGCTCGATGGCGCGCAGCTTTATGACAGCCTGGCCGAAGCAATTGGAGACTGCAGCTTCGTGCTGGCGGCGACCGCGCGCAATCACGATCAGGCGAAGCCCGTGATCGGGGTGGCGGTGGCGGCGGCTGAAATAGCGCCGAGGGTGGCCGCGGCTGAGAACGTCGCCATCGTGTTCGGGCGCGAGCGCAACGGGCTGGAAAACCATGAGGTCGCACGCGCCGACCGCATCCTCACGCTGCCGGTCAATCCGGCATTCGCCTCGCTCAATTTGGCACAGGCGGTGGTGATCGTCGCTTACGAATGGTTCAAGCAGGCGGGCGGCGAATTGCCGTTCGCCAGCCCGCAAAAATCGCCGCCGGCGGCCAAGCAGCAACTCGACGCGTTCTTTGCGGACTTGGAGCGCGAACTCGATAAGGTCGAATTTTTCCGACCTGAGGAAAAGCGGGGAACCATGGGCGTCAACCTGCGCAATATTTTCCAGCGCATGGTGCCGTCCCAGCAGGACGTGCGCACATTGCACGGTGTGATCACGGCGATCGCGCAAGGGCGAAAAGGGCCCGCGCGTGGCGGCGTGCTTGACGGCGCCGGCGCACAAAAGCTGCGCGATCTGCTCGCCAAACATGGCGCCGGCCGCGCTCCGTCCGAGCGCACCCCGTTACGCGGCCTGCCGCGGCTGCTGCGCCGAAACCCGACCGACGCCGAGCGCGCGCTGTGGCAAGCGTTGGTCAAAGACCGCCGCTTCGCCGGGCGCGGCTTCAAGCGGCAGGTGCCGATCGGCCCGCACATCGCCGATTTCGTCTCTTTCCCGCTCAAATGCGTGATCGATCTGCGGCCGGCGGCGGAGGACGAGGTGGCCGCGCGCGCGCGCGCCGACAAGCGGGCGTGGCTGGAGCAGCACGGCTACCGTGTGAGCGAGGTGAGGGCGGCGGACGTGGAGCGGGATGTGGCGGGGGTGCTGGATACGCTCGCTGGCTTGCTGTCAGCCCCTTAGCGCCTTGACCTGCGTTGCGGCGCCTTCGCGCAAGATGCCGAGATCACTGCCGATGGTGATGAATTTAAAGCCGCGTTTGGCCATGGCGAGTGCGCGCTCGGCGTCGCGGCAATAGATGCCGGGGATCTTGCCGGCTTTTTTCGCCGCCGCGCCGATCTGATCGACGGCACGTTCGACTTCCGGTGCCTGCACGTCCTGCGCCTTGCCGCCGCTCAGGGCGGTCGACAGATCGTAAGGGCCGATGAACAGCGCATCGATGCCGGGCGTGCCGGCAATCGCCTCCACATTGGCAAGCGCGGCTGGCGTTTCGATCATGGCAAGAGTCAGCGTGCCTTCGTTGGCCTCGCGCAGGTAGTTGACCGTCGCCGTCTTGCCTTGCAGTGCCATCGCGCGCTGCGGGCCCCAACTGCGCTCGCCGAGCGGGGGATATTTGGCCACGGTCGCGAATTGGCGGGCATCGGCGGCAGTATTGATCATGGGTGCGATGATCGCCTCGGCGCCGAAGTCGAGAGTTCGGGAAACGAACGCGAAATCATTGAGCGGCACCCGCACCACCGGCGCGCCGCCTGCGTGCGCGAGCGCGCCGATGCCGGCGACGATCGAGGCGGTGTCCCACAGGCCGTGCTGGATATCGAGCACGGCGGCGGCAAAGCCTTCGCGCGCGATGGTCTCGGCTACGATGGGCGAGGCCAGCGTGCACCAGGCGGCGTAGACGGTCTCGCCCGCGCGCAAACGCCGGGCGAGGTTGAAGGCCGCCACCTCAGCCGCTCGCCTTGATCTGGGCGATCGCCTGCGCCATCAACTCGTCCATGGTGCGGCGGATGTCCTGGTCGGAGATGGCCACTTTCTTGCCGTCTAAGTCCTTGCGAATTTTCTTAAAAATGTCGTGGCCGCCGGCTTCCTCGAAATCGGCCATCACGACCTCCTTGGCATAGGCCTCGGCTTGCGCGCCGGTAAGGCCCATCTTCTCGGCCACCCACATCCCGAGCAGCTTGTTGCGCCGGGCGCTGGCCTTGAATTTGAGCTCCTCGTCGTGCGCAAATTTCTTCTCGAAGCCTTCCTCTCGCTTGTCGAAAGTCGTGGTCATGCCGCCCTCGTTGGTGCACAGATATAGCCGCTGCCGCCTTGCATATCGCTGTGGCAGCGTCAAGGCAACATGCGACAATGTTGATGACGCGAAATTGCCAAGTGGAAAACGTCGTGCACCCTCGATTGTGCTGGTCCAACCGATCGGCTAGGTTGACCTTGTGCCCGGAGCGTTTTAGCGCAAGCGAGCGTAAGTGAAAATCTCCGGTCCCGCCGCCGCGGATCTCGAGACGTCACGAACAGGAGCCACGGCATCCCATGGACTTTCAAAACCCACGGTACACCCCGATGAGTCGCCGCCGCCGCATTTATGAGGGCAAGGCGAAGATCCTCTATGAAGGCCCCGAGCCGGGAACGCTGATTCAGCATTTCAAGGATGACGCGACCGCCTTCAATGCCAAGAAGCACGAGGTGATCGAAGGCAAAGGCGTTCTCAACAACCGGATCTCCGAATACGTATTCCAGCACCTCAACGATATCGGGGTTCCCACCCATTTCATCCGTCGGCTCAACATGCGCGAGCAGTTGATCCGCGAGGTGGAGATCATCCCGCTCGAGGTGGTGGTGCGCAATGTCGCCGCCGGCTCGCTGGCGACGCGCTTAGGGATCGACGAGGGCACCCAGCTGCCTCGCTCGATCATCGAGTTTTATTACAAGAACGACGCGCTCAACGACCCGATGGTGTCGGAAGAGCACATCACCGCCTTCGGCTGGGCATCGCCGCAGGAAATCGACGACATCATGGCGCTCGCCATAAGGGTCAACGACTTCCTCTCGGGCGTGTTCCTCGGCGTCGGCATCCGCCTGGTCGACTTCAAGATGGAAACCGGCCGGCTGTGGGAAAACGACGTGATGCGCATCGTCGTGGCCGACGAGATTTCGCCCGATAGCTGCCGGCTGTGGGACATTAAGACGAACAACAAGCTCGACAAGGATCGTTTCCGCCGCGATCTCGGCGGGCTGCTGGAGGCCTATACCGAGGTCGCCAAGCGGCTGGGCATCATGAACGAGGGCGAGCCGCCGCGCGGCGTCGGCCCGGTGCTGGTGAAAAGTTAGCCAATCGGCCCATTTCGGTCTTTTTGGCCATGAATTACCCGAAGCCCGGTCTTGCGCCGGGCTTTGGCGTCTCTAGTTTAGGTGTGGATGGCCCGAGCGAACCTGGGCGGGCCGCCGACTCATGCAATAAGCCGTCAGCGATGAAAGCCCGCGTCACCGTCACCCTGAAAACCGGCATACTCGACCCGCAAGGCAAGGCCATCGAAGGCGCGCTGCGCTCACTTGGGCTGGCCGGGGTCGCCAGCGTGCGCCAGGGCAAGGTGTTCGACATCGAAATCGAGGGCAACGACCGCGCCCAGGCCGAGGCTATGCTCAAGCAGGCCGCCGACAAGCTGCTGGCCAATACCGTGATCGAAAATTACCGAGTCGAGCTGCTCGGATGACCGCCATCTTATGGTTGTGCTAACATTTTATTCGATTGAGGCGGACGTTGTGAGTGCGCCATGAAGACTTATGTTCTCGCGGTCGCTATTTGCGCCTTCATCATTGTGTCCGGCCATTCCGTCGCCCAGACCGGCGGCGACATCGGCATCAGTCCGACCAACCTGGTCGTTCCAATTAAGCCGGGAGACGTACGCGTCGGCACGCGTGCGCCGCCGGGAGATTGGGACGTGCAATTTACGCCGAACAGATCGCAGCGCGTGTACAAATGCAAGCCGCTCGCTTGCCCCGACGCGGAGACCGTGTCGTTTACGTTTTCGAAGAGCCCGACCGCGAAGCCAAATCCCAAGGCGCTTGAAAAATACGCCGCCGTCGATTTGCCCAAAACCATGCGCGCTCTCGCCGCCGCCCGCACGGTGATGCAGGATGTGCCGCAACAGATCGAGACGCTGTCGTCCAAGACGGCAACAGTGAAAGGCTATCCCGCGGTCGTCAATGAAACCAAGTTCGCCTATGGCAAGACCGTGAACTATTACCAGTTCACGATCATTTTTGCTGGCCCCGTTATGATTCGCGTGCATTCATGGTCGCCGGATCGTGAGCTCTCCAAGAAGACATCGGGCGCATTCCTGGAGCTCATGCAGATTACGGAAGGACCTACACTGCAGCCGGGCGCGTCGCCGGCGCCCGTTCCGCGCCAACAGCCCCCCGCCACCGCCACCAAAAGTCTCTAGGTGATCCGAAAGTATCGATGAAATCCGCCGTCCTCGTTTTCCCCGGCATCAACCGCGAGCGCGACATGGCGCGCACGCTTGCGCTCGTCTCGGGGCGCGAGCCGGCGATGGTGTGGCATGCCGACACGGCGCTGCCGGCCGGCACCGACCTGGTGGTGATCCCCGGCGGCTTCTCTTATGGCGACTATCTACGCTGCGGTGCGATCGCGGCACGCTCCCCGATCATGGACGCGGTGCGAGCCCACGCCGCCATGGGGGGGCTGACGCTCGCCGTGTGCAACGGCTTCCAGATCGCCTGCGAAGCGGGGCTGTTGCCGGGGGTGCTGATGCGCAATGCGCGGCTCAGATTCATCTGCCGCGATGTCTATCTCAAGGTTGAGCGTTCAGACACGCCATTCACCCGCGGTTACAACGCCGGTCAGGTGGTCCGGTTGCCGACCGCCCATGGCGAAGGCAACTATGTCGCCGACGTCGACACCATCGCGCGGCTGGAAGACGAGGGGCGGGTGATCTTCCGCTATGTGGCGCCAGACGGCTCGCGCGATCCGGCCTGGAACGTCAACGGCTCGACCAACGCCATCGCCGGCATCGTCAACGAGCGCGGCAACGTGCTCGGCATGATGCCGCACCCGGAGAACCACGTGGAATCGGCGCTCGGCGTCACGGACGGGCGCGGGCTTTTCGCGGGGTTGGTCGACGCGCTGGACCGGGCGGCGTAGAGTGATCCCCAACTCACCGAAAATCACCCCCGAGCTGGTCACCGAACACGGCCTGAAGCCGGACGAATACAAGCGCGTACTCGACTTGATCGGCCGTGAGCCCTCGCTCACCGAGCTCGGCATTTTTTCGGCCATGTGGAACGAGCACTGCTCGTACAAGTCATCCAAGGTCCATCTGCGCACGCTGCCGACCAAGGGCCCCTGGGTGATCCAGGGTCCGGGCGAGAACGCCGGCGTCATCGACATCGGCGACGGTTTGGCTTGCGTGTTCAAGATGGAGAGCCACAACCACCCCAGCTACATCGAGCCCTACCAGGGCGCCGCGACCGGCGTCGGCGGCATATTGCGCGACGTATTCACCATGGGCGCGCGGCCGATTGCCTGCCTCAATGCGCTCTCCTTTGGCGATCCCAAGCATCCCAAGACCCGGCATCTGGTGTCCAGCGTGGTCGCCGGCATCGGCGGCTACGGCAATTCATTTGGGGTTCCTACTGTGGGCGGCTCGGTGCGCTTCCATGCGCGGTACGATGGCAACAACCTCGTCAACGCCATGGCGGTGGGCATCGCGCAGAAAGACAAGATTTTCTACGCGGCCGCCTCCGGTGTCGGCATGCCGATCGTCTATCTCGGCTCGAAGACCGGCCGTGACGGTATCCACGGCGCCTCGATGGCCTCGGCCGAATTCGGTGAGGATTCGGAAGCCAAACGCCCAACCGTGCAGGTCGGCGATCCGTTTTCGGAAAAACTGCTGCTCGAAGCCTGCCTCGAGATTATGCACAAAGGATGCGTGATCGCGATCCAGGACATGGGCGCGGCCGGCCTTACCTGCTCGGCGGTGGAGATGGGTGCCAAAGGCGATCTCGGCGTCACGCTCGATCTCGACAAGGTGCCGTGCCGCGAGCAGGGCATGAGCGCTTACGAGATGATGCTGTCGGAGAGCCAGGAGCGCATGCTCATGGTGCTCAAACCGGAGAAGGAAAAGGAAGCCGAAGCGATCTTCCGCAAATGGGGGCTCGACTTCGCCATCGTCGGCGAGACCACGCCGGGCAAGCGCTTCATTGTGCGCCATGGCGGCGACGTGATGGCCGATCTGCCGATCAAGGAGCTCGGCGACCAGGCGCCCGAGTACAAGCGGCCATGGGTCAGCGCGGCCAAGCCCGCCGTCATAGATGCCGACGACGTCAAGGCGCCGATGGGCGTGGCCGACGCGCTGGAAAAACTTATCGACACGCCGGACCTCTGCTCCAAGCGCTGGGTCTGGGAGCAATACGACCACATCATCCTCGGCAACACCGTGCAGCGGCCGGGCGGTGACGCCGCGGTGGTGCGGGTGGAAAACGGGCCGAAGGGTCTCGCGCTCACCACCGACGTGACGCCGCGTTATTGCGAGGCCGATCCGTTCGAAGGCGGCAAGCAGGCGGTGGCCGAATGCTGGCGCAATCTGACCGCCGTCGGCGCGCGGCCGCTCGCCGTCACCGACAATCTCAATTTCGGCAATCCGGAGCGGCCGGAGATCATGGGGCAGTTCGTCGG
>DATISB010000062.1:0-43664 GCA_035469145.1 Pseudolabrys sp.
AGAGAAGCGATCTTCGATCAACGTCAGCCGGCCGTTGGCGGCCTGCACCAGGTCGGCGCCCAATGCGATCGCGCTTTGGTCGCGATCTATGCCGATCACGCGCGCTTCGGCCTGGCTAAGGATGGCGCGTGTATAGCCGCCGGCGCCGAAGGTGCCGTCGATATAGAGGCCGCCGTCATGAACGTTGAGAAACTCGACGGCGGGGCGGCCGAGCACGGGAATGTGGAGGGCTGGTCCGCCAACGACAGCCGCAAAGCCGTCGCCGCCCGCCGTCATTCCCGTGCTCCGAGCGCGTTGCGCGCCGTCGACTGGGAACCAAGCTGGACCTTGAGCGCGCGCACCTTGTCGGTTGCCTCCGCGAGCTCGTTCTGGAACCGGCCCGGCTCCCAGATCTGAAACATGTGGCCGAGGCCGACGAAGGTTACCGCCTCGGTAATTCCCGCATGCCGCTTCAAGTCCTCGCTCAGCACCACGCGGCCCTCGCCGTCGATCTTCAGCGTCTCGCTGGTGCCATAGAGAGCCAGCGCGAACTGCTCGCGCTGCTCGGAGAACGGGGGATAACGTGCGATCAGCGCATCGATCTCCGCCATCAGCGCATTCCCTCCAGCGTCGATCGCCGGACGATCGAGCGCGGGATAGCAATAAAGGCCGTCGCGGCCGAGCACCGAGCGGAAGGAAGCGGGAATCGAGACGCGCCCCTTGGGGTCGAGCCGCAGCGTCGTGTTCGACACGAAGCGGTCCATATCCCGCACTCCACGCCGACCGGACGCAACGCGTGACTACCGCACCGACTAGGGTCCCGGGGATTGCCGGGCCGCCCCAGAGCTTTGAGCGGTTCGTCATCCTCGATGAGAAGTAATGGGATATCATGGGATATTATGGGCGTCAATGGAATGACCCTGCCCCGACACCCCTGCTTACGGGCGCCGACACATCGCACCGTCGAAACCTCATTAACGGCCCTTAAACTTAAGGATCTGTTGCCGGACGGCGTCTTTCCCGGGCGCCGAAAATTCGGGCGAAAGCCGCCATTTCCGGCCAATGTTGCTTTTTCGCTGCTGCGCTGTGAATGATGCGCATCCCGCGCTCTGCGCATTCAATTTGGTCCGGCCCATGTCGGCTTTTCCGCCGGATTCCTTCATCGTCGCCGATGTGGTGCCCTCGCCCAACCATGACGAGCGCAAGCAGGGCCGGGCGCCCGACCTGATCCTGCTGCATTATACCGGCATGCCGACCGGCGAGGCCGCGCTGGCGCGGCTGTGCGCGCCGGACAGCAAAGTGTCGTCGCATTACGTGGTGTTCGAGGACGGCCGCATCGTGCAATGCGTGCCGGAGAAGTTGCGCGCCTGGCATGCCGGCGTGTCGTCCTGGGCCGGCGAAAACGACATCAATTCGTGCTCGATCGGCATCGAGATCGTCAATCCGGGACACGAATTCGGCTACAGCAACTTCCCGCTGCGGCAGATCGCGGCGGTGATCTCGCTCTGCCGCTCGATCATCACCCGCCGCGGGCCGATCAGCGCCGAGCGCATCCTCGGCCATTCCGATGTGGCGCCGACGCGCAAGCAGGACCCGGGCGAGAAATTTCCCTGGGACCTGCTGAACGAGTCCGGCATCGGGCTTTGGGTACGCCCGGCCCCGCTCAATCTTGATGGCGCCTCGCTCAAGCCCGGCGAGCGCAGCGACTTGGTGACGCGGCTGCAGCGCGCGCTGCGCGGTTACGGCTACGGCATCGAGGAAAACGGCAGCTATGACGACGCCACGCGCGAGGTCGTCACGGCATTCCAGCGCCACTTCCGCCAGGCCCGGGTGGACGGCCTCGCCGATGCGTCTACGATGCTGACGCTACGCGCACTGCTGGAGACACGGCCGGGCCGCTGGCATAAAGAGGTCGATTTAACGAACTTGTTAACGCACTTGGCCCCGCGGCCTTGACGCGGAAGCCCCTCAACCCCATTGCTATCCCCGTCAGTCGGCCGGACGGCCGCTCCGTGCCAATGCCGAAAGGCGGCCGGGGAGGAAAGTCCGGGCTCCATGGACGAACGGTGCCGGATAACGTCCGGCGGGGATCGCCCGGCGTAAGCTGGAACGGGCCTCAGGGACAGCGCCACAGAAAACAGACCGCCGCGGCTGCGTAGCGTTTTGGCCGAGGCAAGGGTGAAACGGTGCGGTAAGAGCGCACCGCGTTTCCGGCGACGGAAACGGCACGGCAAACCCCACCGGGAGCAAGATCGAATAGGAACGACGTTGGAGCGCAAGCTTCAGGTCCGTCCGGGCCAGTCGTTCGGGTAGGTTGCTTGATGCGCCGGGCAACCGGCGTACCAGAGGAATGGCCGTCACGTCTGCGGTTTGCGCCGCAGGCCATACAGAACCCGGCTTACAGGCCGGCTGATAATGTTAAGGGGGCTCGGCGGAAAAACCGCCGGGCCCCCGCCAATTTCAAAGTTCCGCCGCGAGTCCAGCGACAGTTCTTTTAGTGGCGCTCGGCCCACTATAATTTTAGATTTCTACTTCTTGTAGGCTGCGATTAGCGCTTCGCCGTCGGCGCCAGCTTTCTTGAGCCAATCGGCGGTGAGTTGCTCGCCCACCTTCTTCAAACCGGCCTGCAGAGTCGCGCTCGGCGGCAGCACCTTCATGCCGTGCGCCTTGAGCTGGTCGAGATACCAGCCGCTCTTGTCCTGCCACATCTTCCAGCCGCGCGCTTCCGCCGTGACCGCCGCCTTGAGCAGCGCATCCTGCGTCGGCTTGTCGAGCGCATCGAAGGCCGCCTTGTTCGCAATGGTGACGTTCTTCGGGATCCAGGCCTGCGTGTCGTAGAAATACGTCATCGACTCCCAGGCCTTGCTGTCGTAGCCGGTCGCCGCCGACGTGATGAAGGAGTTGACCACGCCGGTCGCCAGCGCTTGCGCTAGTTCGGCCGCCTGTACCGTCACCGACTGCGCGCCGACCAACTCACCGATGCGGGCGGTGCCGACATTGTAGGCGCGCCACTTGAGGCCCTTCATGTCGTCGACCGAATTGAGTTCCTTCTTGGCGTAGATGCCCTGCGGCGCCCATGGCACCGCGAACAGCAGCAGCAAGCCCTGCGCGGCAAGCTTCTTCTTGATCGCCAGCTTCGACGCCTGCCAGAGCTTCATCGCTTCCGGATAACTGGTGGCGAGGAACGGAACGACGTCGACGCCGTAGATCGGATCCTCGTTCTCGTGCAGCGAAATCAGCACTTCGCCGACCTGCGTCTGGCCGGTCTGCACGGCGCGCTTGATTTCGGGCGCTTTGAACAACGAGGCGGCGGGGTGAACGGTGATCTGCAACTTGCCGCCGGTTGCATCGGCGACGTCCTTGGCAAACAGCGCGAGATTTTCGCTGTGCGGATTATCGGCGGGATAGGCCGCCGGCAAATTCCATTTGGTCTGCGCTAGAGCCGGCTGGGCGGCCAGCGCGGCGACCGCAAAAGCGGCCAACAAGGAACGGGGAATGATCATTTGTCGCCTCTTGGGTTGACTGGACACGACTTGGACACGAACGCTTGAACGGCAGCCTAGCAGAAAATGGGTCCCGGCGATTAACGCAGATCATCGGCGTCAACCCGGAGGAAATGCCAGGTGCGGCAGCACCAGCACGATCTTCGGAAATTCCGTGATGATGAACACCGCGACGATCAGCAGCAAAAAGAATGGAAACGCCGCGCGCGCGACCGTGAAGGTATCGCGCCCGCTCATGTTCTGCAGAACGAACAGATTGAAGCCAACCGGCGGGGTGATTTGCGCCATTTCGACGTGAATGACGAGGTAAACGCCGAACCAGATCAAGTCGAGCCCGGCTTGCTTGATCATCGGCAGCACGATCACCATCGTGAGCACTATCATCGAGATGCCGTCGATCAGGCATCCGAGGATGATGTACATCACGCTCAGGTAGAGCGCGAGCATGCCGGGCGTAAGGTCCTGTCCCTTCACCCATTCCGCCAGCGCCGCCGGAATCCCGGTGTAAGCCATGGCCGCGGTGGTATAGGCGGCGCCGGCCAGGATGAACATGATCATGCAGGTGAGCCGAGTCGCGCTCATCACGCTTTCGAAAAAGCTTTTGCGGTTGAGCGTGCCGCTCCACCACGCCAGCAGCAGCGCGCCGGCGACGCCCCAGGCGGCGCATTCGGTCGCGGTGGCAAAGCCGAGCACGAGCGAAAAGAAAACGCCCAGGATCAGGAGCAGACAGGGAATGAGTTTGGTCGACTCGCTCAGCTTTTTTCGGAACGGCATCGGTGGATCGCGCGGCGGAATTTTGCCGGGATGGACGAGCGACCAGACGATGATGTAGCCAGAATAGAGCGCCATCACGAGAAAGCCGGGCAGAAAGCCGCCGAGAAAAACCTGCAGCACCGAAACATTGGCGGTCACCGCGTAGACCACCATGGGGATCGACGGCGGGATCAGCAGCCCGAGCGTGCCGGAGCCAGCCAGCGAACCGAGGCTGATGTCCTTGTCGTAACCGCGCTTTTCCAGTTCGGGCAGTGCGATCTTGCCGATCGTCGCGCAGGTCGCGGCCGAGGAGCCCGACACCGCCGCAAAAATTCCACACCCGATCACGTTCACATGTACGAGCCGGCCCGGCAGCCATTGCAACCAGGGCGACAGGCCGCGGAACATCTCTTCCGACAACCGGGTGCGGAACAGGATTTCGCCCATCCAAATAAATAGCGGCAGCGCGGCCAGCGTCCAGGACGCGCTCGCGCTCCATACCGTGGTCGCCAGCACCGAGCCGATCGGCACGCTGGTGGTGAGCAGCATGGCAATGAAGCCGATGAGACCGAGCGCGACCGCGATCCAGACGCCGCTGCTGAGAACGGCAATGAGAACGCCCAATAAAATGAGAGACAGATTGATCAGCCCGATATCGGTATGCATCAGCCGCCTCCGCCGGAGGCAATGCGTTCGACGAACTCATCGGGCGAGGACGGCGGCTCCTTATCATAACTAGGCTTGTTGCCCTTGAGCACGTGGATCATTTCGTCGACCAGCGCGATGGCCAGAATGACCAAGCCGCCGGTGACGCCGAGCTGCGGGAACCAGAGCGGGATCGAGAGCACGCCCTGCGCCATGTCATGGAAGCGCCAGGAGTCATAGGTCATCGCCACGGCGTACCAGGTGAAATAAAGCGTGAAGGCGGTCGAGACGCCGAGCGCGAATATTTCGAGCGCCCAGCGCTTGCGCCCGCTCACCTGTTCGATCAGGACGCCGACGCGGATGATTTCGCCGCGCTTGAAGGTGTGGGCGAGCCCAAGAAACGCCATCGCCGCCATGCACCAGGACGCAATGTCGTCGCCGGCCGGAATATTGAGCCCGACCTGCCGGCCGAGCGACATGAACATCATGATGCCGAAGATCAGCACCAGAAACGCGCCCGCCGCGTAGCCCGAGAACAGATAAAGCCGGTCGAGAATAATGCGCATCATACCTGCGCCCCCGCAGGCATGATGGCTGTTGGCACGCCCGGCACGCAATAGATTTCAACGAAGGGCCACTGAGACTTCCGGTGAGTTCAGGCGCAAGCCCGTTTCATTGCGGCTCGACGCCCTTGGCCCTGAGCGTGGCGGCCGCCGCCGGGCCACTCAGGAACTTGATCAGCGCCTTGGCCGCCTCCGGCTGCCGGGCGGACGCGCCCAGGCCCGCGGCAAAACCGATCTTGGTTTGCAATTCTTCCGGGATCGGGCCGACCACGTCAACGCCGGGAACGTCGACCAGGCGCGTGGCCACCACCACTACCATATCCGCTTCCCCGCGCGCGACCACCTCGACAGTGTCTTCCGCCGCCATCGGTTTGAGCTTGGATTGCATCTCCGCCTTGATGCCCATGCGGTCGAGCAAGCTGACGAAGTAAATTCCGCTGGCGCCCTTGCCCGGAAAAGCGACCGATTTCGCCGCCAGCAGCATGCGCTTGAAGGCCTCGACCGATGAGATGTCGGGCTTGGGCGCGCCGCTGCGCACCGCGACGGCGAGACCCGCGCGACCGATGTCGGCGCGTGGACCGACGACCGCGCCGTCCTTGATCAAGGCGTCGATGATCGGGGGATTCCCGACAACGACATCATATGACTCGCCGGCTTCGATCTTCTGCTTGACTTCGGGATTCACGCCGAAGCGCAGATCGATTTTGTTGCCGGTTGAGTGCTCGAACTGCGTGCAGAGTTCGCGCACCGCGGCCCTTGGACCGTTGCCGCTCAGGACTTTGAGCTCGGCGGCCTGCGCAATGGAAACGGTGAGCAGCAGCGTCAGCGCGGGGGCAAACAAAAGCTTCATGGCAGCGGCCCTTTGTTAAGCCGAGACCATAGCAGGCTTGTTTTACCCCCGACAGGCTGGACATAGTGCGACCTCCGTCACCGGTCTTCAGCCATGCCCGCCAAAAACTCAACCAAAACCGCAACCGAACTTTGGGACTTCTGGATCGACCGCGGCGGCACCTTCACCGACGTGGTCGGCCAGCGTCCGGACGGCACGCTGGTGGCGCACAAGTTGCTGTCGGAAAACCCGGAAGCCTATACCGACGCCGCCGTACAGGGCATCCGCGACCTGTTGGGCCTGAAGGCGGGCGAGCCAATCCCGCCCGGGCGCGTCGGCGCGGTGAAGATGGGCACGACGGTGGCCACCAATGCGCTGCTCGAGCGCAAGGGCGAGCGCACGCTGCTGCTGATCACTAAAGGATTCCGCGACGCGCTCAAGATCGGCTACCAGGCGCGGCCGAAGATTTTCGCCCGCCACATCATCAAACCCGACATGCTGTACGAGCACGTCGTCGAGGTGGACGAGCGCGTGCGCGCCGACGGTGCGGTGGAGCGCACACCCGATTTGGTCCAAGTGCGCCACGATCTCGAAGCGGCGAGGGCCGACGGCATTGCCGCGGTGGCGATCGTGTTCATGCATGCCTACCGCTATCACGAGCATGAGCGCGCGGTGGCGGCGCTCGCCCGCGAGATGGACTTCGCACAGGTGTCGGTCAGCCACGAAGTCTCGCCGCTGATCAAGCTGGTCGGCCGCGGCGATACGACGGTGGTGGATGCTTATCTGTCGCCGATTTTGCGGCGATATGTGGCGCAGGTCGACAAGGATCTCGACGTCAAGCGATCCGCCGCGCGCCTGATGTTCATGATGTCGTCGGGCGGACTGACCGCTGCCGAATTGTTCCAAGGCAAGGACGCCATCCTGTCAGGACCGGCCGGCGGGGTGGTCGGCATGGCCGAGACCGGACGGCAGGCCGGCTTCGACCGGCTGATCGGTTTCGACATGGGCGGCACCTCGACCGACGTGTCGCATTTCGACGGCGAATACGAGCGTGCGTTCGAAACCGAAGTGGCCGGCGTGCGCTTGCGCGCGCCGATGATGCTGATCCATACGGTGGCGTCGGGCGGCGGCTCGATCCTGCATTTCGACGGCGCGCGTTTCCGCGTCGGGCCGGACTCGGCGGGCGCCAAACCAGGACCGGCATGCTACCGGCGCAAAGGGCCGCTGGCGGTGACCGACGCCAATGTGATGGTTGGCAAACTGATCCCGGATTTCTTCCCGAAGATTTTCGGACCCGGACAGGACCAGCCGCTCGATGGTGCAGCGGTGAGGCACGACTTCAACAATCTGGCGCAGAAGGTCGGCAACAAAACGCCGGAGGAAATCGCCGACGGTTTCATCAAAATCGCGGTCGATAATATGGCGAACGCGATCAAGAAAATTTCGGTGCAGCGCGGCTATGACGTGACGCGCTATGCGCTCAACTGCTTCGGCGGTGCCGGCGGGCAGCACGCCTGTCTGGTGGCCGATGCGCTCGGCATGACCCGCGTGCTGATCCATCCATTCTCGTCGCTGTTGTCGGCCTACGGCATGGGACTGGCCGACATCCGCGCGACGCGCGAGCAGGCAATCGAATTGCTGTACGGTGCGAAGGCGCTCGTCGCCATCAACCGCATCGGCAGCGCGCTCGGCCGCGTGGTGCAAGCCGAAGTCGCCGGCCAGGGTGTGCCTTCGGCCAAGATCAAGATCTTCGTGCGCGCGCATATCCGCTACGCCGGCACCGACACCGCACTGGTGGTGGGCGCCGGGACGCTGCCCGCGATGAAGCGTGCCTTCGAGAAAGCGCACAAGGCGCGCTTCGGCTTCACCGACCGCAGCAAGCAGATGGTGGTCGAGGCGGTGTCGGTGGAGGCGGTCGGCGGCGGCGCCAAGTTCAGCGAGAAAGCGGTCAAGCGCGCGCGTGGAAAATTGCCGGCGCCGGCGCGGCGCACAAGATTTTTCTCTGCGGGCGCTTGGCACAAAGCCAATGTCTACACCCGCGATCAAATCAAGATCGGCGCGATAGTGAAAGGCGCCGCTATCATCGTCGAGCCACACCAGACCATCGTGGTCGAACCCGGCTGGCAGGCCGAGCTCACGCGCAAGAATCACCTCGTGCTGACGCGCGCGAAAAAGCTCAGGCGCCCCCACGCCATCGGTACCCATGCCGACCCAATAATGCTGGAGGTGTTCAATAATCTCTTCATGTCGATCGCCGAGCAGATGGGCGTGTCGCTGCAGAACACCGCCTATTCGGTCAACATCAAGGAGCGTCTCGACTTCTCCTGCGCAGTGTTCGCGCATGACGGCACGCTGGTGGCCAACGCGCCGCACATGCCGGTGCATCTCGGCTCCATGGACCGTTCGGTCGAGACCATCATCCGCGACAACGCCGGCCGGATCGCGCCCGGCGACGTCTACGCCATTAACGCGCCCTACAACGGCGGCACGCATTTGCCCGACATCACCGTCTGCACACCGGTGTTCGACGACATGAAGAAAAAGATTCTGTTCTGGGTCGCCTCGCGCGGGCACCATGCCGACGTCGGCGGCATTTCGCCCGGCTCGATGTCGCCCAACGCGACCACCATCGAGCAGGAAGGCGTCTACATGGACAACTTCAAGCTCGTGGACCGCGGCCGCTTCCGCGAGAACGAGCTGATGGCGGCGCTGACCGGCGCGAAATATCCCGCGCGCAATCCGGTGCAAAACATCAACGACATCAAAGCGCAGATCGCCGCCAACGAGAAAGGCGTTGCCGAGCTGCGCAAGATGGTGGTGCATTTCACCATGCCGGTGGTGCGCGCCTATATGCAGCACGTGCAAGACAATGCGGCGGAAAGCGTGCGGCGCGTGATCGACCGTGTGCACGACGCGGAATTTTCCTACGAGATGGACCAGGGCACCGTGATCAAGCTCAAGATCGCGGTCGATAAGAAAAAGCGCGAGGCCACCGTCGATTTCACCGGCACCTCGCCGCAGCAGCCGACCAACTTCAACGCGCCTGAGCCTGTCACCCGCGCGGCGGTGCTTTACGTGTTCCGCGTCATGGTGGACGACGACATCCCGATGAACGCCGGCTGCCTGCGGCCTATCAACATCGTGATCCCGGCACATTCGATGCTGACGCCGGAATATCCCGCCGCCGTGGTGGCTGGCAACGTGGAGACTTCGCAAGCCGTGACCAATTGCCTATTCGGCGCGCTTGGGGCGCTGGCCGGTGCGCAGGGCACCATGAACAATCTCAATTTCGGCAATGCGCGCTATCAGTATTACGAGACGATCTGCTCGGGTTCGCCCGCCGGCCCCGGCTTTCCCGGTACCGACGCCGTGCACACCCACATGACCAATACGCGGTTGACCGATCCGGAGGTGCTCGAATTCCGCTATCCGGTGGTGCTGGAGGATTTCCACATCCGCAAGGGCTCGGGCGGCCGCGGCCAATGGAATGCTGGCGACGGCATCCGCCGCATCATCCGCTTCCTGGAAATGATGGAATGCACGATTTTGTCCGGCCACCGCCGGGTGCGGCCGTTCGGGCTGGCGGGCGGCGAAGCGGGCCAAATCGGCGAGAACTGGGCGCGCCGCAAGGATGGCAGCATGGAACGCCTGCAAGGCTGCGCCGAGACCGTGATCGACGCCAATGAGGCCGTCATCATCCAGACGCCGACCGCAGGGGGATATGGGACGCCTAAGTAACCGCGGCTGAGCGTCGCAGGCCGCCAAACGCCGGTAATCAGGCCCTCGCCTTGACCTTGATCAAATCCCGACGGCGGCGGCACCGCTACGTTACCTCAATGTTAGCCCCTCCCCGCGCGGGCCGCTCAGCGTCGCCGCTCAAAACGCTATTGGAAAATGTCCCCAGCGTGCTGCTGGCGCCGGTGCCGCTGGCGCTGCTGCAACCGATGTTCACCCGCATCGCCAACCATGTGGCGCAGGCGCGCCCCGAATTGTTCAACCGGCTGGGACCGCACGCGGGAAAACGCTTCCTGATCGACCCGACCGACCTGCCCTTCGTGCTGGTGCTCACCCCTTTGCCCGACCGTCCACTGCTCACCGCGCATCGCCGCCATGAGCGGCCGATGCACGTTGCCGCCATCGCCGGAACTTTCTTCAATCTTCTCGACATGATCGACGGCTCGCTTGACGGCGACGCGCTGTTCTTTTCGCGCGATTTGCAAGTGAGCGGGGATACCGAAGCGGTGGTGGCGCTGCGCAATGCGCTCGACGATTTCGAAGGCTCGGCGCTCGACAGCGTAGTCGCCAGCTTCGGGCCCTTGTCGGGGCCGGCGGGGCTGGCGCTCTCGGTGGTGCGCTCGGTACGGGGGGGATAGCGATGAGCGAAACGCAAGACTACCAGCGCCCGGAACTGGTCTGCCCAGCCGGAACCCCGGCAGCATTGCGCGTGGCGGTCGATGCCGGCGCCGACGCGGTCTATTGCGGCCTGCAGAACGAGACCAATGCGCGCAATTTTCCCGGATTGAATTTCACGGTTCCCGAAATCGAGCAGTCGCTCGCCTATGCGCGCGCCCGCAATGCCAAGCTGCTGCTTGCGGTCAACACCTTTCCGCCGGCCGGCAAGTTCGCGATGTGGCGCGACGCGATCGACGGTGCAGCAAAGCTCGGCGTCGACGCGGTCATCGTCGCCGATATGGGCGTCGCCGATTACGCCGCGCGCACTTATCCGAACTTAAGGCTGCATCTGTCGGTGCAGGCCGGCGCCTCATCGCCCGAGGCGATCCGCTTCTATTGCGAGCAATTCGTCGTCAAACGCGTGGTGCTGCCGCGCATGCTCACGGTCGCCGAAATCGCCGAGCTGCATCGGCAGATCCCGTGCGAGATCGAGGCCTTCATCTTCGGCAATATCGGAATGATGGCCGAGGGGCGTTGCAGCCTCAGCAGCTACGTGACCGGCGCGTCCACCAACATGGACGGCGTTTGTTCGCCGGCGGCCGACGTGCATTACGAAGAAGATGCCGCGCGCAACCTGACCATGCGACTCGGCGACTACGTGATCGACTGCTTCGCCGGCGGCGAAAGCGCCGGCTATCCGACCATCTGCAAGGGCCGCTATCTGTGCGGCGCGCAGAGCGATCCATATTACGCCTTCGAAGAGCCGGTTAGCCTCAATTTGTCGGCGCTGCTGCCCGATCTCATGCGCGCCGGGGTCACCGCGCTCAAGATCGAGGGCCGCCAGCGCAGCCGCGCTTATGTGAAATCGGTGGTCGGCGCCTTCCGCAAGGCAGTGGACGACATTATGGCGGGCCACGAGACCGCCTTCGCCAGCCTGCTGGCGCTCACCGAAGGCCGCCGCGAGACCGAAGGCGCCTTCCCCAGCAAGCGATGGAGATAGCGGTGCAGGCACAACCAAGCGAGCTCACTCTGGGACCGGTGCTGTTCAACTGGGAGCCGGAGAGTTGGCGCGATTTCTATTTCCGCATCGCCGACGAAGCGCCGGTCTCGAACGTCTATCTCGGCGAAGTCATCTGTTTCAAACGCGCGCCGCTGTTCGAACCTTATCTGGACGCGGTGGCCGCGCGCCTTAAGGCCGCCGGCAAGACCGTCGTGCGCTCTACGCTGGCCGAGGTGATGTCCAAACAGGAACGCAAAATGGTCGACGAGGTCTGCGCCGAGCAGGCCATGGTGGAGGCGAACGACGGCTCCGCTTTGCTGCGCCTGCGCGGCCGGCCGCATCACGCCGGTCCCTTCGTCAATGTCTACAATGAGCGGACGCTGGCGGTGCTGGCAGGCGGCGGCGTATGCAATGCCTGCCTGCCGCTGGAAATGCCGGCGAGTGCTATTGCTGCGCTGTGCCCGGAAGCAGCCAAGCTCGGCGTCAGCATCGAAGTGCAGGTGTTTGGCCGGGTTGGGTTGGCGCTATCGGCACGCTGCTATCACGCGCGCGCGCACGGCCGCAGCAAGGATAGCTGCCAGTTCATCTGCAACGTCGATCCCGACGGGATGACGCTGCGCACACTGGAGGACAAGCCGTTCCTGACGGTGAACGGCATCCAGACCATGTCGCACGATTACCTAAATCTGATCGGCGAGCTGGCGGATTTGCAGACCATGGGCGTGACGCGCTTCCGCCTGTCGCCGCATAGTTGCGACATGGTGGAGGTGGCGACGATCTTCCGCTGCATGCTCGATCGCCGCATCGACGCCACTGAGGCCGGCGCGCGCCTCGACGGCATCAAGATCGAGGCGCCGTTCTCAAACGGCTTCTATTACGGCAAGACGGGCTATAGCTGGAGCCGGGGCGTCGGTGCTAATTGAAATAAATAAGCACGCCATTTGTTAAGTATCCGCACTACTTGCGTCTGTCCGCCATGCTGATCAGCGCGCTCGCTGTGCCGGCGCTGGCCGACAGCTATCCGGTCTCCGGCGCGTGGGGCCAGAGCACGAGTTTGGCGAAAGGCGGGATCGTTTGCGCCGGCAAGCGCGTGATCACGTTCAACGGCGACCAACGCACCGACAGCAAGGGCGGCGTGCGGGCCTATCGCAACAAATCGGTGACCCGGCCGAAGCGTCGCGCTATCGCAGCGTCGACCTGTTCACCACCGGTCAGATCAGCAACGCCAGCGTCTACTACACGCTGCGCCAGGTCGACGACGACCATATCGAGATGAACATGCAGTCCGGCGGCACGCTGAAGCTGCAGCGCTGTGAGTAAATCCAGAAATAACAGCGAAGTCTAATTCTGCGCGATGATCTCGCGCTCGCTGTGCCGGCGTCGCACAAATGTCTTGCGAAGCTCCTCCAAAGCGAAAATGCCGAGCGCAAAAGGAATCAGTAGCAGCCACGCCTCGGTTGGCACTGGCAGCGTACCCAGCAGAGCGTTGGCCCAGGGCAGATAGTTCGCCGCAAGTAGCAGGGCGATCTCGAACACGACGCCCAACACAATCAACGGGTTTCCGAACAACGGCATGGCGAAAACCGACCGAATAGCGCTTCGGCACAAGAACACGTTCACGATCTGCATGATGATGACGCCGGACAGGCAGGCACAGGTCGCGCGCAGATAGAGCGGATCATTCCAGGCAAGTTGGTCGCCATACATCCAGCCGCCGGCGAACAGCACGAGGAGAAACGCAGCCATTCCGGCGGCGGCCTCGATCGGACCGAGAAACAGATAAGCGCGCAGTCCGATCGGCAGCGTTAACAGCGGCTCGCTCTGCGGACGCGGCGGTTGCCGCATGCCCTGCGGGTCAGGCTTCTCGACACCGAGGCCAAGCCCGGTGAGCGAATCCGATCCCATGTCTATCAGGAGAATCTGGATCGGTGTCAGCGCCAGCGGGATCGCAAACAGCGCGAAGGCGAGGTAGGACACCAGCTCCGCGACATTGTGCACGAGCACATATGTGAGAAACTTGCGGATATTCTGGAATACCGCGCGGCCTTCTTCGACGGCATTCACGATGCTCGCGAAATTGTCGTCGAGCAGAACCATGTCGGCTGCCTCCTTGGCGACGTCGGTGCCGGCAAGCCCCATGGCGACGCCGATATGGGCAGCCTTCAGTGTCGGCGCGTCGTTGGCGCCGTCGCCGGTGACCGCCACGATGTGACCTTTGCTTTTCAGCGCGTCGACGATGCGCATTTTGTCGGCGGCGCTCACCCGCGCGAAGATAACGTCGCGCGCGTCAAGCGCTAGTCCGAGCGCCACCGGCGACAGCGTATGCAACGTCTCGCCGGTGATCACCGTCGGTTCGCGCTCGCGCAGCAGGCCAACCTCGGCGGCGATGGCCTTGGCGGTGTTCGGATGATCGCCGGTGATCATGATCACCTTCACGCCGGCCGCATGGCAGGTGGCAATGGCGCGCGGAACCTCTGGCCGCGGCGGGTCACGCAAACCGACCAGTCCTTGAAAGACCAGATTGCTTTCGAGACCCTCGTGCGACCAGTTAGCTGCCAGATCGCGGGACGCGAAGGCAATCACGCGCAGGCCCTGCGCGGCCATCGCGTTCTGCGCCTGTACGATGTCCGCCTGAGTCGGCTGATCGAGCGGACGCGTCGTTCCTTGCGCGAAGGCGAAGCTGCAGATGGCAAGGATCGCCTCGGGCGCGCCTTTGCAAAAGAGTTTCGCGCCGTTTGTCGTTTCCTGCACGACGGTTTGCCGCAAGCTGGCGCTATCGAACGGAATTTCGTCAAGGCGGCGCGAGGCCGGCGACCCGCCAGCAATCGCACGATGCATCTTGAGCAAGGCAATTTCCATCGGATCGCCGAGCAGCACAAAGCCGGCATCCGTCATCGACTCCCGCACGTCGTGACAATAATTTGCACAGGCGAAGAAGTCGGCATGACGCGCTGCAATGCTGCGGTCATTCTCGATCTCGCGGATCAGATGACGGCGGCCGTCAAGGAAGACCTCGCGCGCCTCCATGCGGTTTTCGGTCAGCGTGCCGGTTTTATCGGTACAGATAACGGTCGCTGAGCCGAGCGTTTCGACCGACGTCAGGTTGCGGATGAGAACCTTGCGCTTGGCCATGCGCTGCGCGGCGAGCACGAGCGACAGGGTCAGCGTCGGCAGCAAGCCTTCCGGCACCATCGCAACGATGATGCCGATCGAGAAAATCAGGTCTTTCCAAAACGGCACGCCGATGGCAACGCCGGCGGCAAAGAAGATCACACCGATTACAATAGCCAGTATGGCAATCAGGTAGCTCAGCCGAGCAAGTTCCCTGCGCAGCGGCGATACGGTTGTGCGCTTGGTCTGCGCGAGATGCGCGATCTGACCGAACTCGGTGTGAGGGCCGGTCGCATAGACGAGCGCTTTGCCTTTGCCGGCGACGAGGTTCGTTCCGGCAAGCACAATATTGCGGCTGTGCAGGAGATCGTCCGCAAGCGAAGGCGCGGCGTCACGGACGTGCGCAATCGATTCGCCGGTTACGGTCGCGGTATTGACCTTGACGCCGAAGGCCTCGATTAGCCGGCAATCGGCAGGGATCTTGTCGCCTTGTTCAAGAGCAACAATGTCGCCGACGACGAGATATTCGATCGGCACCAAGCACCCCGTCCCGTCGCGAATGACCTCGGCTTGTTCCGGCAGAAGTTGCTGCAAGGCGGCCAGCGTCCGCTCGATACGCTACTCCTGCCAGAACGAGAACACGCCGCTGATCAAGATTACCGCGACGATAGTATAGCCGATCTGCGCCATACCCTCGCCCGGCTCGGCCCATTCGGCAACGAACGCGAACGCTGCGGCGATCCATAAAATGACGGAGAAGAAACGGAAAAACTCGCGTACGAGGCGGACGATCGGCGGCTCGCGCTCGCCCTTATGGATACGGTTCGCTCCGTATTCGGCGAGCCGCCGCGCCGCCTCGATAGAAGACAGGCCGGCTGGGCCGCTGCGCACGCCTAAGAAGGCCTCATCGATGGAGGCCCGATGAATGGCGGTGGAAACGGGTACCATAGCGATCGACACCACAGCTCGGCGTGCGCCGCTTAAAATCCGCTAGCTGTTTGTAGCCTAAAAGAAAACGGCAGAACTTATCATCGGATAAGTTCTCGCGTTGCTGCGGTATGGTGGTAGAGCCTTGCGGGAGCGAGAAAACGAGTCCGCCGCTTCTCAGTTTCGACTAATTTCTTGCGATGATCTCGCGCTCGCCACGATGCAACGGCGTCGCGTCGGTGAGCTTGCCGGCCTTGCGGCGCAGCGGCATCAAGGGACGGCGGCGCTTGAGCGCGGTGCGGCGGCGCCGGCGCGGATGCAGCCGTTCGATGCGTACGCCACTCATGCGGGCGAACGGCTCGCGCAACACGCCATCATCCTCGGCGACCCGGAGAGCGAGCGGCGCACCACCACGCGTACGCGATAGAGCTCCACGTGCCGCACCCGCTCGTCGGCCGCGGCATCGATCGCCGCAAAGCGCGCCGGCAGACTGAACGGGTCGAGCCGCAATGCGCGGCTCGACCCGGCGGGCATTCCGCCACTTCGCATTTGACGCCTCGAAACTCTCCCATGCCGGGCTTATGGGCCCGGTCGTGCCGCGATCATGGCGGAAAGGCGTCGGAATCTGTTTAAGGTTCGCGGTTAACCGAAGGTCACTTGCTCCGCTTCGCGTCGCATGATTGACGAGGCGTTGCCAACCATGATTGACGAGGTGTTGATTTGCTTCCGCAATATATCTGGATCGGCGGTTGAACCGCGCCGCGTTTGGGGCCATTTGATATGCACGCGTCATTCCGGGGCGCGGGCATTTGCCCGCGAACTCGGAATGACGTGATTATTATGAAGGCTGTCCCCATCATGTCCGCTCCCGCCGCATCCCTGTTCGACCAGACCGCCCTCACCGACCGCGCCGAGCGGCTGGTCAATGCCGCGCTGAGCCGGGGCGCCGATGCCGCCGACGCGGTGGCGTTGCGCGGGATATCGCTCGCGATCGAGGTGCGCGACGGCGCGGTGGAGGAGAGCGAGCGCGCCGAAGGCGACGATCTCGGCCTGCGCGTGCTGGTCGGCCGCCGCCAGGCGGTGGTGTCGACCAACGACATGGCGAGCGACGGCAGCGCGGCGCTGGCCGAGCGGGCGGTGGCGATGGCGCGCGCGGCGCCCGAGGACAAGTTCGCCGGGCTGGCCGATCCGGCGCTGCTGGCACACGATTTTCCCGATCTCGATCTGCTCGATCACGAGCTGCCCACGATAACCGAGCTTGAAGCGATGGCACGCGCCGCCGAAGCGGCCGGGCTTGGCGTGAAGGGCATCGCCAAGTCGGGCGGCGCCTCGGCCTCGGCCGGCATCGGCGGCATGGTGCTGGTCACCAGCCACGGTTTTCGCGGCGCCTATCTGAGCTCGCGTCACGGCGTGTCGATGACCGCGATCGCCGGTGAAGGCACCGGCATGGAGCGTGACTACGATTATTCCTCGGTGCTGCACGCCGCCGATCTGGAGAGCCCAGAGAAAATCGGCCGCACCGCCGGCGAGCGCGCGGTCGAACGGATAAACCCACGCAAGGTATCAACCCGCAAAGTGCCGGTGGTATTCGACCCGCGCGTGTCCGGCTCGCTGGTCTCGCACCTCGCCAGCGCCGCCAATGGCGCCTCGGTCGCGCGCAAGACCAGCTTTCTGCGCGACAAGATGGGGGCGAAGCTATTCGCCGATGGCATCCGCATCATCGACGATCCACTGCGCAAGCGTGGCCTGCGCTCGCACCCATTCGACGGCGAAGGTGTCGCCGGCAGGAAGCTCGCGCTGGTCGATGACGGGGTCTTGCGCTCATGGATTCTCGACTGCGCGACCGCGCGCGAACTCGGGCTCGCCACCACCGGCCACGCCCAGCGCGGTGTGTCCTCGGTGCCGTCGCCGGGCGCCAGCAACCTGCATCTGGAAGCGGGCACGCTCAGTCCCGAAGCGCTGATCGCCGACATCAAGGACGGCTTCTACGTCACCGATTTAATCGGCATGGGAGTGAATATGGTCACGGGTGACTATAGCCGCGGCGCCTCCGGTTTTTGGATCGAGAACGGCAAGCGCTGTTATGCGGTGAGCGAAGTCACCATCGCAGGCCATCTGCTCGATATTTTCCGCACCCTCACACCCGCCAACGATCTCGAATTCCGCTACGGCACCAATGCGCCGACCGTACGGCTGGAGGGCCTGACCGTTGGCGGGCAGTGAAGCGCATGACCCCGAAAAGTGGAAACCGGTTTTCGGACAAGATCATGCACAATGAACTTGCCGGCCTGCGCACGTCGCTCGAAGCCGTAATACGCGAGGCCGGCGATCTGGCGCGCGCGACCGCGCGCGGTCCGTTCAAGCGCTGGACCAAGGGCGACGACGATTCGCCGGTGAGCGAGGGCGACATCGCGGTCAACGATCTGTTGCGCGCGCGGCTCAGCGATCTGGTGCCCGGCGCCGGCTGGCTGTCGGAGGAGACCGAAGCTCTGCCTGACCGCGCATTGCCGCTGGCCTGGGTCGTTGACCCGATCGACGGCACCCGCGCCTATATCTCCGGCCGCGCCGACTGGACCATCTCAGTGGCATTGGTTGAAAATGGCCGTCCAGTATTGGCCGCGCTCTTTGCGCCGGTGACCAATGAGATGTTCATCGCGGTCCAGGGCAAGGGCGCCGCGCTCAACGGCGCCACCATCGCGGTAAGCCGCGGCGCGACGCTCGCACGCGCCAGGCTCGCCGGCCCCAAACGCTATCTAGACATGCTCGTTGGCGTTGCCCCCAGCATGCTGGCGCAGCCCAAGGTGTTTTCGCTCGCGCTGCGGCTGGCGCGCGTTGCGCATGGAGAACTCGATGCCGCCTTCGCCTCGCCCGGCAGCCATGACTGGGACCTTGCCGCGGCCGACCTCCTGGTGCACGAGTCCGGCGGGCTGTTCACCAATTTCGCCGGCCGGCCGCTGCAATACAATGCCCCACACACCGGGCATGGCGCGCTGATTGCCGCCGGTCCCGCCCGCCATGGCGCGCTGATCGACCTGCTGCGCGACCGCCGTGGCGAGTTTGCATAAATTCGACCTGTGGCTTAATCCACGGCACCCTATGCGCTTCCTGTCGGCCGCCGCCCAAATGCGCTATTTCATCATCCACCCATACCGCCTGCCCGATCCCGACCGCGCGGGCCGGGCGGTACGCTGAGCAGGTACTGATGTCGTTATACAAGCGGATCGTGACATCGTCTGCCTTCCAAGAGGTCGTGGCAACGGCGGGCGCGTGGTATCTGCGGCTGGCCTGGTACACAAGCCGCCAAATATATGAGCCGGCGGCCATCTATGACACGTTCAAAATGCCGGCGATCCTCACGATATGGCACGGCCAGCATTTCATGATGCCGTTCATCAAGAGGAATGACGGCAGCCATCGCGCCAAGGTGCTGGTCTCGCGACACCGCGACGGCGAGATCAATGCGCGCGCGGCCGAAAAGCTCGGCATCGGCACCATCCGCGGCTCCGGCGCGCATGATGGCGGATTCCACAAGGGCGGCGCCGCCGCCTTCACCGAAATGCTCGATGCGCTCGCGCAAGGCTACAATGTCGCGATGACCGCTGATATTCCGAAGGTGGCGCGCGTCGCCGGCCTCGGTGCCATCAAGCTGGCGCAGCGCTCGGGCCGACCGATCTACGCGGGGGCGATCGCGTCGAATCGCCGCATCGAACTCAACAATTGGGATCGCAGCGCGATCAATCTTCCTTTCAGCCGGATGGGCCTGGTGGCGGGCGGGCCGATCTATGTGCCCGCCGACGCCGACGACGCAACGTTGGAAGCCGCACGGCAAAGGTTGGAGAGCGAACTCAATCGGGTGACGGCGCGCGCCTACGAGATCGCCGACCGGACCGGGAGCAAGGCACCGTGAGCGACAAGCTGCCGGTACCCTTGCGCGCCTACCGGCTGTTTTCGGTGGCGATGACGCCGCTCACGCCGCTGCTGCTGGCATTGCGCCTGCGGCGCGGCAAGGAGCCCCGCCTGCGCCTGCCCGAGCGGCGCGGCGTCAGCGTCATGGCGCGGCCGCCGGGACCGCTGGTCTGGCTGCATGGCGCGAGCATTGGCGAATTGATCAGCGTGTTGCCGCTGATCGAGCTCATCCGCGCGCGCGAGATCAACGTGCTGGTGACCTCCGGCACCGTCACCTCCGGCGGGCTGGCCCAGCAGCGGCTGCCGCGCGGCGTCATCCATCAATTCGTGCCGCTCGACGTGCCGATATTCGTGCGCCGTTTCCTTGCGCATTGGCAGCCCGATCTCGCGCTGTTCGTGGAATCCGATCTGTGGCCGAACATCATGATCGAGACGGCGTGGCGCGGCGTGCCGATGATCCTTGTCAACGGCCGGCTGTCGGAAAACTCGTTCCGGCGCTGGCGCTATTTCCCGGTGACGATTGGCAACCTGCTGCGGCGGCTCGACCTCTGCCTGGCGCGCTCGCCGGTCGACGCCGAGCGCTTCGGTGAATTGGGTGCCCCGCACGTCGTCACCACCGGCGACCTCAAGCTCGACGGGCCGGCGCCGCCCGCCGACCGCGCCAAGCTCGCGGCTCTGCAGGGTGCGATCGGCGGCCGGGCGATCATCGCGGCGGCATCCACCCATGCCGGCGAGGAGACTGTCATGATCGACGCGCACGTCCGGCTGCGCGCGAACTTTCCCGGCCTGCTGACGCTGATCGTGCCGCGCCATCCCGAACGTGGCATCGGCGTGGCTGAAATCGCGCGCGCTGCCGGGCTGCAAGCCCGCTTGCGGTCGCGCGGCGAGCTGCCCGACGCGACCACCGATATTTATGTCACTGACACGGTCGGCGAACTTGGGATCGTTTATCGCCTAGCGCCGATCGTTTTTGTCGGCGGCTCACTGGTCAAGCACGGCGGGCAGAATCCGATCGAACCCGCCAAGCTCGGCGCCGCCGTTCTGCATGGCCCGCATGTCTGGAATTTCGCGGAAATCTACGCCGCGCTCGATCAGGCGCGTGGCGCCGAGCCAGTCGCCGACGCCGGCAAGCTTACCGCCGGATTCGCCACCTTGCTGGCGCAACCCGAAGCCCGCGCCCGCGTCGCCGATGCCGCGCGGACGACGGTCGAAGGCTTAAGCGGCGCGCTCGAGCGCACCGTGCAATCGCTCGACCCCTATCTGATGCAGCTTCGCCTGCACCAGCGAGCCGACAATGCGTGAACCGGCATTCTGGTGGCGCAAAGCGGGCTTGGCCTCCGGCCTGCTGGCGCCCGCCGCCGCCTGTTATGGCGCCATCGCGGCGCGGCGCATGATGCGGCCGGGTGTGCGCGCGCGCGTGCCGGTGCTGTGCGTCGGGAATTTCACGCTCGGCGGGGCCGGTAAGACGCCGGCGGTCATATGGCTTGCAAAAATGTTGCAGGAGGCAGGCGAGCGAGTGTTTTGTCTCAGCCGCGGCTATGGCGGCAGCCTGGCCGGGCCGCAGCGCGTGGACGCCCATAATGACCGCGCCGCGCAAGTCGGCGACGAGGCGCTGCTGCTGGCGCGCGTGGCGCCGAGCATCGTGGCGCGCGACCGCGTTGCGGGCGCGCAAGCCGCGGCTGCTGCCGGCGCCAGTGTCGTCGTCATGGACGACGGCATGCAGAATGCCTCTCTCGCTAAGGATTTCACCCTGGCGGTCGTCGATGGACGGCGGGGCATCGGCAACGCGCGCGTGTTTCCCGCAGGACCCTTGCGGGTGCCGCTCGCGGCGCAGCTGACGCGCACCGGCGCGCTGCTGGTGGTCGGCGACGGTGAAGGGGCACGCGATGTCACCGCGGCGGCACCCGGTCTGCCGGTTTTTCATGGACACCTACAGCCAGATCCTGCGGCCATTGCGGAGCTGAAAGTGCGCAAGGTGTTCGCCTTCGCCGGCATCGGTGACCCGGACAAGTTTTTCGCGGCAGCGACGCAGGCCGGTATCGCGATTGCTCAGCGCCAGCCGTTTCCCGATCATCACCACTTCACCGCCGAGGAGGCCGCCGGATTGATCATGCGCGCCGAACATGACGGACTTTCACTATTGACCACAGAGAAAGATCGCGCGCGCATGGCGGGCGAGCCGCTGCTGGCGGCGCTCGCCGCCAAGACGCACGTGCTCCCGGTCACATTGGCGGTGATTGAGGCGGATGAATTGCGAGCGCTGGTGCTGACGAAAATCCGTAAGCCGTCATCCTGAGGTGCGAGCAAAGCGAGCCTCGAATGATGACGGGCACGGGGTCATGGACCGTCGCCCTTCGAGGCTCGCGCTACGCGCGAGCACCTCAGGATGACGGAGAAAGCTACGGTGTTTTTGCCTGCGGCTGCAGGCGCTGCAGCACTGCCTGCGGCGAGGCATAGGCTTCCTGCCGATCGACGCTCCAGTATTTGAGTTCCTCGAGCGGGATCGGCACGCCGGTCACCGCGCAGCGCACAAAGGCGCCGGGGCGCACCACGCGGAAATCGCCATCGAGGTATTTCACCTCAGCTTCGCCGCTCATCGGCGAGGAGCGATCGTAGCGATTGAGCAAGGGCAGCCTCCACTGCGGTCCGGCGCGGTAATGGCTCAAAGATAGTGGTTTGCAGGCACGAGCGAAACCCTAAAACCGCGCGTTTTTTGCCGCCTAAGCCTATGACCCGAACAGACTGCCCTGCCCGCCCGGGCCGCCGCCGCGCGGACGCGGCTTGGCGCGCGCGGCGGGCTGCGGCGCGCTCTCGCCGTCGGCCGTAGCGCCGACGCGGCCGTCGGAAAACTCGATATCCAGCCGCATGCGGCCGGTGACGGCGGCGGCTGAACGCAAGGGATGCCCCTCGCCGTCGCGCACCAGAGCAAAGCCGCGCGCGAGCACGTCCTGATACGAAAACGCTTTGAGCAATTGTTCGGCGTTGCGCACGCGATCCCAACGACGCTGCAGATAGTTCTTCTGGGCGAGTTTGCTGCGTTTTGCTAGCGTGATGACGATTTCGCTGCTGCGCGCCAGCCGTAGTTTCAGCAGCCGCGGCGTGAGACGCGCGGCCGCGCGCGTCAGATGGGTGCGATGAAGCTGCGCGTTGGCGTGCAAGGCGCGCGGCAATCGCTTCGCCAGCGTGTCCAGCCGCTGGCGCGGGTCGGCCAGCAATTCGTCGCGTGCCGGCAAGGCGCGCGCCGCCGCACGCAGTTCGGTACGGCGCACCTCCATGCCGCGCTGCCAGGAGCCGATCTGCCGCGCGGCTAACGCCGCGATCTGCGCCAGCAGTTCGGCGCGCACCGGCACGGCGATTTCGGCGGCGGCGGTCGGCGTCGGCGCACGCCGGTCGGAAGCAAAATCGATCAGCGTGATATCGGTCTCGTGGCCAACCGCGGAGATGAGCGGGATCATGCTGTCGGCCGCCGCACGCACCACGATCTCCTCGTTGAACGACCACAGGTCCTCGAGCGAGCCGCCGCCGCGCGCCACAATGATCAGGTCGGGCCGCGGCAGCGCGCCGCGCTCAGGCAGCGCGTTGAAGCCGCGGATGGCATTGGCGACCTCGGCGGCCGAGCTTTCACCCTGCACGCGCACCGGCCACACTAGCACGCGGCGCGGAAAGCGCTCGGCCAGCCGATGCAGAATGTCGCGAATGACGGCGCCGGTCGGCGAGGTCACCACGCCGATCACGTTGGGCAGAAATGGAATGAGCTGCTTGCGCGCTTCATCAAACAGGCCCTCGACGGCGAGCTTCTTCTTGCGCTCCTCCAACAGCTTCATCAGCGCGCCGATGCCGGCGGGCTCCAGCGTGTCGATGACGATCTGGTATTTCGACGAGCCGGCGAAGGTGGTGAGCTTGCCCGATACGATGACGTCGAGGCCCTCCTCAGGCTTCACCCGCATGCGGCCCCAGACGCCCTTCCAGATCACGCCTTCGAGCACTGCCTTGTCGTCCTTGAGGCGGAAATAGACGTGCCCGGAGGGCGACGGGCCCTTGAAGCCGGACACCTCGCCGCGCACCCGCACATAGCCATAGGCGTCCTCGACGGTCTTGCGCAGCGCCGCCGACAGCTCGGAGACGGTCCATTCAGGCAAGTTGAGGCGCGGTGAAGCGGCTTCCGGGCGCACCTCGGCTTCGTCGGTGATTCTGCTGTGAGCCATGACATACCCGTATACGACCAACGCACCGAGCGGGGAACACCCCGCCGTCGGCGCAACGTCTCGTCAACCCTTTTGGCTCATCTTCGCGCCCGGAGGCCACGACCATGACCGATCTGCGAGCCTACAACCTCGAGAATGCCAAGGTGCGAGTTCGTTGCCCGGACTGCCGGACGACCTTTCATGAACGGCTGAACCGGGTGATACACGGCAACCGCGTCAGCTGCCCGACCTGCCACGAAGAGATGCATTTCCACGGCATCGGCCACATCAACGCGCAGGACAGTGTCGAGGCCTACATCCACTACATAGAAGAGCACACCTGCCATCCACACTTTTCGCTCAGCCGCTAAAGGCCCGCCGGCTGTCGATGGACGGCTGCTGCCCCCTTGTCCTCGCCACCCCCGCCCGCTAACCGACTACGGTAGCGGACGGAGAGACGATGAACATCCTGATCCTCGGTTCCGGTGGACGTGAGCACGCGCTGGCCTGGAAAATCGCGGCGAGCCCGCTTAGCGAGAAGCTTTATTGCGCGCCCGGCAATGCCGGCATCGCGCAAGAGGCCGAGTGCGTGGCGCTCAATCTTGCCGACCACCAAGCGGTGATCGCGTTCTGCCGATCGAGCAAGATCGACCTGGTCGTGGTCGGCCCCGAGGTGCCGCTGTGCGCCGGCATCGTCGACGACCTGGAGGCCGCCGACATCAGAGCGTTCGGGCCGAGCAAGTGGGCGGCACGGCTGGAAGGCTCGAAGGGCTTCACCAAGGACCTATGCAAGGCCAACAAGATTCCGACTGCGGCTTACGAGCGCTTCAAGGGCGCGGCGGCCGGAAAGGACTACGTGCGGAAAAAAGGCGCGCCGATCGTGGTAAAGGCCGACGGTCTCGCCGCCGGCAAGGGCGTGGTGGTGGCGGAGACGATTGGTGAAGCCGAAGCCGCCATCGACATGATGTTTACCGGCGGGTTGGGGTCGCCGGCCTGGGAAATCGTAATCGAGGATTGTCTGGTCGGCGAGGAGGCCTCGTTCTTCGCGCTGTGCGACGGCGAGACCGCGATCCAGCTTGCCTCGGCGCAGGACCATAAACGTGTGTTTGATGGCGACAAGGGGCCGAACACCGGCGGCATGGGCGCCTATTCGCCAGCGCCGATGATGGCGCCGGAAATGAATAAGCGCGTGATGGACGAGATCATTCAGCCGACCGTGCGCGCCATGAAGGCGATGGGCGCACCCTACAAGGGCGTGCTGTTCGCCGGGCTGATGATCACCAAGAACGGCCCGCAGCTGATCGAATACAATGTCCGTTTCGGTGACCCGGAATGCCAGGTGCTGATGCTGCGGCTGATGTCGGACTTGGTGCCGGCGCTGCTGGCCGCGCGCGACGGGCAGCTGAAGAATTTCGATCTGCGCTGGTATCCGGACGCAGCCCTCACCGTGGTGATGGTGGCCAAGGGTTATCCGGGCAATTACGAGCGCGGCACAGTGATCGAAGGGCTCGACGCGGCGGCGCAGGTAGAGGGCGTGGAAATTTTCCACGCCGGCACCAAGGTTGACGGCAGCCGCATCCTCGCCAATGGCGGGCGCGTGCTTAACGTTTGCGCGCGCGGCAAGAGCGTGCGCGAAGCGCAGCAGCGCGCCTATGCCGCGGTCGACCGCATCCAATGGCCGGGCGGCTTCTGCCGCCGCGATATTGGCTGGCAGGCGGTGAAAAGAGAAACCTGATATTGACGAGAGAGACACGTCGGAGACAACCATGCATCCCGTGTTGCGGCTTTACGAGGACGTCCTGTCGTCGGCCGAGAATGTCGAATTCCAGCTGCCGCCGCTGCCGCGTTTCATCTTCGTGGTGCACGGCTCGGCCACGATCGGCGGCGAGAGCTTCAACGAAGGCGCCTTCTGGCAGGGCGAAGGCGCCACGCTGGTGCGGCCAGGTAAGGGCGGCATGACCTGCTGGCGCTGGGAGCTGGCGCGCGGCGACCACGGCAGCACGACGGCGAACGCACCCGGCATGATCACGCACGAGAAGTTGACGGCCTTCCTTGAGACACTGCCGAAGGGCGAGTTGCTGATGCGCGGCGACAGCGTCGCCTTTCCGCCGGGCGGCTGCGCCTATCTGCACCGGCACCAGGGGCCTGGCATCCGCTGCCTGATCGAGGGCGGCATCCGCATCGACACCCACGGCCGCTCGACCTCGTACGGGCCGGGCGGCGCCTGGTACGAGAGCGGGCCCGATGCGGTGTTCGCCCAGGCTTCGCCCGACAAGCCCAGCCGCTTCATTCGGGTGATGATCCTGCCGCGCGCGTTGACCGGCAAAAGATCGCTCGAGTATCTCAACGAAGAGGACAAGGCGAAGCCGAAGACGCAAAGCTACAAGATTTATGCCGACGCGCCGATTTCGTTCGGCGCCGCGCGCAAATGAGCGCGGAGCGATAGTGACCCTCGACCGCCAGCAGGCTTTTTCCGGCACCAAGGAGGCGGCGCCCGCACTGCGGCTCGATAGCGCACGCCTTGAGCATTATTTAACGACACATGTGACAGGCTTCGCCGGCCCGCTGACCGTCAAGCAATTCAAGGGCGGGCAGTCGAACCCGACATATTTGCTGGAGACGCCGGCGCGGCGTTACGTCTTGCGCCGCAAGCCGCCGGGCAAGCTGCTGCCGTCGGCGCACGCGGTCGACCGCGAATACCGTGCGATCCGCGCGCTGCACGCGCAAGGTTTCCCCGTCGCCGAGCCGATGGTTTATTGCGCGGACGACAGCGTCGCCGGCACGCCGTTCTATGTGATGAGATTCGTCGATGGCCGCGTGTTCTGGGAGCCGCAGATGCCCGGCTCCAACTCGGCCGAGCGCGCCGCGGTCTACGACGCCATGAACGACACCATCGCCCGCCTGCATGCGTTCGATCCGGCGGCCATCGGCCTCTCCGATTTTGGCCGCGGCGAGAATTATGTCGCGCGCCAGGTCGAGCGCTGGTCGAAGCAGTACCGCGCCTCGGAAACCGAAAAGATCGATGACATGGAGCGGCTGATCGAATGGCTGCCCAAGCACATTCCGCCGGGCGGGGCACCGCGTCTGGTGCACGGCGACTACCGGCTCGACAACCTGATCGTCGCGGCGAGCGAGCCGAAGATCCTCGCCGTGCTCGACTGGGAATTGTCCACCCTCGGCGATCCGCTCGCCGATTTCACATATCACCTGATGGCCTGGCACATGCCGCATTCCGAGAGCGCGGCCGGCACCGCCTCGCTGGTCGGGCACGACCTGCGCGCGCTCGGCATTCCGTCGATGGCGGATTATGTGGCAGCCTACGTTGCGCGCACCGGGCTCGATCCACGACCGGCGCTGCCGGTCTACTTGGCCTATAATTTCTTTCGCATCGCCGCGATTTTGCAGGGCATCATCGGGCGCGTGCGCGACGGCACCGCGACGAGCGAATTCGCGCCGGCCAAGGCCGTGATGATCCGTCCGCTCGCCGACAAGGCGTGGGAATTCGCACGGGAAGCCGGCACGCACTGACCGTTAGGGTCAACGAATCCTTTCACAGCAATGCCTTTTTTCATTCCACAACGCTGCGCAAAATTGAGAGCTGCCCCGGTAGGGTCGCCGCGCCATGAGAAAAACCTCCATCACGAGCGCGGGCGGCCTTGGCGTTCACATTGTCGCGGCGAAGATCGCATCGTCGCCAAAGCGGCGGCCGCCGCGGCCGGCCAATGAACGCGACGACGAATCGCCGGAGGAGCAGGCCTTGCCGTCGCCCGGCATGGGCAAGCTGGTGGATAAGACGATTTAGTTAGCGTCGCGCGGCAAAGAAGTCGCGCAGCAACCCGGCACATTCGCTCTCGTTGATGCCGCCATAGACCTCTGGCCGGTGATGGCAGGTGGCTTGCGAAAAGAACCGCACGCCGTTTTCCACCGCACCTCCTTTCGGATCGCCTGCGCCAAAATAAAGCCGGCGGATACGCGCGAACGACATCGCGGCGGCGCACATGGCGCAGGGCTCCAACGTCACATAGAGATCGCAGTCGGCAAGCCGCTCGGTACGAAGCACGGCAGCCGCCTGCCGGATCGCAAGCAATTCGGCATGCGCAGTGGGATCGCGATTGGCGATGGTGTGGTTGCCCGCGCGGGCGACCACCTCGCCCTCGCGCACGATCACGCAGCCGACCGGCACTTCGCCGTGCGCGCCCGCGGCGCGGGCTTCCTCGAGGGCAGGCTCCATAAAACTTGGCACGCTCGTATCGTCTCCCTAACTCTGCTATCAGGCCGCAACCATATTGCGGCCAACCTTATTGCGGCTATGTGCATGTCCGACAAGAGCAATCAACAAAATCCCGGCGAGCGCATCGCCAAGGTGATGGCGCGGGCGGGGCTCGCCTCGCGGCGCCAGGCGGAAGCCTGGATCGCCGCCGGGCGCGTGGCGGTCAACGGCGTTGTGATTTCCTCGCCCGCCCTCAACGTCACGTCGTCCGACCGCATCGCGGTGGATGGGCAGCCGCTGCGCGCCCGCGAGCGCACGCGGCTGTTCCGCTATCACAAGCCGCGCGGCCTGGTGACCACGCATTCCGACCCGGAGGGGCGGCCAACCATCTTCGCCGCGCTGCCCAAGAATCTGCCGCGACTGATCAGCATCGGCCGGCTCGACATTAACACGGAAGGGCTGCTGCTGCTCACCAATGACGGCGGGCTAGCGCGCGTGCTCGAGTTGCCAGCGACCGGCTGGTTGCGGCGCTATCGCGTGCGTGCGCTCGGCCGCGTCATGCAGCCTGCGCTTGACCGGCTGCGCGGCGGTATCACCGTCGAGAGCGTACATTACGGGCCGATTGAGGCGACGCTCGACCGCGAACAGGGCGCCAATGTCTGGCTCACCATCGGCATCCGCGAAGGCAAGAACCGCGAGGTGCGCAAGGTGCTGGAGACGCTCGATCTGAAGGTGAACCGGCTCATCCGCGTGGCGTTCGGCCCGTTCGAGTTGGGCGATCTAGACGACGGCGCCGTGGAGGAAGTGATGACTGAGGAGTTGCGCAAGCAGCTGGGGCCGGAGATCGCCACGCAGGCGCAAGCGGATTTCGACGCACCGTTGGTCGATCATACGGCGCAATCGATTTCTCCCCGCCACCCTGAGGTGCGCGCGCAGCGCACCTCAAAGGGTGACAGCCCGGGCCGTTCATCCTTCGAGGCGCGGCAGGGCCGCGCACCTCAGGATGACGGAGAGGGGTCACAGCGCATGGCTCGCAAAAAGCAACCTCGCCGCGACCGCACCGGCGGGCCGCGGCCGAAGTATCCGAGATAGTGCATGATCACGAGAAGTGGGAACCGTTTTTTGGGTCAGATCATGCGCAAAAGGGAAAAAGTATAATGCGCGTGGTCGGCGGCAGATTGCGCTCGCGCCCGATCGCCGGGCCGAAGTCGGACGCGCTTCGTCCGACGGCCGATCGCTTACGCGAGGCGCTGTTCAACATCCTGATGCACGCCTATGGCGACCCAGTGAGCGGCGCGCGCGTGCTCGACCTGTTCGCCGGCACCGGCGCGCTCGGCATTGAAGCAATTTCGCGCGGCGCGGCTTACGTGCTGTTCGTCGACGACGGCGTGCAGGCGCGCGCGCTGCTGCGCAACAACACCGAGACGCTGGGCTTAGGCGGTATTACCCGCATTTTCCGGCGCGACGCCACCAAGCTCGGCCCCGCGCATCCGCTCGAGCCGTTCACGCTGGCCTTCCTCGATCCGCCCTACCGCAAAGGCCTGGCCGAGAAGGCGCTCGCGTCGGCGCGCGACGGTGGCTGGCTGACACCCAGCGCGCTGATCGTGGTGGAGGAAGCGGCGGATGCCGGCTTCACCGCGCCGCAGGGGTTCGAGGAATTGGAGCGGCGCCAATACGACGACACCGAATTGATATTTCTACGCCATCCCTGAGCATCACCTTCTCCCGAACAGCCGCTCGATATCCGTCAACTTCAATTCCACATAAGTCGGCCTTCCGTGGTTGCACTGGCCGGAATTGGGCACTTCTTCCATCTCGCGCAACAGGGCGTTCATCTCTTCCGGCTTGAGGCGGCGCCCAGCACGCACCGAGCCGTGGCAGGCCATGGTGGCGGAGACATGCAGCAGGCGCCGCTCCAAAGGCAACGAGTCGTCCCATTCCGCCATGTGCTCCGCGAGGTCGCGCAGCAGGCCCTTAACGTCGATCTCGCCCAGCATCGAGGGCGTCTCGCGCACCGCCACGGCGCCCGGCCCGAAGGCTTCGATCGCGAGGCCGAAGCGCGCCAGTTCGCCGGCACGCGCAACCAAGCGCGCAGCATCGGCCTCGTCGAGGTCCACGATCTCTGGGATCAGCAGGATCTGCCGCGCCACGCCGGTTTTTCCGATCGCCGCCTTCATGCGCTCATAGACGATACGCTCGTGCGCGGCGTGTTGATCGACGATGACCAGCCCGTCGCGGGTCTGCGACACGATGTAAGTCTCGTGCACCTGCGCGCGCGCTGCCCCGAGCGGGCGCTCGATCAGCTCGGCCGCCGGCTCGAAGCTCTCGACCCGGGCATCGGCGGACGGCTCGCCCACCTCGAAGGCGGCTTGCGTTGCTTCCGCGAAACCGAGCGCGGTTGCGCTGCGCGCGGAGCCGAAACCGGGCGGCCGCGCCGGCGAGTGCCGCCAGTCGTAGGCGCCGCGCCGCGCCGTCGCCAACGGACGAAACGCCGCGATGGCGGCGCTGCCGCCGGTCGTGGACGCGCGCTGGCCCTCGCGTGCCAGCGCTTCTTTCAGCGCACGCACGATCAAGCCGCGCACCAGACCGCCGTCGCGAAAGCGTACTTCGGTCTTGGCCGGATGCACGTTGACGTCGACCTCGCGCGCATCGAGCGTGACGAACAGCGCCAGTAACGGATGCCGGTCGCGCGGCAAGTAATCGGTGTAAGCGCCGCGCACCGCACCGACCAGCAGCTTGTCGCGCACCGGCCGGCCGTTAACGAATAAGTATTGCCCGAGCGTATTGGCGCGCGACAGCGTCGGCAGGCCGGCGAAGCCTTGAACGCGCACACCTTCGCGCTCGGCATTGATGGCGATAGCATTGGCACGGAAGTCCGGCCCAAGCACGTCGCCGAGCCGCGCCAATTCGTCATTGGCCGCCGCCCAGGTGATCGGCGCGCGTTCCTCGCCGGCGAGTGTGAAGGCGACATCGGGCCGGCTCATGGCGAGGCGCCGCACCACCTCGCGCACGGCTTCCGCCTCGCTGCGGTCGGTCTTGAGGAATTTCAACCGCGCAGGCGTGGCATAAAATAAATCGTGTACCTCGACACTGGTGCCGTGTCCGAGCGCCGCTGGCTTCACGTCGGATTTCTCGCCGGCATCGGCGGTGATGGTCCAGGCATGCGGCTCAGCTTTATGCCGCGTGGTGATGGTCAGCCGCGCCACCGCGCCGATCGAGGGCAGCGCCTCGCCGCGAAAGCCGAGCGTGTCGATCGCCAGCAGATCGTCGCCTTTGAGCTTCGAGGTAGCGTGTCGATCGACGGCGAGCGCCAAGTCAGCACGCGTCATGCCTTCGCCGTCGTCGCTAACCCGGATCAGACGGCGGCCGCCGCCGTCGGTGAGCACGTCGATGCGGCGCGCGCCGGCGTCGAGCGCGTTCTCGATGAGCTCCTTGACCACGCTGGCCGGCCGCTCGACCACCTCGCCGGCGGCGATGCGGTTGACGATAGCCTCGGACAATTGGCGGACGGGCATCTTTTTTCCTTTACCTCTCCCTGCAAGCGGGGAGAGGTCGACTTCCGAGCGAAGCGAGGAAGCCGGGTCAGGGGCATACTAGAAGTCCCCTCACCCGTCTCGCTCGCAAGCTCACTCGGCACCCTCTCCGCGCGCGCGGGGAGAGGGAAAAGGCGGCGAATCGGTTGCAAGAAGTCTAGCCCCGTAATGCGGGCACCCGCGAGGCGCGGCGGCCATCTACCCCCGCTATTCAAAGCTCGGCTTGCCGCCGCGCAGGCTTTTGATGTGGCCGCGGTGCTTTTTGCCCTCAATCCGCTTTCGTTTCTGGTCTTTGGGCACCTTGGTTGCACGGCGCGGCATGGGGCGCACCGCCGCCTGGCGGATTAGATCGAACAGCCGCTCGCGCGCGTCGGCGCGGTTGCGCTCCTGGGCACGGTGGCTCTGCGCGATAATGACGATGACGCCTTCTTTGGTGAGGCGCTTGCCGGCGAGCCGCATCAGCCGCACCGCGACGTCATTGGGTAGCGACGGCGAATGGCGCACGTCGAAACGCAACTGCACCGCCGACGACACCTTGTTGACGTTCTGCCCGCCCGGACCAGACGAGCGCACGAAGGTCTCCGACAATTCGGAGTCATCGATCGAAATGGTGTCGGTGATGCGGTGCATTCTCTGTCATTCCGGAGCGCGGGAGTCAGCCCGCGAGCCCGGAATCCATAATCACAGAGTCTTCTGTGGAACAAAAGCCGTTCGACATCAAACGCTGCGGAGTATGAATTCCGGGTCAGGCGCTTCGCGCCGTCCCGGAATGACTAATAAGAAGTCAAATACTTCTTCGCCAGCACCTTGCCCTCTTCCACCGCCGGCTGGTCGAAGGCATCGACCCCGAGCAGATGCGCGGCGATGATGGTCTCCAGCATGAAATGCATCAGCAGCTCGCCGAGCGTTTCCTCGTTCAATTGCGGCAGGTGAATGGTACGCACCGGGCAGCCGTTCTTCGCCAAAGTCTCGGTGGTGGCGCGGCCTTCCGCCGCCACCAGATCGCCGATGGTTTTGCCGCTGAAAGCGGGCTCGCCCGCGAGCTTGGCAAGCTCGGCATCCATGCGAGGCCCGCGCCCTGCGCCGGCGACGGTGACAACGGTGAATAATTTGTCGCGCGGCCCGCCGATGAACAGCTGCACCTGGCTGTGCTGATCGACCGGCCCGAGCGCCGCCACTGGCGTGGTGCCCTTGCCATTCTTGCCGAGGCTCTCGGCCCAAAGCTGCACGTACCAATGCGTAAAGCGCTCCAGCCGGTCGGCATAGGCCATCAGCACGCTGATGCTCTTGCCCTTGCTCTCGGCCAGCGCCACGGCGAGCGCGGCGCCGAGTGCGGCCGGCACTTGGCCCGCCGGCTTCTTCGCCAGCACTGGCGCCAGCGCTAAGCCCGCGCCTTCGCGCACCGCCGCGATATCAAGATCGAGCATCGCCGCCGGCAACAATCCGACATTGCTGAGCACCGAAAAGCGCCCGCCGATGCCGGTGTGATGATCGAGCATCGGCACATGATGCGCGGTGAGCAACTCACGCAACCCGTTGGTCTTGACCGGTTTGGCCTTCTCGGTGAGGCCGAGGAAAATATCGGGGATGCGCGTCTCCAGCCCTTCCGCCTTCACCGCCGTGAGCGCGGCGATGGTCTGCATCAGCGTCTCGGCGGTGCCGCCGGATTTGGAGATGGCGACGAAGCGCGTCGTCGTGTGAGGCAGTTTGCCGAGCAGCGCGCCATAGGTTTCTGGATCGAGATTATCCATGAAATGCATGCGCGGGAGCGCAGCCAGCGCGCCGATGCCCGGTACCGCGTGGCCGGCAAGCTGCACAAGCGTCTGGCCGCCGAGGCTGGAACCGCCGGTGCCTAGGAAAACGACGTCGGTGGCATTTTCGGCCAGCCGGCGGCCGGCCTCCCGGATCGGCACCAGATCGTCATGGGTGCCCGGCAGCTGCAGCAGCGGCAGGCCGCCATCGGCGTGACGCTCGCGCAAGGCTTCGAGCGCTGCGCCGGCGCGATCGAGCGCAGCGTTCAGGGCCTTGTCGGCAATACCGTGCGGCCCGATGCGCTGCTCGCGCGCGTTGTCGATGGATTGGACGATGATGGCCATGGATGGTTGCACCTCTTGTCATGCCCGCGCTCGTCGCGGGCATCCCGCTTAGGGACGCACTGCTCTCCTAAGCGGGATGGCCGGGTCATGCTCGGCCATGACAGATCGAGAATCGTGGACACTATTTGCCTCTAACGCGTGCTGCGCGCAACCGTTCACTCGCCGCTCGAGGTCAGCCCTATCGGCCGGCCGGCCACGATGACCAGCATGCCGCCGCTGTAGAGGCGCTTGGCCACCCGCCTGGCGTCCTCGATGCTGACGGCGTCGATCAGGCCGCCGCGGCGCTGGATATAGTCGATGCCGAGATTATCGATCTGGATCTGTGTCAATTGGGCGGCGATTTTGCCCGAGGTGTCGAGCGAGAGTGCATAGGAGCCCTTGAGGAACGATTTCGCAGCCGCCAGCTCGTCGGCGGTCGGGCCGTTCGCGGCCATGCGCTTGGTCTCAGCTTCGACGATCCCGAGCGCGTCGGCGGTGCGGTCTGCGCGGGTGGCGGTAGTGCCGAACAGCACCGCGGCGCGCCTGAACCAGACCAGGCTGTCGGAGACGCCATAGGCTAACCCGCGCTTTTCGCGCACTTCCTTGTAGAGGCGCGAGGAGAAAGTGCCGCCGGCCAGGATGTGATTGACGATATAGCCGGCGATGAAGTCGGGGTCGTTGCGCGCAAGGCCCTGCCCGCCGAAATTGACCACCGCCTGCGGCACGTCGAGATTGATGACGATGCGGCGGCCCATCCCGCGCGGCGTAGCGTTGGCGACCGGCTTGAGATCGTTCTTGGCCGGCAGGCCGGCAAAGGCGCGATCGATCAGCGCGCCGGCGGTCTTGGCGTCGATATCGCCGACGATCGAGATCATCAGCTCGTTGCGCGCGAAAGCGCGGCGCACATAATCGCGCATGTCGTCGGCGGTGATGCGCGGCACTGTCTCCAGCGCGCCCTTACTTTCGCGGCCATACGGATGGCCCGGGAAGGCCGTCTCCCACCAGCGGTTACTGGCGAGACTGTTGGGACTGGTGGTTTCGCGCTGCAATGACGACATCACCTGCCCGCGCACCTGCTCGATCGCATCGGCGTCGAAGTGCGGCGCGCTTAGCGCGATCCGCAAGAGATCGAACGCCTCGTCGCGGTGCTCATTGAGCGTGCGCAGCGAGCCGTGGAAGTAGTCGCGCGCGACTTGAAAACTGAGTTCGATGGCATGATTTTCCAGCCGCTCATGGAAGGTCTTGCCGTCGAGATCACCGGCGCCTTCGTCGAGCAAGTCGGCAGCGAGGTTGGCGGTGCCAGATTTTTCGGGCTCGTCCTGGGTGGAGCCGCCATGGAAAGCGAAACTGAGCGCGACCAGTGGCGCGGACTGCTCGTGCACCAACCAGGCCTCGATGCCGGACGGGCTGACGATCTTTTCGATCTGCATCGCCGAGGCGGCAGACGCGCCCGCCAGCAGCACAAGAGTGGCGAGCGCGGCGGAGGTCAAAAACCGCATCATGATTTTTTCTCCGCCTGCGGGCTGTTGTCCTTGATCAGATAGCCGGTGACCGAGCGCTGCTTATCGAGCCAGTGGCGAGCGGCGTCCTGCACCTGCTCGGCGGTGACCTCGCGGATGCGGTCCGGCCAGTGTCGTACGTCATTGACGGTTGAGCCGGTCATGAGGGCGCCGCCGTACCAACGCGCCATGCTGACCTGATTGTCCTGCGCATAGACCGCGTCGGCGATCATCCGGAACTTGGCGCGTTCCAGTTCCTCGGCCGACACGCCGTGCGCGATCACGTTAGCGATCACCGCGTCAACTTCGGTTTCGAGTTGCGGCAGCGAGACGCCCGGGCGCGGCACGCCTAAGACGCCGAACTTCGACATGTCGAGCACGAAGCTGTCGTAGCTGGCGCCGGCCATCACCGCGACATGCTTGTTAACCACCAGCGCGCGGTAGAGCCGGCTATTGGAGCCGCTGCCGAGGATATGCGCGAGCACTTCGATCGCTTCCGATTGGCCCGGCTTGGCGGCGTGGAAAGATGGCACCAGATAGACGCGCTGCATGACCGGCTGCTCGACGCGTGGATCGGCGAGCGTGAGCGAGCGCACCGCTACCGGCGGCGGTTCCTGCGGCCGCTGACGCGGCAGGATATTGTTGTGGCGGGCAACCTTGCCGTAGGTTTCTTCCGCAAGTTTGCGCGCAATTTCCGGCTCGACGTCTCCGGCGATCACCACCACCGCATCGTTGGGCGCGTAGAAACGCCGATAAAAGCCAATGGCGTCGTCGCGCGAAAGCTGCTCCATCTCGTGCCGCCAGCCGATCACCGGCTTGCCGTAAGGATGGTTGAGGAAAAGCGCGGCGTCGATCTGCTCGCCCAGCCGTGCGTGTGGATTGTTGGCGACGCGCTGGTTCTGCTCCTCCAGGATGACGTCACGCTCGGGCAGCACCACCTGGTCGGTGAGCTGCAGTCCGGTCATGCGGTCGGCCTCGAATTCCATCGCGGTCTTGAGCTTCTCGCTCGGCACGCGCTGATAAAAGGCGGTGTAGTCGTTCGTGGTGAAGGCGTTTTCCTGGCCGCCGACGGAGGCGACCACTTGCGAGAAATGGCCGGTCGGATTCTTCGCGGTCCCCTTGAACATTAGGTGTTCGAGGAAGTGCGCGAGCCCGGACTTGCCCGGCGTCTCGTCGGCGGCACCGACCTTGTACCAGATCATGTGCGTGACCACCGGCGCGCGGTGGTCGGGAATGACGACCAGCTCCAATCCGTTCGCCAGCGTGAAGTCGGCGATCTTGGCGTCCGTCGGCTCAGCGGCAAGCGATGGCGTTGCGAACGCGGCAGCCAAGACCGTGATGGCGGCCGCGGAAATAATTCGTTTCAATGGCACGATTTTGGAACCTTGCAACCTGAGTTGACGCGCCCCATGCGTGGTTTTGTCACCGGCGCGCACGAATATCACAGGTCGGATCGGCTGGTGGCTGCGCAGTTAGTTGGTCTTGCCGCCGTCCACGGTACCGTGTGATTCTAGATAGTTCGTCGGCTTGGGAGCGGCGGTAGACTTGCTGACGCCGTAGGGCTGCTCCGGCGACGGCGTCTGATAGCCTGGCGGCGGCTCGGTGAGAGCCGTGCGCGGCGGCTCGCTGGTAAAGCTGCCGGAATCCGGTTCGCCTTTCCCGAATATCTTACCCCAGAAACCGGGCTTGGTGTCGAGCTGCGAGGGCGAGAGCCGATCGCCCGAGCCGTTCGGCGAGGCCCGATAACCGTCATCGGTATGGCGCGTCGTACGTGGTTTGGGTCCGGGCGCAATTTCATCGGGCCGCAGCGGGCGCTGCTCATTTCGCAAGGTCTCATCGGCATTCATGCTGACGTTACGCTTTTGCACCGCTTCCTGTTTCCGCCGTTGCACATCGGGATCGATTGGCCAGGCCGGGTTGTTGGCAAGCGCGGCATCGGATTTTTCCGGCGGCGGCAAGGCGCGGCCCGGCGGGAGCACCAGCGGTGCGCGCTCCTCGTAGGTGATCGCTTCGCCGTCCTTGCGCAGGCCGAGGCCATTGAGAATGCCGCGAATGATTTTGGTGTCGATCGGCACGTTGTCGTCGTTATCGCCGGCGCGGGCCGGGGTGCCGGGCGCGAGCAGGGCAGCGCCGAGCAGGCAGCTGAAAGTCGCGCGAGAAACCGTCCGCAGGCTGAATTTGGTAGCCAAGCCTGTCCGCAACGTATCGGTCATCCGATCCCTTACACGCCTTGCAATTCCAAGGGGAACCCGCGTTTCGATCCCTGACCATTGGCCGGGATCAGGGCGCTTTTTGGGCGCGCTCCCCGGCCAGGGACTCATACAGCAGGCCCATCACCCCTGCAACGATGGCTACATCGGCTAGGTTAAAAACATACCAGTTGAACCGCCAATTTGCCGTGGAAACGTGGAAAAACACGAAATCGGCGACCCAGCCATAGGCCAGCCGGTCGATGGCATTACCCACCGCCCCGCCAATGATCAGGCCCAGCGACAGCGCGGTCAGCCGGTCTTTGGAGCGCGCCAGCCACAGCCAGAGCAGCAGCACCGCCAACGCCTTGAAGCCGAGCAGGGCCCATTGGCCGAGGACCCCTTGCGTCTGGAATAGGCCATAGCTGATGCCGGTGTTGCGGGTGAGCACGAAATCGAAGAACGGGCCGAGATGCACCGGATTGGCGGCGAGATCGAACACGAACAGCAAATAAAGCTTGCTAGTCTGATCGATGAGGCAAGCGATAGCCGCGACGGCAAGGCCGAAAAATGTAAGCTGTCCATAAGGATAGCTGGCGCGCATCTACTCCGCCGCCTTGCGCATGGTTTCCCATTCGCGCAGCGCCTTGGCGTCGCGCGGCGAGACCTTCGGGTATTCGGGATCGGCGCCAATGGTGGTGAGAATCTTCCACGAACGCGCGCACTTAGTGCCCTCGGCGAGATTGGGGATAACCGCCACGCCGGGCACGTCTGGCAGGCTGAAAGCGCCGTCAGAACTACCGACGTCGCGCAAGGTCGCCGCAGACGTAATGCATATTTCTGCCAGATCAACATCAACTACTGCCGAGAATAAATCTTCGTCTGTGACCAGAACAACGGGGTGGGCTTCCAGAGACGAACCAATGCGTTTTTGCGCGCGCTCGATCTCCAAGGCGCCGGTGACGACGCGGCGCACGGTACGAACCTTGCGCCACTTGTCGGCAAGCTTGTCGTCGCGCCAGGCGGCCGGCACCTCGGGGAACAATTCGAGATGCACGGACTTGGCGTCGGCGCCATAACGCGAGGCCCAGGTCTCCTCCGCCGTAAAGCACAGCATGGGCGCCAACCACACGACGGTGCAGCGGAACAGATGGTTGAGGACTGTGAGGCAGGCCTTGCGCGTCACCGACGAATAAGGATCGCAATAGAGCGCGTCCTTGCGGATGTCGAAATAGAACGCCGATAAGTCCGAGGTCATGAAGGCCGACAGTGCGGCAAAGATGCGCTTGTAGTCGAAATCGGCGTAAGCCTTGCGCACCAGCGCGTCGAGCTCGGCGAGGCGGTGCAGCATCAGCCGCTCCAGCTCCGGCATCTGCTCGAATTTGACGCGCTCATCCTCGTGGAAATGCGCGAGCGAGCCGAGCATCCAGCGCACAGTGTTGCGCAGCTTGCGATAGGTCTCGATCGTGGTCTTTAGAATTTCCGGCCCGATGCGCAGGTCGTCGGCGTAATCCGACGCGCACACCCACATGCGCAGAATGTCGGCGCCCGACTGCTTGATCACGTCCTGCGGCGCGGTGACGTTACCCATCGATTTCGACATCTTGCGGCCTTGCTCGTCGAGCACGAAGCCGTGCGTGAGCACCACGTCGAAGGGCGCGCGCCCGCGCGTGCCGCATGATTCGAGCAGCGATGAATGGAACCAGCCGCGGTGCTGGTCGCTACCTTCCAGATACATCACGGTGTCCTTGCCGCCGCCCACCTTGCGCTTGATGCCGGCCAGCGTCGGGAAATGCACCGGGTCCTCCAGCACGAAAGCGTGGGTGGAGCCGGAATCAAACCAGACGTCGAGAATGTCGTCGACCTTTTTCCAGCCTTCCTTGGCGCGTTTGCCGAGGAAACGTTCGGCCGCGCCCGGCTGGTACCAGGCATCGGCGCCCTCTTCCTCGAAGGCCTCGACGATGCGGACCTCAACTTCGGGGTCTTGCAGGATCTCGACCGAGCCGTCCGGCTTTTCCTTGATGAACACCGTGATCGGCACACCCCAGGCGCGCTGGCGCGAGATCACCCAGTCGGGGCGCGACTCGATCATGCCGGTAATGCGGTTCCGACCCTGCTCCGGCACCCAGCGCGTGAGCTTGATAGCGCGTATAGCGGCCTCGCGAAGCGTTGAATTGCGAAATGGTGGTTTTTCGTCCGATGTCTTTTCTCTAAACGATAGAGCTCCAACGTTTTCGATGGGCCTATCCATCGCGATGAACCATTGCGGCGTGTTGCGGAAGATGATCGGCTTCTTCGAGCGCCAACTGTGCGGATATTGATGCTTCAGGCGGCCCGTAGCGATTAGCATTCCGGCTTGTTTGAGCGCTTCGATGACGGCCTTGTTGGCGTCACCCTTCTCGCCCTTGTCGTTGATGACGCGTTTTCCCGTGAAACCGGGCGCGGCCTCCGTGAAGGAGCCATTCTCATCGACGGTGTAGGGAATTGCCGGATTGATACCGCGCGATTCGAGCGCCGCACGGCTCGCGGTCCACACATCAAAGTCCTCGCGGCCGTGACCGGGCGCGGTGTGCACGAAACCGGTACCATCAGTGTCAGTGACGTGCTCGCCCGCTAGCAGCGGAACCTTAAAGCCGTATCCCTGATTGAACTTAGCAAGCGGATGCGAACACGCAACATTCTTCAACGCTTCCGATGGTATCGACGATAGTTTTTTGAATTGTTCGACACGTGCATGCTTGAACACATCGTCAGCCAATTTCTCAGCGATGATGTACTTATCGCCTGCCTTGGCCCAATTATCGGCCGCCGCCTGGCTCACTTCATAGACGGCATAGTTGATCTTCGAAGAAAAGCTGATCGCACGATTGCCAGGCAACGTCCAGGGAGTAGTCGTCCAAATAACAACAGCAACGTCGCGCAATAACAATCCAGCAAATGATTTGGATTCATCGCCACCTACAGCTAATGGCCCTTGCACCGGAAACTTTACCCACACCGTATCGCTGGTGTAATCCTCGTACTCGACCTCGGCTTCCGCCAGCGCGGTCTTCTCGACCACCGACCACATCACCGGCTTGGAGCCGCGATAGAGCGTGCCGTTGGCGGCGAACTTCATCAGCTCGCGCGCGATCTGCGCCTCGGCAAAGTTGTCCATCGTGGTATAAGGATGCGCCCAGTCGCCCTCGACGCCGAGGCGCTTGAATTCCTCGCGCTGCACGCCGATCCAATGCTGCGCGAAGGCGCGGCACTCCTGGCGGAATTCCACGAGCGCCGCGGGATTGGAAAAGTCCGGCTTCGGCTTGTTCTTGGCGCGGTAATTCTCCTCCTCGATCTTCCATTCGATCGGCAATCCGTGGCAGTCCCAGCCCGGCACGTAGTTCGAATCGTAGCCGAGCATCTGCTGGCTGCGCGTCACCACGTCTTTCAGGATCTTGTTAAGCGCGTGGCCGATATGGATGTTGCCGTTAGCGTAAGGCGGGCCGTCATGCAGGATGAATTTCTCTTTTCCCTTGGCCGCCGCGCGCAGCTGCCTGTATAGATCGGCCTGCTCCCAGCGTTTGAGGATTTCCGGCTCGCGCTGCGGCAAGCCCGCGCGCATCGGAAAATCCGTCTGCGGCAGGAACAGCGTCTCGGAATAATCGCGCTTTTGTTCGGACTTGGGCGTGGTCATGGGGGGCTTACTAGCAGGCGGATTCCGTGGCGGAAAGGTCAAGCGGCACGCTTAATACTTTCAAATCTCCCCCAGCAGCGGAAACGCTTTGCCGGCGCGTTTGAGCACGTCGCGGGCCTGGCCGCCGTCCGCCAGGATGTGGCGCTTGAGCATCTCGATCGATTCGAATTTCTGCTCGTGGCGGATCCAGCCGATGAAGGCGACGTCGATCACCTGCCCGTAGAGGTCGCCATCGAAGTCGAACAGGAACACCTCCAAGAGCGGCGCGCCGCCGCCGAACATCGGGCGCACCCCGAAATTCGCCACCCCGTCATGGCGCTTGCCCGCGATGCCGACGCGCACCGCATAGATGCCGTGCTTGAGGCCGCAGGCCGGATTGAGCCGCACATTGGCGGTGGGAAAGCCGAGCGCGCGCCCGCGCTTGGCGCCGTGGATAACCTCGCCGGAGACGAACCAGGGCGCGCCCAAGAGTTCGGTCGCCTCCACCACCTTGCCCTGGCTGAGCGCCGCGCGCACCGCGCCCGAGGAAACCGGCCGGCCCTCGTCCTCGAGCGGCGGCACGATGTCGACGGCAAAGCCGAGCCGAGCCCCCTGCTCGGCCAGATAGGCCGGCGAGCCGGTGCGTTTATTGCCGAAATGGAAGTCGAAGCCGATCGCCGCGCCGCCGATGCCGAAGCGCCCGACCAGGATGCGCTCGATGAAATCGGCCGCCGAGGTGGCGGCAAGCTGCGCGTCGAAGGTCATGATGATAGCGCCGTCGAGCCCGCTCGCCGCCAGCAGGCGCAGCCGGTCGCGCTCGCTGGAGAGCTGGAACAGCGTGTCCTGCGGCCTTAAGAAAAGCCGCGGGTGCGGCGCGAAGGTCAAGGCCGCGGCCTTGCGGCCGAGCTTCTTGGCGCGCTTGAGAGCGGCGCCGATCACCGCGCGGTGGCCGCGGTGCACACCGTCGAAATTGCCGATCGCTACCACGGCGCCGTGCAGCGGCCCGATATCGGGCGCTAGCGCGCCGTCGCGGACGATGTGGAAGCCTGCGGTTTTGCTCATTTTCGCGTCATGCCGCCTTTCGCGCCCGGTTACGGTTAGCGCGCGGTTAACAAACTTTCAAATTAACCGGATACTCAATGCCAACGGGTAACAGCCGCTCTTTCTGGGGGGAGGCCCATTGCGGGTGTAGCGTCATGGCTGTCAACACTTCGATACCGATTCTGATCGTCGACGATTACAACACGATGATCCGCATAATCCGCAATCAATTGCGGCAGCTCGGCTTCGAGCAGATCGACGAAGCCCACGACGGCACCTCGGCGCTCACCAAGATGCGCACGCGCCAATACGGCCTGGTGATTTCAGACTGGAACATGGAGCCGATGACCGGCTACGACCTGTTGCAAGTGGTGCGCAACGATCCCAACCTGGCGGAGACGCCATTCATCATGGTGACGGCGGAATCCAATACCGACAATGTGATCGCAGCCAAGCGGGCGGGCGTGTCGAACTATATCGTCAAGCCGTTCAACGCGCAGACGCTCAAGAGCAAGATCGACGCGGTGTTCCTGAACAAATAATCTTGGATCGTCATGCCCGGGCTCGCCCCGGGCCTCTTGCTGAACCCCTCACCACACCAATTCGCGCATCACCGCCTTCGGCCTATCGCCGGCGGCAGTGAAGGTCGCGTTGAGCGCCTTGCTGTCGGGCCGCGCGCGGCCGCCCAGTTCCTCGGCGTGGATGCCTGAGGTCACGAACAAGAAGTCTACGCCGATGGTGCGGGCTCCTTTAAGATCGGTGCGCACCGAATCGCCGATTGCCAGCACGCGGCTGGCCGCGACCTTGCGCCCGGCCGCGGCTTGCGCCTTAGCCAGTGCCAGGTCGTAGATCGGCCGATACGGCTTGCCGGCGTAGAGCACCTCGCCGCCCATGGTGGCATAGAGATCGGCGATCGCACCGGCGCAATAGACCAGTCTGTCGCCACGCTCCACCACCACGTCGGGATTGGCGCAGACCATGAACAGCTTGCGCGCCAACATGGTTTCCAGCCGCGCGCGATAATCCTGCGGCGTCTCCACGTCGTCATTGTCGAGCCCGGAGCAGACCACGTAGTCGGTGCGCTCCAGCGGCGCCAAGCGCACATCGACCCCGGTGAAGATAGAACGGTCGCGTTCGGGCCCGATATGGCACACGCTTTGCCCCGGTCGCGCCTCGATCACGGCCCGGGTGACGTCGCCGGAGGAGACGATGCCGTCATAGGCCTCAATCGGCACATGCAGCTTTTCGAGCTGGCGGGCCACCACCTCACTCTGGCGCGGCGCATTGGTGATCAGGATCACAATCGCGCCGCGGGCGCGCGCGCGCATCAAGGCGTCACAGGCGTGCGGGAAGGCGGCGATGCCGTTATGCACCACGCCCCAGACGTCGCACAGCAGCGCGTCGTAATCGGCGGCCAGCATCGAGAAATGCGGGATCAAGGGCGGCACGGCGGCGCCTCTTGGGTGGGGATCATTAAATAGTTCATGATTGCAATAAACTCACCCCCACCCACCTGCCTTCGCTGCGCTCGGCAGGCGACGTCCCCCTTGCAGGGGGAGGCAGAAGAAGTAACAGCCGGTGCCGGCCGCGGCCAATTCGCTCGGCGCCTCGCCTGCCGCAGTCGACGCGCCGGGCGTGCCCTGCAAGGCCTCGGCCCGCACCGGCCGCGGGGC